>JAGGTH010000053.1 GCA_021163845.1 Helicobacteraceae bacterium | reverse complement strand
TAATTATCTATAAAAAATTCGACTTCTCTTTTAAATATCTCCTCAAAGGTAGTAAATATGGGGGTAAAAAAACAAATTTTTCACATTTATTGACACTTTTTACTAAAAAGAAGAAACATTTAAGGAAATAAACTATAAAGTATCCGTAGCTGAATTATTTGCCACATACAAAGGCTTTTGGGGTCTAGTGGGGAGTAGTTTCACAAAATTTTAATCCAAGGGTAAATTTATGAATAAAGCTCAATTCGTTGAATTAGTACAAGCTAGCGGTAATTACAAAACTAAAGTTGAAGCTGAAGCAGCTATTAAAGCATTTACAGATGCTGTAACTGAAGCACTTGTAAAAAAAGAAAATGTTTCTTTAGTTGGATTCGGAAGTTTTGAATCATCTTTACAAAAAGGTAAAAGTGGTAAAGTTCCAGGTACTGATAAAACTTATACGACTCAAGATAAAATGGTTCCTAAATTTAAAGCTGGTAAAGGTCTTAAAGACCGTGTTGCAGCTGGCAAATAATTATTAATTTGTCGTCATTTGACGACAAATTAAATCTTTCCTCATGAATTTTACATTCTTTAACTCACTCTTTAAAAAAAACAAACAAGACCTTCAACTTCCAGACTCTTTACTTGTCAAAAAGCTAAAAGAGATATGCGAAGAGAAAAAGCTTCTTTTGTTTGAGAACAAAACGATCTTTCATCACAACAAAGCCTTTTTTGTCCCACTCTTTATCTTGGATCCCAATCGTGGTCTTTATCTGTTTGAATACAAAGAATGGTCCTATGATGATTTAAAAAATGCAACCATCACAAAGGCAAAGAATCAAGAGGTCTCAGACAAATCACTCTCATTTGAAAACACCCATGAGTTTATCAAGAAAAAATTCAATGAGCTCACACATACAGATGGCGTAGAGATCTTCAATTTCCTTTTAATGGAAAATTTAAATGCTGATGAATATGAGCACTTAGATATTTCATTCAAAGAGCTTTTACCCCGTGAACGCGTAATGTTCAACGACAGTTCAAAAGACTCGATACTCCAAAAGCTACGAGATGTAAAAAAAGCTACGCCAACACTCCCAAAAGTAGCTGATATTATTGGAAATCTACTGATCCAGTATATCATCTGTCATGATGATGGAACTTTAAGCTTATGTACACAAGAACAAAGAGATTTTATCGATGCAAAGCTTACATCCCATCATACTCTCTTCTCTAAAACAAGTGGAGGAAAAACGAGTGTGCTTCTTCTCAAGGCAATTTTTGAAAAACTCAAAAATCCTCATCTTGATATCACTATTATTGAACCAACAACGCTCGCTTGTGATATCCTCAAACAAAAGCTTATCAATACTATAGAACATGCTATTGTCGAACTCGACATCACTTCGATTCATATTATCACTCCACTGGAGTTAGTTAATAAGCATCTTTCAAAGCTCAAAAGACCTTTAGTAGAGGACACCCTTGTTATCGAAGACAGGCTTATGAAAAGTAGCTTTCATATCTCTGACTTGATACTCTGTGATGACTCTGAACTTCTTGGAGAAAACTTCATCGCTTATTTGCATCATATTCAAGAAAAATCTACCCTTTTACTTGTCACAAACCAAGAAAAGGAAGATACCGATTTTGTGTTCTCTGAGATATATCATAGTTTGCACACCCAGGTTTTCTTTGAACAAGGAAATGAACTTGCTAAAACACTTCACCTCATAGCGAAAATTCTCAAACAACATGATGCCAAAGATATCCTCGTTGTTTCAAATAGCTTAAGTAAAGAGAAATTAAATGACGACCTCGAATTTTTTATCAGGGATAAAGCTATATTATTAGATAGTTCTAAAAATTTAATCGATCAAAAACTCGACTCTCTTGTTTTATCTACCTATGAGCAGATAAGCGGTCTTCATGCAAAGTTTGTGATCTTGCTAGATATCTGTCAAACAGAAAAAATGCGTCTAGACTATGCAAAATATATAGCAACAGATTCACTCTATCTGGTCTATGAAGAAGAGTGTGAAGTGATAAAGGAATTTCAAAGTGAGTACAAAAATCAGCAAAACTCCACAAGAGTGGAAAGCACAACTTAGCCCCCTCGCCTATCAGGTATGTCGTGAACATGGCACAGAAGCTCCTTTTTCTGGAGAGTTTTATCACCATAGTGAAGATGGAATTTATAGATGTGTGTGTTGCGATGCGCCTCTTTTTGAATCCTATACAAAGTTTGATTCGGGAACAGGCTGGCCAAGCTACTATGAATCGATCGAAGATGCCATTACTGAGATCAAGGATATAAGTCATGGAATGATTCGAACTGAAGTGCGTTGCAGTACTTGTGATGCACATTTAGGGCATGTTTTTCCTGATGGACCAGAACCAACAGGTCTTCGCTACTGTATCAATTCTGTTTGCTTGACTTTTGAAGAAAGTGAAGAGTCGTGAAAAAAATATTTCTCTTATTAACTCTCTGTCTAACTCTTCAACTCAGTGGGCAAAGTACACAACAAACTGTCATACTTGAAACTACACAAGGTAATATCGAGCTTCATCTTTTCTCTGATATTGCCCCCCTTGCAGTTGAGAACTTCACGACTCATGTCAAAAATGGCTACTACAATGGTATAGCTTTTCACCGTATTATCAAAGGCTTTATGATCCAAGGTGGTGATCCAACTGAAAGTGGTATGGGTGGAGAGAGTATTTGGGGAGGAAAATTCAAAGATGAATTTCAAGGCAAAGTATTTGACAAAGCGGGCATTCTCGCTATGGCAAATGCAGGCCCCCATACAAATGGAAGTCAGTTTTTTATCACCACAAATACGACACCTTGGCTCAACGGCTACCACACTATCTTTGGTCAGGCAACACAAGAATCAATGCAGACTATCAGAAAACTAGAATCTGTACCGACTCTTGGCCGAAGTGGTGGAGATAGACCCCAAGAGCGTCAAGAGATCATTAAAGCCTATATCAAAGGAAACAAATAGATGGCAATCGATTATTACAACGCTGGAATGAATGCTTATGAAGCAGGGAAACATAAAGAAGCTTTTGAATATTTAATCCAAAATGAGAGCGAGGCAAAGTGTGCATTTGCTCTGGGTGTTATGTATTATAATGGTGAGGGTATAGAGCGTGATTTTAAAAAATCTACTCACTATTATACTATCGCAGCAGAGGCAGGTATCACTCCTGCTCAAGTAAGTGCTGGATTTGCTTATGCAAATGCTATGGGTGTACCTCAAGACTTTGACAAAGCTGCATACTATCTTTTACCCGCAAGTCAGGCGGGAGAAGCAAGTGCGAAAATAACCCTTGCAGAGATCTATGCAATGGGTGAAGCGGGTGGTAATCGGGCTGAGGCAGCAAAGCTCATACGTGAAGTACTCAGCTATTCAAACTCCGAAGAAGCGATCGATATCTACACAAAATACGAACTCCACAAAGTCTAAACTCTAACCCATAACTAAACTTCTTCAAGGTATAATTACACAAAATTTTCCAAAGAGGTTGTTATGGAGATCCGTACAATAAAAAAATTAGAAAAAGAGGCACTCAAAAAAAGTGGCGCAGACTTAACTCGCTTAGGTTTTGCTCTGTTTTTTATGATTGGTGTTCTAACCTACAGTTTTCTCAGCAATGGCGGAATTCCAAACAATATGTTCCTAGCGATCGCTGCGCTTATCGGTGCATATATGGCGATCAATATCGGAGCAAACGATGTTGCTAACAATGTCGGACCTGCCGTAGGCTCCCGCGCGCTGACCATGACAACAGCGATCATCATCGCTGCTATTTTCGAAGCATCAGGGGCTATAATTGCAGGTGGGGAAGTTGTCAAGACGATCAAGGGTGGGATTATTGATATCTCTACTTTTCATGGCAATGCAGACCCATTTATCTGGGCAATGATGGCGGCACTTTTGGCTGCCGCACTCTGGCTCAATTTTGCGACAATGATGCGCGCACCTGTTTCTACAACACACTCAATCGTAGGTGGTGTAATGGGAGCGGGAATAGCTGCTGCAGGATTTAGCATCGTTTCTTGGGGAACGATGGGACAGATCGCCGCTTCATGGGTCATCTCTCCTGTTTTAGGTGGTCTAATCGCGGCCGCTTTTTTGTTTTCGATCAAAAAATCTATTGTGTTTCAAGAAGACAAAGTTACTTCAGCAAAAAAATGGGTCCCTGTTTTTGTCTCTATTATGGCATGGGCTTTTGTTACTTATCTTATCCTTAAGGGTCTTAAAAAGATTTGGCCAAACATCATTGAGTCCCTCAACCTTCTCCCATTTTTCTCTTTTGAGGTGGTATCCAAGCCATCATTTTTTACTGCAGCGCTAGTTGGGCTTACTATTGCTTTGATCACTTATTTTACAGTTCGCAAAAGATTACGCTCCCGCGCAAGAGGCTTAGAAAATACTAAAAAATCAGTGAATACACTTTTTACGATCCCTTTGATTTTTGCAGCTGCACTATTAAGCTTTGCACATGGAGCGAATGATGTTGCAAATGCTATTGGACCACTCGCAGCGATCAATGATGCGATCATCCATGGTGGTATCTCTACAAAAGCTTCTATTCCATTATGGGTGATGGGTGTGGGAGCTTTAGGTATTGCTCTTGGTCTTGCTTTATATGGACCAAAGCTTATTAGAACGGTAGGGAGTGAGATCACAGAGCTTGACCAGATCAGAGCTTTTTCGATCGCTATGGCTGCTTCGATCACTGTTATCGTAGCTTCCCAGCTTGGACTTCCAGTTAGTTCTACTCACATTGCTATCGGTGGGGTTTTTGGTGTTGGTTTTTTACGTGAGTGGCTTGAAAAAACAGACAAGAGTACAACAATAGAGAATAAGATCAACATGATCAAAGATGAGAAAAGAACCCTCCATGCGTATGAAGCAGAACTCTCAAACCTTGAAGCGAAAGAGGCAAAATCAAAAGAGGACTATGAAAGAATCGTAGACCTTTATAAATTGATCGCAGATGAAGAGAAGCTTATCAAATCAAGCAAGAAGACGATCAAACAAGCTAAAAAAGTTGAGTTTGTCAAAAGAGATGCCATCAAAAAGATTGTAGCCGCGTGGATTATCACTGTACCTGCTGCTGCGACGCTTGCTGCAATACTCTTTTATATGATCAAAGGGATCATGCTATAGGCTATGCATAGCCTGATAGACTTTGATCGCCTGATGATGCTCGGCTACATCATGGGCTCGAATGATAGAGGCTCCATTTCGCAAAGACTCAAGGTGGATCGCTAAAGTTCCCCCTAGTCTCTCCTCTATTTTTGAAGGACTGATCGCATCGATCATAGACTTTCTAGAAGCCCCAACTAAAAGAGGCTTATCATAGACCAAAAAGTGCTCTAGATGGCACAAGAGCATCAAGTTATGCTCAAGTGTTTTTCCAAAACCTATCCCTACATCCAAGATAATATCTTTGATCCCAAACGACTCTGCTTTTTGAATTCGTTGTTCAAAAAAAGCACCCACCTCAGTGAGGATATTCTCATAATGAGGTGCCTTTTGCATCGTCTGAGGCGTTCCTTGCATATGCATGATCACCGCTTTTGCATTGTACTGCGCACATAAGCTACACACAGCATCGTTTGTGAGTCCTGTAATATCATTGATGATATGAAAGCCACTCTCAAGTGCATAAGAGATCACCGAGGGCTCATAGCTATCAAGGCTAAATTTGACCTTTTCATAAAGCTTGTGTTCTTTGATAATATCACAGATCTCTTTGACACGCGCAAGCTCCTCTTTAGGACTCACCACTATAGAGTTAGGGCGCGATGAGACACCGCCGATATCTATGATATCTGCACCATCTTCTATCATTTTCTCAATCTTTTCACGTGCATTCTTTGCTTCAAAACGACTCTGGGAAAAGAAGCTATCATCGTTGGCATTGAGTACACCCATAAGCTCTACATTCCGAGGTGCTTGCACACTAGCATATTGTTTGAATCTTTTAGCAAGCTCTTTGAGACCAAAAGGTTGTGCGAGTTCTTTGCGTGCAAGGGTTTGAAGCTGTTTTTGTGTTGCAATTAAAAGACAATCTACATACTTCTCTTTAGCGATCACCGTTCCACGCGGTACGGCCAGATCAGCACCAATAGAGAGGGCATCTTGTTTGAGAATATTCGCAGCACCTACATGCATCCCGCGTATCAAAAGAAGATGAGAACTAGCCTTGGAAGCGAGGATATCTATCCCACCACCATCGACACCAAGATGAAAGAGATATTTTTTTATATCAATCGTATTGGATAGTTTTTCCACCTGCATCTTATCTCTCCTGTACAAAACTCATCAAAAGCATCGCTAATACACTTTGCGCTCTTGCATTGAGTTCCAAGAGTCGATAGGCTTTATCAAAGTTTTCAAGTTGTAGTTCATTTAAGATGAGCTTATCCACAACCGTTGCTCTATGATAAAGAGCTTCTACGAGTGCTTTGGCTTCGACACGCTTGATCCGCGCATGCTCTTTTAAAAATGCAAATACCTGTGCGTAATCTATTCGAGCGAGATTGATATCGAGTTTACCTATGATATGAGAGGTCTCCCCTTTGCGCATTGGAAGACGTGAGCGCACCGTTGGGAGCAAACCAGACTTAGTAGGAGCTATGAGAATAAATTCTATATTCCGTGGAGGTTCTTCAAGCACTTTGAGCAAAGCATTTTGCGAGACAGAGTTAAATTCATAAGCACCGAGGATAATATATTTCACATCCGCTTCACTGATATACGCCTCAGCGATCACTGCTTTAGCATCTTCAACAAGAAACTTCTCTCGAATAAATCCTACTACACGATGTGGGCGAAGTTCCTCTTTGAGTCTTTCATACTCTGCATCTACATCCGAAGCTATAAGAATATAGCCTTGCAAATTCTCAAGACGCGACATCTACCTCTCCAAACATGGCAGCATTAAGGGAGGCGTTAAAAAGACGAAAAAGCTGTAAAAGCTTGATATCCAAAAGTGGATCGTAAGATTTGAGTGTAAAAGAGTTATGATAATCTTCATCAAAGATCCAAAAGTAACTATTGTCTCTTCTTTTTGCAACATCAGCTCTTTTATCATCCCCTTTTCCGATATACCAAAAAAAGCAATCTTCTTTATAAGAGATAGAGATCATATCATCTACAATATCGATCATCTCCCCTCCACTCACATTATTATAATGGTAGTAGATACTATCAATACTTACAATAGGTAAGAGAGGACGCTCTTGTGTTGAAGAGTTAAGTGAGCTGAGGATGTAGGTCTCAAGCCACTTTCTTTTGGCATCTGTTACGAGGATGATCGTTTTGCCAGCGAGAATCTGCTCAAGTGCTTGCGAAGTTGTGGTGGTCCAGTCAAAGCGTTGCTCTTCGAGCCAGCTTAAACTTCCCTCCTCAGAACGTATCGCGTCCAAGCTCCATTGGGCAAAATCAGAAGACATCAAAAGAGCTTACTTATCGAGGTTGTAGATACTATGAAGACTTCTTACAGCAAGTTCTGCATACTTTTCATCGATCACCATAGAGATCTTGATCTCGGATGTTGAGATCATATTGATATTGATATTTTCACTCGCCATAGCGCTAAAAGCTTTTGCAGCAACACCTGTATGGGACTTCATTCCTACACCTACAACAGAGACCTTGCAGATATCTTCATTGTAAGAATCATCTTTAATATCTCCTGTTTGGATAAATGCATCTACCACAGCTTTTGCATCGTGAAGATCCCCTTTTGGCACAGTAAAGTCGATATTTGTCGTCTCATCATGCGCTTTATTTTGGATGATCATATCCACATTTACTTCACTCTGAGCAAGTTTGTTAAAGATCTCAGAAGCGATTCCAGGTCTATCTTTGACACCCATCAAAGAGATACGTGCTTGATTTTTATCCAGAGCGATTCCGCTTACTAATGGTTGTTCCATGATGTTTTCTTCCTTGGTAATTAATGTTCCCTCTTCTTCAGAGAAGCTTGTTCGTGTAACAAGATTGACGTTGAGTTTCTTTGCGAGTTCTACGGATCTATTTTGAAGTACTTTTGCTCCTAAACTTGCGAGTTCGAGCATCTCATCATAAGAGATCTTCTCAAGCTTTTTCGCTTTTGGCTCGATACGTGGATCAGTTGTAAAAATACCACTTACATCCGTATATATCTCACATAGATCCGCTTCGAGTGCTCCAGCGATCGCCACTGCGGAGAGATCACTTCCCCCACGTCCGAGCGTTGTGACATTTCCATCAAGAGAAACCCCTTGAAAACCTGCGACAACAATGATCTTGCCCTCTTTGAGTGCAGCACGCATCGTTGTTGGGTCTATCTCTTCAATTCTCGCTTTTGTGTGCAAGCTATCTGTGACAATACCCGCTTTGCGTCCTGTCATCGAAACAGCATCATGCCCCATCTCATTGAGTGCGATAGCAAGCAAAGAAGCAGTTACACGCTCACCCGAGCTTAAAAGCATATCCATTTCAGCTCTTGAAGGAGTCTGTGAAAAATGCTCTGCATAAGAGATAAGCTTGTTTGTCTCTCCACTCATAGCCGAGACAACTACCACAACATCATTGCCTTGTTTTTTTGTTTTACTCACACGGTTTGCTACGTTTTGGATACGCTCCAAATCACCAACACTCGTACCACCAAACTTTTGTACTATTAACATATTCTTTTCACCTTATAAATAGCCCTCTTCTTTAAAGTAAGAGATCACTCTCTCATACACAGGTTTTTTAAAATGTGCACTCATCTGCAATGCTTCATCTACACTCACAAACTTATAATCACTAAACTCAGGATGGTGTGTATCCAAGTTGATCTGCGCATTTTTCTCTAATTTTAGCAAAAAATATCTTTGTGTTTGCCCTTTGTAAGGGGTCATTTTCTTTGCTATCTTTGGAGGAAAATCATACGATATCCACTCTGGGTACTCACCGACAATACTTGCCTTACCTGTACCTATCTCCTCTTCTAGCTCCCGAAAAAGTGCCACTTTGACCTCTTCTCCCTCATCAATACCACCTTGTGGAAATTGCCAGATATCCAACAAATCATTTCTTTGCGCGATAAAAAGCTCTTTTTGCTCAGGATATTTATGAGAGACAATGATCATAGCTACATTAGGACGGTATAAATCTTTTTTACCCATAGAATCACCTAATATTTAATGTCGAAATTGTACTCAAAATGGTATTAAAATAATCTAATTTTCAAAGAATATCGCAAAATGTCGCGAACAATTCTTGCATAGAAAATATATAACATTTTTATCACATAAGTAAAGTTATAATTAATCTTTATATGGCTAATATAACAGTTAAAATAAAATCACAATTGGAAGACATAATGCAAGAGTATATATTAAAGGATGACGACTTTTTAGTATCTCAAACAGATGCTAAAGGGATTATAAAGTTCGCAAATGATGACTTTTGTAAGGTAGCTGGGTATACACTCGAAGAGCTTGTGGGAAAACCTCACAATGTTGTTCGTCATCCAGATATGCCAAAGGCGGCATTTAAAGATCTCTGGGAAACGGTCAAAAGGGGAGAGGTCTGGACAGGCTATGTTAAAAACAAAACAAAAGACGGTGGCTACTACTGGGTTTATGCAACTGTTTATCCGATGAAAGATCCTCACACGAATGAAACGACATATATGTCATGTAGAAGAAAAGCGACTGAGCCAGAGATCCAAGAAGCTCAGAATCTTTACAAAACTCTAAGATAGGACACACTCAATGAACGATATACAAAAAAATATAGCAATAATTTTCGTATTTGGGATATTAATCGCTTCTTTCTTTTTCAGTGATTCTATTATTGTACATGTTGCGCTTGCGACTCTTGCTTTTATACTCGTTTTAGCACTCCAGTCACTTAGAGGAGCTGGTTTAGGGAAAAATGAAGAGATCGACAAAAAAAGACGCCAACTTATCGCAATGATGGAATATAAGAGAAATAAAATAGAGATCAATCCAAAAACTACAAATGAGGTAGAAAAAACACTCAATAAACTTATTACAACCTACCAAAATTCTACGCTTACTGATACAAAAGTAGCTGGAGAAATGGTTCTTTTAGCGGATAAAGTAGCCAAAGGGCATTATTCATGTCGCATTAGTTCTGATTCAAAGACTCCGTATGTACACGTTCTTCGTAACAGTATGAACAATATGCTTGATTTTTCTGAAAAAAATATTGACAACGCGATCACAACTTTGCAAAACTTTGCAAATGGAAACTTTGATGCCCGTAGCAAGATCAATGTAGAAGCTAAAATGGCTGAACTTTTAGAAAACATCAATCTTCTTGGTCAGTCTCTTCAAGATATGCAAGAGGAGAATGAAGATACAAAATCTCAGATCATGGAATCTTCCCAAAAGCTCAATAGCACGATCAATGAGGTCACCAATACGACTATTTTAGAGCTCAAGAACATGATCACAAAAGCTGTACGAAGAATCCAAGATGTCTCCCATAAAGAGAACGATATGGTCGATCAACTCCAAACGCTCGTCTCTAACGCCAACGAAACTAAAGAGATTCTCGCAACCATCGGAGATATTGCAGATCAGACCAACCTTCTCGCGCTCAATGCGGCTATCGAAGCAGCACGTGCGGGAGAGCATGGGCGTGGTTTTGCCGTAGTCGCAGATGAAGTAAGAAAGCTCGCAGAGCGTACACAAAAATCTCTTGCTGAGACCGCTGCAACGACCAATGTACTGATCCAATCTATCTCAGACAGCTCTGACTCACTCAATAAAAATGCCCAAGAGGTGAATGACATCTCTGATGAAGTTGGAAATATCAGTAGTAAAATGGATGAGATTATCGACACGCTCAAAGATCTCAACTCCAAGTAAAAAGCTTCGCGCTTTTTACATCCCCTCCACTTTTTCTTTAGCTATAATTGCACATGCTTTTATATATACATATCCCATTTTGTGATTCCAAATGCCACTACTGCGCTTTTAACTCTTATGTTGATAAGTTTGAACTCAAAGAGGAATATATGGATGCGCTTTTTGTGCAACTAGAGTTTGAACTCAAAAGATTTCAAGCCACAGCAAACTCTATCGAATCTGTTTTTATAGGTGGTGGCACACCCTCCACAGTAGCACCCAATCTGTATAAAAAGATCTTTGAATATATCACGCCCTATCTGCAAGATGGATGTGAGATCACATCCGAAGCCAATCCAAACAGCGCAACAAAAGAGTGGCTTCTTGGGATGTATGAGCTTGGGGTCAATCGTATCAGCTTTGGCGTGCAATCTTTTGATACCAAAAAACTCAAAGTTCTTAACCGTGCTCACTCAAGCAATGACGCACGTCGCGCGATCAAAGATGCTTGGGATGTAGGAATCAAAAACATCTCTTTAGATCTTATCTACGCGACCTACGGGGATACACAAGAGTTACTACAGAGAGATCTCGAACAAGCTTTTGCTCTTCCTATCAATCACATCAGCGCCTATGCTCTGACCATCGAAGAGGGAACCCCATTTGAGAAAAAGCCCTCTATGTCCAAAGAGCGACTTAGTAGTACTCAATGGTTTTTTAATGCGATACAGTCGCATGGCTTTGAACAGTATGAGATCAGTAATTTTGGAAAGTACCGAAGTAAACATAATCTTGGATATTGGCAATACAAAGACTATATTGGTCTGGGAAGTGGTGCTGTTGGCAAATTTGACAAGCAAAGATTTTATCCAAGCAAAGATATAGAGCGCTACATCCAAAAACCCTGCGAATATGAAAGCGAAGAGCTTACTTTTGAAGATAGTAAGATGGAGAAGATCTTTTTAGGGTTTCGATCGTGTGTAGGAGTGGATGCTTCTCTTCTTACATCCCAAGAACAAAACAAAGCCGAGCTCCTTGTAGAAAAAAAGAAGCTTACATCCCAAGATGGCTTTTATTACAATCCAGACTATCTTTTAGCCGACGAGATTACACTCTTTTTATCGTCTTGAAGATTTTTTAATCATTCTTTCGTTAAAATCACACACTTTATTTACTACAAGGTTTACTATGTTTGGTTTAGGCTTCACAGAGATTTTAATTATAGCAGTTATCGCCATTTTATTTTTAGGCCCCGACAAGCTTCCAAGCGCTATGGTCGAAATAGCAAAGTTTTTTAGAAGTGCAAAAAAAACAATAGGATCGGTCAAAGATTCTATAGAGCAAGAGATGAATGTTGCAGATATCAAAGAGGAAGCGCTCGCTTATAAAAAAGAGCTCCTCAAAGCAAGTGAAGATCTCAACAAAGCGACAAGCTTTACAGATGTTGGCTCAGAACTCACAAAGATCAAAGATGACGTGATGACAGGCACACCTAAAAAAGAGACTCCAAAAGTTCCAAGCGAACCTGAAAAAATAACTTTTGAGAAAAAATCACCAGCTAAAGAAGAGAACAAAGATGTTTGATGAATTACGACCCCATTTAATTGAACTTAGAAAAAGACTAGGGATCTCGGTAGCGAGCCTTATCGTTATGTTTTTTGTGATGTTTTACTTCCACGAACCAATACTTAACTGGATAGTAGAGCCTCTGAATGTCGCATTGATAGAAGTGGGGAAAAAATCACTTCACGCTGCGGATGGAATGGTCACGACAAACCAAGTGGGTGGAGCTTTCTTTGTCGCACTCAAAGTCTCTTTTTTTGCTGCGATCTTAGCATCCCTGCCTATCATACTTGCGCAGATCTGGATGTTTATCGCACCAGGTCTTTATGCAAATGAGAAAAAGATGATCATCCCATTTATCGTAGGTGGAACAGGAATGTTCTTTGTGGGTGTGCTTTTTGCCTACTACATCGTCACCCCTTTTGGTTTTGATTTTCTTATCACCTTTGGTTCTTTTAAATTTACACCACTTATCAATATAGAAGACTACGTAGGCTTTTTTACCAAGATCATGTTTGGTTTTGGACTTGCTTTTGAGCTTCCTATATTTGCTTACTTTCTCGCTCTTTTAGGGATGGTAGATGATAGACAGATGCGTGACTTTTTTAAATATGCTGTTGTTATCATTTTTATCGTTGCAGCACTTTTAACACCTCCGGATGTGCTCACACAGATGCTCATGGCTGGACCACTTGTGATCCTTTATGGGATCTCTATTTTGATCGTGCGTCTTGTCAATCCTGCACCACCGCTTGAAGAGGAAGATGAAGAAGATGCAGAAGATGAAGTGGCAACAAGTGTAGAGAAAAAAAGTGAGCAATAAAGAGCTTCTCACCGCTAGCTATAACTTTGAGCTCCCCTCAGAGCTTATAGCTAGCCACCCTGCATCTCCAAGAGATAGCGCAAAACTTCTCGTCTATAACAGACAAAATGACACCATCACCCACACCACTTTTAAAGATTTTGAAAAGTTTATCCCAAAAGAGTGTGCGCTTATCTTCAACGACACTAAAGTGATCAAAGCAAGACTCTTTGGACACAAGCCAAGTGGAGGCAAGATCGAGCTTCTACTCAACCGTCCTCTAAATAGTTATGATCTCAATGTCTACATTCGTGGGAAGGTCAAAGAAGCAACGCTTTTGCATTTTGAGAATGCACTCACAGCCAAGGTGATAACACTCCATGAAGATGGGAGTCGTACTGTGAACTTCTACCAAAACAATAAAAAGCTTCGCTTTGAAGAACTTTTACCTATCATCGATACGATCGGTCACGTGCCACTTCCCCCTTACATCCAAAGAGAAGACAATGCTGAGGATATTAGTGAGTACCAAAGTGTTTTTGCCAAAAATGAAGGAGCTGTGGCGGCACCTACTGCATCCTTACACTTCACTCCAGCCCAACACAAAAGAGTATGTGAAAATCACGACCACGCCTATGTGACCCTGCATGTAGGAAGTGGTACTTTTAAGCCCGTAGAGGTGAATAAGATCACAGACCATCCGATGCACTCAGAATATTACGAGATCTCAAAAGAGGCAAAAAAGCTCCTCGATTCTGACAAAGATATCCTCTGCGTTGGAACAACGGCTACAAGAACAGTAGAGTACTATGCGCGCAACTCAGACAAACTCAGCGGAGAAGCGAATCTTTTCTTACATCCCAACAACAAACCGATCCGCGCAACGCATCTACTCACAAACTTCCACCTCCCAAAATCGACCCTGCTGATGCTTGTGTCTTCTTTTGTAGGGCTTGAAAAAGCACTGGAACTCTACCATGAGGCGATCGAGAAAAAATATCGCTTCTACTCTTATGGTGATGCGATGCTTATCTTATAGTCGCTCTTAATACCCCTCAAACAACTCTTGAATCTTAGCGATATCATGCGTCACAGAGTGGAGTGCTTTGGCATCTTCGCCCCTTATCTCCTGCTCAAATGTGGGCGTATTCTTTCTACTTTTATACAAAACACCAATAGGCATAGGAAGTGTCTCAAAAGATTTTTTCACCGCCCCTTCAAAATCACCTGCATCATAAGACTTATCTAAAGTGTACGTATTCTCTTTGAACCAATGGTAGGTATTTGTTTTGTTAAATGTCACACAAGGCTGCAAAATATCTACGAGGGCATAGCCATGATGTCTAAAAGCTTCTTTGAGAACCTCTTTGGCATGTTCAGCGTCGCCTATATTCACACGAGATACAAACCCTGCTTTTAAAGAAAGCGCGACCGCCAAGGGATTAAAAGGCTCATTTTTCACACCCTCTACTTGCACCTTTGTCTCAAAACCCTTTTGACTTGTAGGTGAAGCCTGCCCTTTTGTAAGACCATAGACCATATTATTGTGGACAATATGGACAATATCAGGGTTGCGTCTGATCGTATGGATCAGATGATTGCCTCCTTCACCATACATATCACCATCTCCACCCTCAGCGATCACGCAAAGATTTTCATTGCTAAGCTTAACTCCCGTAGCAACAGGAAGCGCTCTACCGTGAAGTACTCCAAACATATTTGCATCTATGTAGTAAGGGGTCTTCGCCGCCTGCCCAATTCCAGAGACTATGACGGTACTATTCTTTTTCACTTCGAGTTCTTCAAGCACCTCTTTGAGAAGTTTTAAAATGCCAAAGTTTCCACATCCCTTACACCACGCTACATCCACATCCTCTTTATCAAATAACTGACTCATAAGATCTCCTTTAGTGACTCTTCTATCATTGGGCCTAGCTGATCGACAAAGAAATTAAAACCATTGGATTGTAAGATCTGCTTGTGAATTTTCAGATCATGAAGTTTTAACTGATCGGCAAATGCACCCTCTGCATTATTCTCTACAACAATAAGATAAGAGAACTTCTTAAGTACCTGTAATTGCTCTTTTGAGAGGGGATAGACCCAAGTAAAGTGCACTTGTGCTAGACGAGGATTTTTGAGATTGTCCAAGACCTCTGCGATACTTCCTTTGGTCGAGCCCCAACCAATGATCGCAATATCTCCCTCCCCTATCACCTCAGGGACTATCGCCTCTTTAATGAGTTCGCTTTTTTTACGAGCTCTCTTTGCAACCATCTGCTCGCGCATCTTGTAATCTTCCGTAATCTGCCCTCTCTCATCATGTTCATCACCCACAGAGCATATCACTCCATCTCCAAATGCTGGAATGCCCCTTGGACTAATACCATTTTTTGTCTCTGCATAGCGCTGATAGCCCTCCTCTGTTTTCACACTATATCTACGTTGTTCATACGAGGCAAAATCTACATCTTCTATCATAGAGACAGAATCAGCCAAATATTGATCGCTCAGCACAACAACAGGGATCGCAAAACGATCCGCTAGTTCAAATGCAAGATAGGCGTAGTCTATACACTCTTGGAGTGAACCTGGTGCTAATACCGCACGGGGAAAAGGACCATGCCCAGAGTAGATCCCCATGTTCAGATCACCCTGCTCACTTCTCGTAGGCAGCCCAGTAGCGGGTCCTGGGCGCTGTGCAAGATAGATCACAGCGGGGGTTTCACTCATTCCAGACAAGCTCAAAGCTTCTCCCATCAGAGCAAAACCACCGCCTGATGTTGTCGTCATCGCTCGTGCACCCCCATACCATCCACCAAGCACCATATGCAAAGATGCTATCTCATCTTCACTCTGTTCTAGGGCTATGTCAAACTCTTTTGACATTGATGCCATAAAGTTGAGTACACCTGTAGAGGGAGACATCGGATAGGAGGTGATCATATTACATCCACCAGCTAAAAAACCAAATCCACACGCTGTCGTGCCATCCATGAGGTGAAGTTTTTGTACGAGCTCGTTATCCGTGTTTGGTAGTTTTTCGAAACTTTTATTTTCGAGCTTATGACCCTCTTCATAGCCCAATTCGGCTACTTCTTTATTGACTTCATCCTCTTTAAAATGCTCTGTAATACTTTGGATCAAAAAACTTTTATCGATACGCAAAAATCCAAATAGAATTCCTGAAATATAAGTGTTTGCATATTTTGCATTCCCAAACTTTTTTGCACTCTCTTTCATTGCAAGCAAGATGAGTTCATCCCCCTTCTCGCCAAAGGTTTCATCTGCAAAGACAATCGTTTTCTCATTGCATCTTGGCTGCATATGTTTGAGAGCATCACCATCCAAAGCAATCGAGATATCGACCTCTCAACATGGAGCTTGCAAAGGGGTATCTGAGATTCGTATCAGCGTTGTGTTACTTCCCCCTCTCACGCGAGACATATACTCTTTTGTAGAAAAAATATAAAAGCCACTCGCTTTAAATGCATCGCTCAGGATCTTTTCAAGTGTGGCGATCCCAGTACCTGCTGCACCCCCTATCAAGATAGAGATACTTTGAGAGCTACTATTTTGAGATACTTTCTTTTCATGTTTGGCTACAGAGACAGCCTCTTTATTCTCCTCTGTAAGCGTTTTGTTTTTACCATAACCCCAAGTGATTTTTCCACCGTAATAGCCGAGGATTATTACATTCAATCCTGTAATAAGGACAATCGCATGATAGAGGATCCCCTCAAGCGAATATTCATACACAGCATGTGGGTTTTCATAATAGATAGCAAGAGCAACAAGTCCCAAAAGAAGAGTAATAATAGAGACGACAAGCTTGATCACAAATGCTCTCGCCATAGAAAAGTCATAATTGATCCACCAACTTAAAATCCCAGGAATCATCGCAACAAAGCCCATCACCGTCGCAACAAAAAAGGAGTAAAACACCCCGAGAGCATACGCTTTTGTAGGTGTGATTAAAAACAACACATCCATACCAGTAGCAAAAAGATGTAACGCAATGGGAAAATGGACTGTTGCGGGATGTGGATGATATTTTTTATACCAAGCGCGTAGTTTTGATTTTAAAGGTTGGGGTGCATCACTTCGATCTTCTTGCGTTTTTGTAGTACCCTCAAGTGTAGCGACCACTGGAAGCTCTTTAAAAACTTCACTGCCATGGGGTGCATGGGCGAGCTCTTCGGTAAGATCGACCCCAGCATGATGTTCCCCTTCATGCTCACCCCCACTCCAAAGTGGGCTATCACTCACATCATAGACCACGTTTTTATAAGCGATATAAGCTTTCGCACCATTTTTACCGTCGTATTTTTTAAGCTCGTCTATTGTCATGCCAATATCCTTGGAAAAACTCGGTTAGATCAAGCTTGACACTATCTTAAAAAAAGTAACATATCGCTTATTATGTAAGATTAATAAATAACTTTAACTTATTAAACAGAAGTCTATAAAAGTTGAATTTTCCCATTCTTTACAGCTATTTTTCCACTTAGCTCATATTCAAAGACCTTAGCAGCAAATTTTGCGAGGACTTCATCATAGCTTGGATTTTTTTGGCAATATTCTAAGAACTCATCTTTTTGAATAGTACTCTTTTGTTTGAGATCTCCAAACCTAGAGACAAACTCATCTATATCGTATATCGCTTTGGCAAGTCCTTGACTGAGAAGTTTGTTTGTCCCCTCACTTTCACCTATTCTATGGGCTAGGACATATACCTCTTTTCCCATTTTCAAAGCATATTCTACACTTCTCATAGTTCCAGAATTGTTATCTGCATAAGTGACTACAAGAATATCCCCTAAAGCGACAAGGAGTTCATTACGAAGAGGAAAGTTGTATCTATTCGATGGCACACCTGATGGAAACTGACTCAGAACCAAGCCCTCTTTTTCTATCTCTTGGATAATATTTTTATTGATTGCAGGATATCTTTTATCAAGCCCAGTTCCTGCAACCATGATGGTATTGTTAGCCCCAGCAGCTTTGTGAGATATTGCATCAACCCCGATAGCACCACCACTGACGATACAAACTCCCGCTTGAGATAATTTTGATGCGATATCGTGTGTGAGTTGTCTCGCATATTGATTGGGTTTGCGACTGCCAACAAGAGAAACCTTCTTTCTGTCTAAGAGTCTTATATCCCCTTTATAAAATATCTCTTTTGGATATTTTTTCATAACTTCAAGTTCTGGGATAAGAAAGTCTATAGTTTGTATCATATTATTGGGCTTTAGTAGAGTTTATTTACATAAACCAACTCTACCTCGTTAAAAAGACTTTTTGATTCATTAAGAGCCATGATAGTATTAGCGTGCGGATGCCCTATCGCTATAGCACTTCCATGAGCTTTTGCTAACCTGATCGCTTTTTTGATCTGCTTTTTCACGTAGGTCTTCTCCATCTCATGGTCCAAAAAGATATCACGTGCCGTGTAACGCAGACCGTAATTTTTCATCACCTTGGGAGCTTTTGTTTGCGCTGTTGTACGGCTATCGATAAAGTTGATATTTTGGGATTTAAGCGCAAAGACGAGTCTATTCATCGCAATCTCATTGGATGTAAACTTACTTCCCGTATGGTTATTGATAAACTCTACTTTTGGGAACATTTGCTTGATATTGCTAATGGTAAGAGAGATCTTTTTTTGAGAATCATCTACCCGAAGGGTATTTGGCTCTTCGGCACTAAAGCTTTGCGCTTCCATAGGTAGATGCACCATATAGACATCCTCTTTGGCTGCGAGTTTTGCAGAGTTTGGACGCTGGGGAGATGGGGGTAAAAAAGACATCGTGATAGGAAGATTCAGGCTCTTGATAGCATTAACGTGAGACTGGACTGAGATATCATCAATAATGATCGCGAGCTTTGGCTTTTGCACAATACTTTTGATCTCTCTCTTTAATCTTTTAGGAGGAACGACCACAGGAGCATCATCATACTCATGAGATGCACTTGAATAACTATCTGTCTCTTTTTTCAAGACCTCTTTAAGACGAGAGATCTCATCGTTTTTCTTTGTCTCTTTTGCACTTAATTCTTCAAGCTTTTTAAGAACTGAGAGTCTTTTTTCCTGCTCTACTTGTGTCTGTTTTACAAGCTCTTTTTTTGCATCTTCATATCCAAAATAGTACCCTGCGACCAAAGCACTCATACCCATAGCGACAAAAGCTAAAAACCATGCAATATATGTTAAAATTTTTGAGCTATTTTTTGTAGTACTTTTCTTTCTTTTTGCCATTGATTCTCCAAAAATTATAAAAGAGAACTATATCCTAAAAAGAAAAATATTTCTATTTCATTGCAATTTGCAAAGTTTTTATGTCATTGATTTTTAAGTAATTTTAATGTATCATTCCAAGTTCCTTTCTCTTTGTATCTTTAGTAATTACACGAAGATATATACAGATCCGTAAGGGAAACAAATGCTTCCGCAGCGAAGCGACATACCAAAAGGAGATCATATTTTATGAGAAATTACGAAAACTTAGTAATCGTAAAACCAACATTAACAGCAGAAGAGATTCAAGCTACAATCGCAGCTATTGAAGAGGTAATCACTTCTAACGGTGGCGAAATTGCAGCAACAAACGCAATGGGAATGAGAAAATTAGCATACCCAATCAACAAAAATGAGCGTGGTTATTACCATGTTATCTACTATACAGTTGCTCCATCAGCAATTTCTGAAATAGAAAGAAGATTCCGTATCAATGAAGAGCTTCTTCGTTTTGTAACGATCAAATACGATACAAACCGTGAGATCAAAGCATGGAACGATCTTGTAACTAAAGCAAACAAAACTGAAACTGTAGCAGCAAAAGAAGAAGTTGCTCCAGCAGCAGAAGAGGCTCCAGCAGCAGAAGAGGCTCCAGTGGCAGAAGAAGCTCCAGTAACAGAAACAACAGAAGCAGCAGCAGAGTAATAAGCATTACGCTTAAACAAGTAAAGGAAACTCATGTACAACAAAGTTATTTTAGTTGGGAACTTAACTCGCGACATCGAACTTAGATACTCTCAAGGTGGAATGGGAATTGCAAAAACTGCAATTGCTACAAGCCGTAAGTTCACTAGCAATGGTGAAAAAAAAGAGGAAGTATGTTTTGTAGACATCACATTCTTTGGAAGAAGCGCTGAAGTATCGAACCAATACCTTCGTAAAGGAAGTAAAATTCTTGTAGAAGGAAGACTTAACTTTGAACAATGGGTCGATCAAAACGGACAGAAACGCTCCAAGCACTCTGTGACGGTAGAGACTATGCAAATGCTTGATTCAAAAGGGGATAATCAAGGTTCTTACAATGCACCACAAGGTGATATGAACCAAGAGCAATCTTATATTCCACAGCAAGGAAGCCAGCAGAGCTATCAACAGCCGAGCCAGCAACAAAGCTATGGAAATACCCAAGCACCAAGCCAAGCAAGTTATCAAAATGCGCAAGCACAAAGTCGCCAGATGCCAAATAGCAACTCTGTTCCAGAGATCGATATTGATGAAGATGAAATTCCGTTTTAGAAAATAGATAATAAAAAGGTAATACCATGTCAGAAAAAAGAAAATACAAAAAAAGATATTGTAAATATTGTGAAGCTAAAGTTGATTTTATGGATTATAAAGATGTAGGAGCACTACGTTTTTCTCTTTCAGAAAGATATAAAATCATGCCACGTCGTCTTACAGGAAACTGTAAACGTCACCAAGATATGATCACTGCAGTGATCAAAAGAGCGCGTGCAGCTGCACTTGTTCCTTACACTGTAACAAGAAAAGCAGTTGTAACTGCACCATTTGAGAACTTAAGATAAGTTTTCTTTCTTCCCCCTCTTTTTTGTGGGGATGAAACCCCTATTATTCAACTAGGAATATTTTTTGCTTACTAAGTGAAAAAAAGTATCCTTATGAAAAAAATAACACTTTCACTTTTCTTTCTTCCACTTTTACTTCAAGCCAACTCCTCTGATTTTTCTTTAGTGCTCAATAGAGAGTACCCAAGTTCACTCCATAGTGTGACACAAGATTATGATAGAACGATCAGTGCCATAGGGATATCAAAAAGCTTCAATAAAAACAATACACAAGCCTCTCAAACATTTACAGACCCTTTTGAGTACCTCCGCCATACATCCAATAGATATGGCTCGAATATCCATCTCATCACAATTGACAACAAAGCAAATATCATCCAAGACAAAGCCTATAAGCTTCCAAAGTTCAATGAGGCACTTTCACTCCTTAAAACTCCTACAAATGGCTATATGGTTGGTGGAACCACCCAAGATGGCTCTTTGCTGCTTATGAAGCTCAATGCGGAAGCACAGCTAGAGTTTTCAAAAGAGTTTGGAAGCAAAAATTATGACTCCCTCAGCAAACTCATCTCACTCAAAGATGGTGGAGTCCTTGCTATAGGGACATCAGCTAGTACACGTAATACCCACCAGAAAATATTTCAATCGGGACTCGGACTCAATGATATCTACCTCACGAGATTTAGTAAAAATGGAACGCTTGTGTGGAGCAAAAAATATGGTACATCCCAAGATGATTACGGTGTCGATGCGATAGAGGCTAATGATGGATCGATCGTACTCGTAGGTGTTACACATAGCAATGGACAAAAAAACATTGTTCTTTCACGCGTCAATGAAACAGGGGATAAGATTTGGCTTCATGAGCTTGAAGCCAAAGAGAGTCTTCAGCCCCACAAACTACTCAAACTTCGCAACAATACCTTTGTACTTGCAGCAAACAAGCAAGATATGCAAGGCAAAAAGCAGATTCAGCTTATCCACTTTGACCAAGATTATACGATCCTAGCAAACAAAACATTTAGCACCACCTATTCAAGTACCCTCGTAGATATTAAAGAGCTTTCAAACTCCAATATCGTAGGAGTAGGAAGTGTTCAAGACAAAGAAAATACTGATGGACTTTTTGTCCATATGGACAAAAACTTCAACCTTATTTGCCAAGAGCATTTTGGGGATGAGGCGTATGATAGCTTTAATGCGTTGAGTGTATTGCACAACTCAGATATAGTAGCAGCAGGAAGCTTTACAGACCCAAATTCTCAAGAGGCAAATATGTGGATCACTAAGATCACTCAAGATTGTACCCTCGCACAAAGGGCACTTGACGATGAACAGATTTACAAAGCACTTCAAAAAGAGTTTTTAGAAGAGCTCAGAGAAGAAAAGATCACGATTACAAGAAACCTTACGATTGAGCTCAATAGTCAAGATCTGTATTTTGAAGTGGGAGAGTATCAGCTCACAGAAGAACAACAGCTCTTTTTGGATCATTTCTCTAAAAAATTTCTTGCTCTTTTGTATAGATACAAAGATCAGATTCAAACTCTCGAGATAAATGGACATACTTCAAGTGAGTGGGGAGATGTAGACTTTACACAACGATATCTCAAAAACGAAAAGCTCTCTATGAATCGCTCTTTTGCAACACTTAGCTATCTTTTTGTAACACAAAACAAAGAGATGCAAAATTGGCTGACACAGATCCTCAAGGGGAGCGGTTTGAGCTATGCCAAAAAAATAAGTTTTGAAGAGAAAGAAGAGAAAGAGCTTTCTCGAAGAGTAAGCTTTAAAGTCATTCTCAAGAATTGATTTTGAGGACTCTCTTTATCTCACATTATTCTTATGATTGGGAGATATCCCCTCCCACTTGTGCAAACTGAAGTAAATTTGCAATAGATACCGATCTGTCTGCAATTTTTTCTAAGCGACGTAATGCTTTAAGCATATCAAAATACTCTTTGGAGAGATCAAGGTTTTGAGCAATGAGCTTAAGAATATTTTTCTCTATCATAGAGAAGATATCATCTGTTTTACTCTCCTCTACTACAACACGGCGATACTTCTCTTGGATATGCTTTGCATCGACCTCATCAACTATAGAAAGTGCTGTTTTAAGTGAAAGCAATGCCGATCTTAAAAGCGGGATGGTGTATTCTAAGATCATATTCGTATTAAGATCATCTGTAAAAGATTTTTTGAACTTTTTCGCAAAATCTTTAGCATTCGCACCTGTACGCACAAGCTCATTTGTAAGCTTAAGATAGGAGACAAGATGTCTGAGATCTTTGGCTTCAGGTGAATACAGTGCAAGTGTCGTCACAATATTATTATCAATATCGTTAGACTTTGCAAGGATTTTTTTTTCACTTAATTCAATATTACTCAAATCACAAATATGATTTTGTTGTAAAGCTCTAAGACAAAGTTCTAGTGCATCTAAAACCTCATAGCCTATTTCTAAAATATCGCCTTTAATAACTTTGAGTTTTTCCTCATATACCTTTAACATTATCCAAATCTCCCTGTAATATAATCTTCTGTTTTTTTGAGTTTAGGGTTGACAAATATCTTCTCTGTTTCATCATACTCCACAAGTTCCCCTAAGTGAAAAAAAGCTGTATGGTCGGCAATACGCGCGGCTTGTTGCATATTATGCGTTACAGTAACAATTGTATAGCTTTTTTTAAGTTCAAGCATCAATGCTTCGATCTTTTCTGTACTGATAGGGTCAAGTGCACTTGTAGGCTCATCCATGAGTATTACATCTGGCTTGACCGCAATGGTACGTGCGATGCACAAACGTTGCTGTTGTCCACCCGAAAGCGAAGTTCCTGGAGCTTGAAGTTTATCTTTAACCTCTTCCCAAATCCCCGCACTTTTGAGCGAACTCTCGACAAGCTCATCACAATCACTCCCTTTTTTAACAATTCCATGCTTAAGTGGTGCGTAAGCGACATTTTCATAGATCGATTTTGGGAAAGGATTGGGTTGCTGAAAAACCATTCCTATACGTTTTCTCACACTCACTACATCAATGTCTTTATCATAAATATTTTTTCCATCGACGATGACGTTTCCTTGGATCTTTGCACTCTCAACGAGATCATTCATACGATTAAGAGATCTCAAAAAAGTAGATTTTCCACATCCAGATGCCCCGATAAGTGCTGTGATCTTATTATCATAGAGATCAATACTGATATCATGGAGTGCCTGATTCGTTCCATACCAAAGGTTAAGTTTGTCTACTTTTACTTTTACATCCATTACCATTTCACCTCAAATTTCTTTCTTAATAATACTGCTATTGTATTGAGCGAGATAAGCACTGTTAGAAGCACCATAATCCCTGCTGCTGTTTTTTCTATATACGCACGTTCAGGCATCCCTGACCATGTAAAGATCTGTGCGGGCATCACTGTCGCTGCGGATGTAAGACTCGTCACTGGATCTGGAACAAAAGCGATCATCCCAACAATAATAAGTGGAGCTGTCTCCCCCATCGCTTGTGCTAGAGCGATAATAGATCCTGTGAGCACCCCAGGAAATGCAAGTGGAAGTACATGATCTTTTGTCACTTGCCATTTTGTAAGCCCCAGAGCATACCCTGCCTGGCGAATACTCGCAGGTACTGATTTAAGCGCTGCCTTAGAGCTAACAATAATGATAGGAAGCGACATCAGTGCGAGTGTCATACCACCAGCCAGTGGAGAGCTTCGTGGTACCCCAAAAAAATTGATAAAGATCGCAAGTCCTAAAAGCCCGAACAGAATCGATGGGATCGCTGCAAGGTTATTGATATTGATCTCAATAATCTGCGTGAGCTTATTATCTGGAGCAAATTCTTCTAAGTACACCGCTGTCATTACTCCAATAGGTACGGCAAGACTCATAGTGACGAGCATTGTCAAAACAGAGCCCACTATCGCCGCATAAAATCCAGCATTTTCAGGGATTTTAGAATCTCCTGTAAAGAAAAATGTTGCATTAAACTTTCGCTCAATAAGTCCTTCTTGCAAAAGAGCATCGAGTTTACTTTTTTGATTCTCTTTGAGCTTACTTTGAGTTCCTTTGAGATACTGATCTGCTTCAGCATTGAGAAGTGCCCAAAAAGTTTGCGTCGTTCCTATCCACTCAGGATGTGCTTCGATCTCTTTTGGAAAAGAGCGCAACCATGCGCGACTTACCAAGCGACTCATATCCCGTTCTAATATCCCATAAGGATTATTTGCCGTCTCTTCATCTATACTGATCTCAATTTTAACCGACGATTGGGTAAAAGCAGGAATACCCGCTTTGATAATATCAATAAGAAAAAAAGCCAAAAAGGACAAAGAGAGCACAACCGCACTCAGTGCATACAAACGAAAACGCTTTGATTGTTTGTTTCTTTTTTCTATCTGCGGGATATAAAAATTATTATTTTTATTGATTTTCGTCTCCATTGCAAGCCTTATAAGTTCGAGATTTTATATTTTTTGTGATAACGTCTAATGGTCACGATCGATACAATGTTGATAATAAGAGTCACCACAAATAAGACCAGTCCAAGTGCAAAAGCGGAAAGTGTCAAGGAACTGTCAAACTCTTGATCTCCAACTAAAGCTTCCACAATTTTTACAGTAACCGTTGTCATGTCCTCTAAAGGATTCATCGTAAGGTTTGGTCGCAAACTCGCTGCCATCACAACGATCATCGTCTCACCAAGCGCACGGGAAACACCAAGCAAAACAGCTGCAATGATCCCTGGCATTGCTGAGGGAAGGACAACAAATTTTATGGTCTCTGCCTTGTTCATCCCAAGTGCAAGCGCTCCATTTCTCATATTATGCGGAACAGAGTTGATCACATCATCACTCAAACTTGAGATAATAGGAATGATCATAATCCCCATCACAACACCTGCACCCAAAGCACTTCTGTAAGATGCTTCCATCCCAAAAGTCGCAAAAAGATCTACCAAAAAAGGAGCAACTGTGATCGCTGCAAAGAAACCATAAACAACAGTAGGGATTCCCGCTAAGACTTCAAGTGTAGGTTTGATGATGTTACGAACTTTTGTAGATGCATATTCTGACATATAGATCGCGCTAAAAAGACCAATAGGCACAGCCACTGCCATCGCGATAAATGTGATATAAAAGGTTCCTGCAAAAATAGGAACAGCCCCAAACTGAGCACTGGCTACATCCTCAGCCCCTCTAGCAGTACCAGATAAAAATGCTGTATCAGGATTCCATTCAGTGCCAAATAAAAAATCTAAAATACTCTCTCTTTGAAAAAAATGGACTGATTCAAAGATAATGGAAAAGAGGATGCCAAAAGTAGTAAGTACGGATATAAATGCCGCAAAAATAAGAACAGACTTGATGAGTGATTCTATCAAGTCCCTTCTTTTTGCGCTAGAGTTTATCATTTTGTAAAACCCTTATTTCAGAGGTAAAATTGTATGCGCTTCAACCATCTCTTTTGTTAAAAGCGTTTTGTTTTTTACAGAAGTTTGTACTTTTTTAAGCATCTCTTTTGGCATAGGGATAAGTCCTATAGTTCTTAGAACTCCTCTTTGACCTATCATAGACTCTGTTGCATAAAGTTCAATAAACTCTGATACACCTTTAATTTTTCCGATATGAGCATTTTTCATATAGACAAACATACTACGAGATACAGGGTAAGAACCATCCGCAATGTTCTCAGCCGTTGGCTCTACACCATTAAGTGTTACGCCAGCGATCTTATCGTGGTTCTCTTCTAAAAAGCTATATCCAAAATATCCGAGCGCATCTTTGTCTTGTGCAAGTTGCTGTACGATCAGGTTGTCATTTTCACCCCCTGGAATGTAGGCACCATCTGTTCTGATCTTTTTATATTTTCCACCATAAATTGGAAAACTCTTAGATGCTTTTTCCATCACCATCTCATCGAAAGAATCACGTGTTCCTGACGTTGAAGGTGCCCCGATCATACGGATCTCTCTTTTTGGAAGAGATGCATCGATGTCGCTCCACTTTTTATACGGATTTGCAATCAGAGACTTTCCATCTTTGCTAGGAACCTCTTGCGCTAGTGCTAAAAAGATCTGCTCTTTTGTAAGGTTGAGTTTTGGGTTTTCTTTACTTTGTGCGATTGAGATCCCATCATATCCCACCATAAGTCCAGTGATCTCTGTTACACCGTTTTTCTGACATGTTTCAAACTCTTTTGGTTTCATCGCACGTGAAGCATTTGTAAAGCTTGGAGTGTCAAGACCAACACCAGCACAAAATATTTTCATTCCACCACCACTTCCTGTAGATTCAACAACAGGCGTAGCAAAATTAGTGATCGCACCTAACTCTTCAGCAACATAACTTGTAAATGGGTAAACTGTAGAAGAACCAACGATTCTGATTTGATCGTTTGCAGAGGCACTCGCCCAAAGAGAAGCTACAGCCAAGAGTGCCGTAGCAGATTTTTTCATATTCATTGTAAACTCCGTGTACTTATTAGATGGGGAATTCTAATGGAGCTTGATTACACTTTGGTTACAAAAAATATCTGAACGCTCTACTCTTCGTAATCAGTTGAAGAAGCTTTGAGGGAGAGGCGAAATTTATCTTGCTTGAGCTTTTTATAAAGTTTGAACTTTGCTTTTTGCAGAGCATCAGCATCGTAAGAAAACGCCTCTTTTAAAGCCTCGTCGCCAACACTTGCAAGATCCATCGCAAGAAGTTTGAGCTCTTTTTTGGTAAGTTTTGCTTTGATGACATTATAGAGATCTTTGTCATCTTCGATCATATCGATCACATCTACATTACACAGAGGGCTTAAAAGCTCTCTAAAATTATTTTCATCGTGGTATTGTCTCCACACTGTACTTTCTAACATATTTTAATCCTCTAATTTTTCTAAGATCTGTGTGAGATCTTTTGTTTCAATAATAATATTTGCCTCTTTACGCAGGATCTCTCTTGCACAAAACGCGACACGTGTGCCAGCATGCGCAAACATTGAAAGATCATTTGCCCCATCACCACACACAAGTGTCTCTTCTTCACTTATTCCCAGTATCGCTTGAAGTCTTTGGAGCATATCCCCTTTGGAGTGGGAAAACATCATATCGCCACCTACAAGACCTGTAAGCTTGCCATCTTTTTGGTGCAGCACGTTAGAGAAATCTGCATCATAGCCTAAGATATTTTTCGCATAGCCTGTAGCATCACGAAAACCACCACTAAAACAGATCACCGTCATACCACGTTTTTTGAGCTCAGCTATGGTCTCTTTTGCACCCTTCATATAAGGAAGATTATGTGCTACTTTTTCGACCACACTATAATCAAGCCCTTTGAGCAGTTGGACCCGTTGTTGCAAAGACTCAAAAAAATCAAGTCTTCCACTCATCGCCTCTTCGGTGATACGGCTTACTTGCTCACCAATCCCAAGCTCCTCGGCAAAAAAATCGATCGTTTCTCCATCCATCAAGGTGGAATCAAAATCAAATACAGCCAGTTTCAACATATAATACTCTCTTTAGACTTCTTGCAAGAAGTCTTTTGTTATAATTGCGGAATTATACCGACTTAGGACTTGTTTTTGTTTGATACACTCATAGATAAATTAAAAAATGGCACATACATTACCCTTGAGACAACCCCATCGCATTCCCCTCAGTTTCTCCCCGTCATAGAGAAGATAGAGGCACTTGGGCTGCATAATATGGTAGATGGTTTTTCTACAACCGACAATCCTCTTGCAAAGCTCAAATACAATGCACTTTTTGCGGCAAAAATGCTCCAAGATCATTTCAATAAACCCGTCATCGCGACTATGAGTATGAGAGATCGCAACAAAATAGCCCTGCAATCAGACCTTCTTGGTGCCAATGAAGTAGATGTTCGCGCTATTTTAGCACTTACAGGTGATCCGGCAACTATTTCAGATCAACCTCATGTCAAGGGTGTTTTTGAGGGAGATAGCACCCTACTTTTAGAGATGATCACTTGTTTTAATAGTGGTATCAACTATGCAGGTAAGCCACTCATGCTACATCCCAAGCCTATTTATCCCTTTGCCGTGGTCAACTCCTTTGCAAAAAATCCAAAGACACTCCAAAAAAAGATGCAAAAAAAGATCAAACACGGTGCATTGGGGATCATCACCCAACCTGTGTATGACGTAGAAAATGCAAAACTTTTACTCGATCTTTTGGACAAAGCAAATTATGAGTGTTGCCCTGATCAAAAACGAGCGGAACTTATTATGGGGCTTTTTCCTATCATGAAGTTTCGCACCGCACAGTTTCTCTCGGCCCATGTTCCAGGGATCAATGTCCCACAGATCTGGCTGGAAAAACTTCGTCTTGCACATGCACAAGGGGAAGAGGAAGAGTATAAGGTGGGCTTTGAGCTGAGTAAAACTCTTTTTGAAGAGATCAAAGCCTTACATCCCAAGATCCACCTTATGACCGCGAACCAATTTCAAATAGCCAAAGATATTTTGCTATAATCGCGAGCAGAAAAACAAAAAATTTCACAAGAGATTAGGAAGATTATGATTGATTTAAAACTACTTCACAACGATGATGCTTTTGCTGAGCTAAAGAGAAAACTCCTGCGCAAAGGGGTCGATGCAACACTTATTGAAGAATTGCGCCTTAAAAACGAAGAGCTCAAAGTCGCAAAAATAGACTACGAGACACTCCAAGCAGCGCAAAATAGTATGAGTAAAGAGTTTGGTATCTATAAAAAAGAGGGAAAAGATGTCACAGAGCTCAAAGCAAAAGTAGATGCAAATAAGCTCAAAATCGCTGATGCTATTGAGATCCAAAGACTCAAGCAAGAGGAGCTAGAAACTCTTGCTATGGCTATTCCTAATACTCCTGATGATTCTGTGCCAGACGGAGAAGATGAAGAGAGTAATATAGAGATCAAAAAAGTACTCACTCCTCCAACATTTAGCTTTACTCCAAAAGAGCACTGGGAGTTAGCAGAACAAAATGGCTGGATCGATTTTGAACGTGGAGTCAAACTTGCGACGAGCCGCTTTAGTGTGAGCTTTGGAATGGGTGCGAGATTAGAACGCGCGCTTATCAACTTTATGCTTGACTTTAACCGTAGCCGTGGATTTGAAGAGGTGAGTGTTCCAGCTCTGGTCAATCGTGCAGCGCTCGAGGGAACAGGACAGCTTCCAAAGTTTGAAGAGGATCTGTATAAAGTGCAAGATCAAGAGCTCTTTTTGATCCCAACTGCTGAAGTACCAGTGACAAACCTCTACCAAGATGAGATCCTCAAAGAGAGTGACTTGCCTTTGAAACACACAGCTTATACTTCATGTTTTAGAAAAGAAGCGGGAGCTGCAGGACGTGACACACGTGGGATGATCCGCCAGCACCAGTTTCATAAAGTTGAACTCGTCTCACTCACTACTCCAGAGCAAAGTGAAGCGGTTTTTGATGAGATGGTCTCGTGTGCTTCAGATCTACTCACCGCCTTAGAGCTTCCACACAGACTTGTGACTCTTTGTACAGGAGATCTCGGTTTTGGAGCTGCCTATACTGTAGATCTTGAGGTGTGGCTCCCTGGACAAAACACCTATAGAGAGATATCTTCAGTATCCAACACAAGAGATTTTCAAGCAAGACGTGCAAAGATTCGGTACAAAGATGGCAAGAAAAATACGATGGTACATACACTCAACGGCTCCTCTTTGGCTGTTGGACGTACACTTGTCGCGATCATGGAGAACTTTCAAAATGAAGATGGTTCCATTCGTATTCCAAAAGTTCTAGAGCCTTATCTCACTCCACACTTCTAGAATATACTTGGCACCTTTTTTGCTATCTAACGTATAGAAAAAAGCGCTATAACAAGGGAAAAAATGGCTGAGCCTGTAGAAGACATAATTATCATTGAAGAGAGTGATGCCGCTGATTTTACAGCCCATCCTCAAGATGAAGAGCTCTCTACAGCCAAACATCCCAAGATCTCCCGCAAAAAACTTATCATCATTATTGGCGCTTCCCTTGGGGCTTTACTTCTTCTATTGCTTTTAATTTTGCTCCTCTCATCCCCTTCACAGCCAGAACAGATCCAAAGCCTCGATCATATCGAAGAAAAACTCCAAGAAAAAACTATCGAAAAAATAGAGCCAACAAGACTTGAGCAGATGATAGCCAAGGCAAACTATCTCTATTCTAGTGGTTCAAAAACCGAAGCGCTTGTGCTCTATGAAAAAATCGCACACTATAGTGAGGTGATCTCTTTATATAATCTTGGAGTCGCACAGCTCAAAGACAAACAATACGATACAGCGCTATCCACATTTAAGCGAGCAATCCAAAATAACGAAAAAAGCTGTGTTAGCGCTATCAATGCAGCCGTATGCGCCCTGCACCTCGAAGATGAAAAAAGTTTCCATTACTATATCGATCTTGCATACGCCTATCTGCCAAACGAGATGCAATCTCCCTTATACTCTTACTACTATACGCTTATCAATTATTATAAACACAACTATTTTGAAGCTTTAAGTGCCCTCAAAAACCCTACATCCAAAGAGTATGAATCAGTTCAAAATAACCTTTCAGCAAGGATCAATGCACTCTATTCAAACAACTATGCTGCAATAGAAGCAATGGAAAGTACTCCTGGCCCTCGTGACAGCTTTAGTCTTGGTCTTTTATATGCACGTATAGGAGATCTTACCCTTGCGATCAAGTATTTAGAAGATGCACTTGTAAAAAATATAGAACCGATCAAAGCCCAAGTAGCACTCGCTCTTGTGAACCTCAAAGCAGGAAGAGTTGGTACTGCAAGTAAAGAGATAGATAATGTCACGGATATGTTTGGAGAAGATGTTTATAAACCCTATCCTATCAAAGTAACACTCAAAAATTCCCTTTTTGATACAAACAAAGCGCAAAACAGATATAGAAATATCATCTCTAAAAGTAAATTTGTAAATTACCAAAAGCTCTTTTATTTCTCTCCTTACAAGATATTTAATGCAGATCAAACAATTAGCTACATCCGAAAAGGAAATGCGAATATCTTTATTGATAATATAGACTCTGCAAAAGAGTATCTGAAGAGAAGTATCTCCTCTTCAGGCGTCAACAAGGGGATAGCAAATGCAATTCAAAAAGCTCTTGACTTTCGTATTCGAGAAGCCAATAAAGAGTTAGCCAAACTTGTCTTACTCCAGCCTAAACACTCGATTCTTCATTATAATCTCGCACTCACCTATGCACAACTTGGCAATATGCAAGATGCACATAAACATTTCTTACGCTCTTATCATTTAGACGCAAAAAACTACCTCTCAGGGATCTATGCTGTGATGACAGGTCAATTGATCCATCAAGAAAACCAAAAGATGAAATCTTTTTTGAGTGAAGCGATAGCAAATGAGGAGGAAAATGAAGAGATCATCCTCTACAAAACCTTGATTCAAATCAGCGAAAACAATTTTTTTGCCAGTTCAGAATGGCTTCAAAGAGATGATAAGCAAAGACCTCTCTATCTTGCTATGGATGTAATAATCGCTACTCTTTTAGAAAATGATAATGCAGCAAAAGAAGCAGCAAAAAAACTTATCGCTCTTCTACCCAACGACATTTTGCCCCATTTAATCTATATAGATACACATTTTAAAAATCTAAAAAACAAAGAATATGCCTACGAAGTACTTAACTATCTAAATGATCAATCTTTCCATTTCGATGATCTTTATTTTGGTCCACGTATCACTAGATATCTTTACATTCAACAAAACCTTATAACTGGGCGTCTTTACTATCTTATAAAACAGCTTAAAGATCTTCTCGCGACCACAACTGAGTACACCCATGAGATTACAGATGCACTTGCACTGGCTGCTCTGTATAATAAAAACTTTGAAGAATCTTATACCTTCTATAACCAGATGATTGATACTCTCAAAATTCAAGACTCCCATACCCTCTTTTTAGGTGCCGTTGCATCCACTGCAGCAGGACATCATGAAAATGCAATTGCTCTTTTGGAACTCTCTAAGCTCAAAGACTCTCAATATCTCGAGAGTAGATATGCACTAGGTCTTCTATATCTGCAGGTTAAGAATAACAAAGGGGCGGTCATTCAGCTCTCCCATATTGGAGATAGTGGATTTAATTCTGAATATTTTAATTTTGATATCGATTTAAATACCCTCCTTGTTCTTAAACAAGAAGAAGAGAAGAAAAACTAAGAAGCTTTTTTTACGAGACGTTTGAAAAATAAAGCTAATGCTCGAATCGCTCCGTACAAGATATAAAGAACAAAGAAGAGCAAAAATCCCTCAATAGGGTAGATAAAGATAACTAGCGCTATAAAGAGAACCGCAACAAATAATTTCATCGTATTTTTTGCACTTGTATCGACTTTTTTAAAACTTGGATAGCGAATATTACTCACCATTAAAAAAGAGAGAATAAGTGCAAAAACTAAAATAATAACTCCATAGTCCGCACGGAGAGAATACTTTTGAAAAAGCAAGACCAAAAGGGAGATAAATACGGCAGCAGTAGGGATAGGTATCCCGATAAAAACGGAAGGCTCCCCTTGAGATGTACTTACATTGAAACGAGCCAAGCGTACAGCACCAAATATCACAAATAGAGCTGAAGCGACGATACCAAAGCGACCAAACTCATCACCCACATAAAGATACATCAAAAGTGCAGGAGCAACTCCAAAAGCCACTATATCAGCTAAAGAGTCAAACTCGATCCCAAAACGAGAACAAGTATTGGTCAAACGTGCAACCCTGCCATCAAGCCCATCAAAAACAAGAGACAAAAGAATCAACCAAGCAGCTTTATCAAACTGCCCACTGATAGCACTCATAATGCTAAAGATACCTGTAAAAATGGATGCAGCAGTGAAGATATTTGGGAGAATGTAAGCTAGATTTCTCGGTCTAGTTTTCATTTTTTGGAAAAATAGCCTATAAGCGTATCACTCGCAGAGATCTCGTCTCCAACCTTAATATCCATTCTAAAATTTTGCGGTAAATAAAGAGTCGTAGTTCCATAAATCATAACACCGTAACGAGTACCTTGCGTCACCTCTTGTGTAGCTAAAAGATCCATATGTAAGGTATCGAAACTTTGTTTGAGCTTATGAAGTACTTTGATTTTGTTTTTTTGTCTATCTTGAAACACAATTATTGTGTGTTCATTGAGCTTATTTGAAAGTTGATAAGCATGAGGAAGTCTCGCGCCATGCAATACACTAGTCTCGAGTACTTTAGACGTAGAGGGAGCTCTTAAAACAGATACGTTTAAATAGCCTGTATCGATTATTATTTTATAACTGTATCCCTCTTCTTCAATCTCTTCTATTGCTGTAATTATTCCATCTACTGGGCTCACAACACTCCCGGCTTGAAAGTGAGGAGACATTCTTTCTGGATTTCTATACACATATACAAGAAAAAGAGTGAGCAGAAAAAAGATAAATTGTAAAAAATCAAAATCAAGGACCACTGCAATAACAAATGCAAGGAAACTATAGCCTATTTTGTTCCATCCCTCTTTTGCTACTGGGAAAAGGTTATTTTTCATCATCGCTTTGCTCTTTGTTCTTGGTCATGGTAGCATCCTCTTTAAGTTCATCCGCTATATGATCACTCGGATGTGCTACTTTTGATTCTATGTTATTTTCTTTTTCAAAGTTTATAATTATATCACGAACCTCTTGCCCTTCAATATTCTCTTTTTTATACAAAAGTGCAACCATATCTTCGATAGCACCGCGATACTGTTCTAAGCGTTCCAATACAGTTTGATAGCGCTCTTGAAGGGTGTTTTTGATAAACATATCCATATCACGCGCCATCTCATCACTATACTCACGAGTAGCCTGCCCTCCACCACCAAGGAAGGATTGTCTACTTTTTTCCAAGACCATAAGTCCCGCAACATCCGTCATACCATAGGTTTGCACCATTGATTTGATGATCTCTGTCGCACGTTCTAGATCATTCCCTGCACCCGTAGAGATCTCACCGATAAACACTTCTTCAGCAGCACGACCGCCAAGAAGTACATCCACTTCCGCCATAAGCTCATGACGTTGCATCATAAACTTATCCTCTTCAGGTTTATTAAGCGTATATCCAAGTGCAGCAAGACCACGAGGGACGATAGAAACTTTAGAGACCTTTTTCGCTCCATCTGTCGTTTCAGCGAGTAGTGCATGTCCGCTCTCATGATAAGCAACTATTTTTTTCTCTTTTGGATTGATACGACGAGATTTTTTTGCAAGTCCTGCGATCGCTCTCTCCACTGCTTCATAAAGATCTTGTTGCTTCACAGTTTTTTGACTTTTACGCCCTGCAAGGAGTGCTGCTTCATTGACAACATTTGCAAGATCAGCTCCTGCGAGTCCTGCGGTAAGACGAGCGATCTCTTCGATCTCTACATCATCATCCATTTTTACACTTCTCATATGCACTTTAAGGATCTTCACACGTCCTTGAAAATCTGGTTTATCCACAAGCACTTGTCTATCAAAGCGTCCTGGACGCAGAAGTGCTTGATCAAGTACTTCAGGTCTATTCGTTGCCGCTAAGATAATAACTGGAGTATCTGTCCCAAAACCATCCATCTCTGCGAGGAGCTGATTGAGTGTTTGTTCACGTTCATCATTTCCGCCCATCATAGCACCAGCTGCACGACTTTTTCCTATTGCATCGATCTCATCAATAAAGATAATACTTGGGGCATCTTTTTTTGCTTGCTCAAAAAGATCACGCACACGCGCAGCTCCAACACCAACAAACATCTCAATAAAGCTCGAACCACTGACAGAAAAAAATGGAACATCCGCTTCCCCTGCAACAGCTTTTGCAAGAAGTGTTTTTCCAGTTCCTGGACTTCCCACAAGTAAAACACCTTTTGGTATCTTTGCTCCGATCTCAACATAGCGACCAGGGTATTTTAAGAAGTCTACGATCTCTTGTACTTCCTCTTTCGCTTCTTCGACACCCGCTACATCATCAAACTTTGTTTTCGGTTTTTCAGAACTTACCATTTTTTTGGAGTTTCCCATACCAAGGAGTCCTCCACCCATACTTTTTTGCATACGTCCTGCAAAAAACATCCAGATTCCGATAATAATAAGAAATGGTAAAAGCCATCCAAACATCTCTGTAAACCAGTTTGTTTCACTAAAGCCAGTGTATTCTATCCCTTGTTTATCAAGTTCTTCAACAAGCTTTGTATCCCCTTTGACAATTCTTGTCGTATACATCGTTTTTCCATCACTAGAAAATGCTTTGATATATGTCTGACCGATTTGAACATTATCCACACTTTTAGTGTCTACAAGTTTTTTGAGCTCAGAATAACTTACTGCTTTTGTTCGTGTATTAGTACTACTCAGTCCATCTACGCCTTGGTTTTCACCAACTAAAGCTTTAAAGAGCAGAATAATAACAACTGAAAATATTGCAAATGTTATAAGTGGATTTTTATTAAAAAAGTTATTATTATCATCATTGTTTGGATTGTTTTGTTCTTTTTTTGACATAGTTTGTATCTTCCTATTTTTTCTTTAAAATGAGCGTCACCCATTCCTCTTGAGCTATACGCTCTATCATCTCACAATCTTTATAAGAATTCAAGACTTTTATTTCATACTTATCAAGAATCCCCGATAAGATAAGTATACCATCTTCTTTGAGAACTTTTTTAAGATCATTCGCTATAAAGATCAACACATCTGCGACAATATTCGCGACGACGACATCGTATCGCTTTTTGGCTAATGAAGAAGAACCTTCCCAAATACTTGCAAATACAAGTCCATTAATAGTTGCATTCTCTTGAGAGTTATTCACCGAAACAGGGTCTGTGTCACAAGCATCTACGATAGCACCGAGCTTCATTGCACCGATCCCTAAGATACCACTTCCACATCCTACATCCAAAACATTATCATTAGCTTTGACATATTTTCCTATCGCTTTGAGGGATGTTGCGGTTGTAGGGTGATGCCCTGTTCCAAAAGCCAGAGCAGGATCAAGAGCTATATTTATGAGGTTTTCTTTGGGTTGTTCCCATGTTGGATGGATGTAAAAAGTGTCGATCTGAATCGGTTCGATACTTTTTTGATACGCCTCAACCCAATCACTATTTTCTAATTTTTGCTGTGTGCACTCAAGCTCTATTGTCTCACCCAAAGCTTTTTGCAAAGCTTCAGTAAACTGTTCAAGTCCCCAAACGATGGTCTCTAGAGACTCTTCACTTCTAACAATAAACCCACCATCAAATTCTTCAAATCCGATAGGAAGTGTATCACTCAAAAAGTCGGTATATAAGTCTTGATGAGAAGAGACTTTTACTACCAACTCATAGTAATGCCCTTGCATTACTCCGTAACACCCATTACAGCACCAAGTTTCTCTTTTAAAACTTGTGGAGTAAATGGCTTCACGATATAGTTGTTGACACCTGCTTTAAGAGCTGTGATAACTTCCGCTTTACCACCCTCCGTTGTAACCATAATAATAGGCATATCCACAAATCTTTGATCCGCACGAACTTTCTTCACAAGCTCAAGTCCATTCATCTCGGGCATGTTCCAGTCAGTAATAAGCATCTCTACATCTGGATTTGCATCCAAAGCTTCCCAACCTTCAACGCCATCAGCACCCTCTAAAATATCCTTATATCCCAAACGAGCGAGAGTATTCTTAATAATACGGCGCATTGTAGAACTATCATCAACTACAAGTAATTTCAATTGAAATCCTTTTCATTATTATATTTACATAATTTTGTCACTAATCTTATCAAAATTTTGTTTTTTTTTCCATTAACCCAATTTTGCGAATAGTTTTTCAAGGTCTATGTTCCCCTCGTAGTAAGCTTTACCTATAATGACACCCTCGACCTCTTTGGTCTGAATCAGTGCCATAACATCACTTTCATCTTTTACACCACCACTTGCAATAGTAGCTACACCACTTGCACGAGCAATCTCTAAAGTAAAATCGACATTTACACCACTTAATGTACCATCTTTGCCAACATCTGTACAAATAATCGCTTCAACCCCAGCATTTGCGAACTCTTTTGCTAGATCTGTCGCGCGCATGGTGCTCACTTCACCCCAACCCTCAACAGCCACATAACCATCAATCGCATCTATCCCTACAGCGATAGGGTACTTTGCTGCCATCTCTTTAACAAAAGCTGGATCTTTAACTGCGATAGAACCTAAAATAATTCTATCGATCCCAATATCTAGCATCTTCTGAATTGTCACTTCATCGCGAATACCACCACCAAGCTCAAGCTTCACATTACAGTTTTCGCGAATCTTGATGATCTGCTCAAGATTTTTTGGCTCCCCTGCAAAAGCTCCATTGAGATCTACCAAGTGTACCCACTGGGCTCCCATCTCTTCAAATTTTTTCACTAAACTCCACGGCTCATCTGAATATATCTTCGCGCTTTCCATCAAACCTTTTGTAAGGCGAACTGCTTTGCCGTCTTTTAAATCAATCGCTGGGTAAAGTGTCATCTCAATAAATCCTTTTCTCTTAAAGTGCTATAAAGTTTTCTAATATTTTAAGCCCATTTTTATGGCTTTTTTCTGGGTGTGGTTGAATCCCCATCACGTTATCGTGCGCAACTGCGGATGTAAACTCATATCCATAGACTGTTTTTCCAATACTGTCCGCTTCGTTGTCACATACTGCGTGAAAGGAGTGAACAAAATAGAGGTAATGCTCCTCATCCAACCCCTCAAAAAGGGGATGTTGTTTTGTAAACATCCTGTTCCAACCCATGTGTGGCACCTTGAGCTTTTCATCAAATTTAGTCGTATCAAAAGCGACCACACGCCCTTTAATAAGCCCTAAACCTTCATTTGAACCAAACTCTTCACTCGATTCAAAGAGCAGTTGCATCCCCAAGCAGATTCCAAGCATCGGTTTTCCACTTGCCGCATACGCACGCAAAGATTCCACCATATTACGCTCTTTGAGATGCTCCATTGCATCACCAAAAGCACCTACTCCAGGAAGTATCAGTTTTTCATATTTATGAAAATTTGCTGGATCACTCTCGATAACTGTATTACATCCCAAAGAGGCAAATGCATTTTGTACACTCGCAAGATTTCCCATATTATAATCTACTATTGCTATCATTGATCAATCTTTAGTTTTGTAAATTTTATATAAATTGCAAGTCCTATGAGGAGCATCGCAACCCCACCTACAATATACATTGCGTACATTAGCTTTTCGGGATCTGTAATTGCAAATTTAAAGACAAGCATAAGCGCTTCAATAGAGAGTGCGATAATGATCGAACCCAAAAAGCGAACCATTGTTTTATGAGGGCCAGAAATATTGTGCTCCCTATCGCGCCCCATGATCTCCTCTTCGATCAGCGTCTTCGCCAAATCAAAAATTGCCAAGGAGAGTGTAAGCAAGATGGTCGCCTCAAAAACATTCTTGGCCTCAAAATGGGTCGCGGAGATCTCATACACAAAAAAACTTTGTATCCCATTGACAAAAAGCAATAAAGCAACCGCGATCAAAGCAAAAGCGAAAAGGGCATAAGAGTATCTAAAAAGTTTCGTAAAAAAAGTATCCAAGGTATTAAGATGGGTGATTTTAAGCACCTCATCAAAAGGCATATCCAAACAAGCGATGTACTTTAAAGTACCGCTATCATCATAGATAGGTTGCGATGCCGTTACGCACAAATCCCCCGTCATAAGTGAAGGATATGGATCAGTGATCGTACATCTTCCCTCACGTACAGCACGGTAATAATAAGCTCTATCTGCGAGTATTTTTCCTATATCTCCATCCACCTGTAGATGTTGTCTATAGGTTGGTGAGATTTGAACACCCTGCGGATCAAGCAAATATACCCCATCGAGATTTTCTAAATCAGCTTTGATCTTTAAAAGACGCGGAACTACCATCTCTTTGCTAATAGAGGGGAGTCTATTGGGAATATTTTTGGAAAAAAGATAACAAAAATAAGCTCGGGCTTTCGTTCGACCCTGTGAGAAGTCCTGAATATCTGATGGAACCATCTTCATTTCACCCTTGTTAAAAAATTGATGAAAGTATACCAAAATGTTTCTGTTATAATTCTAGTTTAGATTAAAGGATACTATCACTATGGGATTTCAACTCTTTTTATTCCTCGAAAAACTTTTAATGCAGCTCCCACGAAATTGGAGAAAAAATTTCTTCTTTTTTTTGGGATCTATGGGTTATTTACTCTCTTTTAAATATCGAAAAACATCCTATCAAAATCTTGACTTTCTTTTTGAAGACACACTCTCATACAAAGAAAAAAAAGATATAACAAAATATGCCTTTAAAAATCTAGCACTTAACTTTCTTCATCTCATGGAGTTAGGCCATATGAGCAAAGAGGAGTTAGCTAAAAGAGTGTCGATCAGTAATCTTCAAGCAGTTCAACGAGTACATGAACAAGGACGCCCCATCATTTACATTACTACCCACTATAGTTCTTGGGAACTCGGTGGCGCAAGCATCGCTGCGTTTATTGAACCTCTCATTGCCGTGTATAAAAAAATGAAAAATCAGGCCTATGAAGAGTGGGTGATAGAATCACGTGATCGTTTTGGCAACACTTCTATGGAAAAAACAAACATCGTCAAACCCCTCATACGAAACCTTAAAAAAGGGGGAGCTTGTGGCATTCTTATCGATACTAATATCAACCAAAGAGAGGGTGTCATTATTGAATTTATGGGAAAAACTCTGCGCCAAACCTCTACCCCCGCTTATCTCGCTAGAAAATTTGATGCGGCCATCATCCCTGTGGCTATGCACACCGATGATGAAGAGAATTATACTTTACAGATCTTTGATGAGATCCCTGTAGAAAAAAGTGAAGATGAAGCAAAGGATATCCTCAAAGCAACCCAAGACCAAGCTGATTGGCTCGCCTCACTCATACGTAAAGAACCAAAATTTTGGTTTTGGCTCCATAGACGTTTTAAAGGGGATCACCCTGAGATCTATCGCTCTTGATTTTGCGAGCACTCTTTCGTACGTGCTTCAAAAAGTTTTAAAATAGTCAAGAAAAATGCTGTAATAGCAGGTCCGAGTATCATTCCCCAAAATCCAAAAGTTGTAAGCCCTGCGATAATTGCAAAGAAGATCACAAGCTCATTCATCCGTGCATCATCCTCTTTTAAAAGACGTGAATTGATCTCTTTTATGATCAGTGGTTTGATAAATGTATCTGCAATAATAGAGATCATGATCACTGTATAGAGCGCTATAAATATCGCATTTGCACTATTACCAATAGAAAATTCATAGAGCATAAATGGAAGCCACATAATGATTCCACCCACAACAGGAACAAGGGATGCAAAACTATACATGATCCCAAACAAAAGCCCATTATAGCCCATAAATGAGATCGCCACCCCAAAGAGAACGCCCTGAAACATTGCATTGACGATGATAGAGTAAAACACAACACTCATCACAGAAGAGAGCTCTTTTGCCAAGAGTGTCGTCTCATCTACAGACATCTGCACGACACGCTTAAGCAGATCAACCACAAAAGCACCATTATACTGCGCAAAGAAATAAAAGATGATCACCAAAAAAGAGTTTTTGAGATACATCGCACTCAAAGCTCCTACATCCTTTGTCATGGTGAGCGCATAGGTCGCCATAGAGTTCATATTGATCTCATCGATCGCATCGATCGCATAGCGCTTCAAAAAAGAGAGATACTCAGGAGGATTGGCTACAAACTCTTTGATGGTGAGTTCTATATTGGTAAAGACGATCGGATCCATCGCATTGAGCTTCATCGTGAGTGTGACCAAAAAATAGCCAAGTGGTACAAAAAATAAAACCGCTAATAAAAAACTCGAACACAGTGCCGCCCAAAACTTCGACTTGAGGTGCTTTTCAAAAAAATCTTGCACATTCGATGTTGAGATCGCTAGAAGCGCAGCAATAATGATCCCCAAAACAAAAGGAGCATACAGAAGATACATCCAATAGAGTGAAGTAGCAAAGAGTATCGCTACAAAATATTGAGGTTTCATTAGAGCATATTCCCCTCTTCAAGTGGTGGAGGCATATTTAAAACCTCATAAGTGTTGCGCGTAGCACGCCGCCCTTTTGCTGTGCGTTCCAAATAACCATTTGCGATGAGATAAGGCTCAAGTACATCCTCTACCGTTCCCTCATCCTCACTTAAAGAGGCTGCAATAGTGCTAAGCCCCATCGCCCTTCCATTGGCTGAGACTAAAAGGTTAAGCAGACGCAAGTCCATCTCATCAAAACCGTGGGCATTGATCCCAAGCTCATTAAGTGCGTACTTTGCACGTGCGTGTTCAATACTCTCTTCACCTACTACATCCGCAAAATCTCGAACACGACGTAAAAGGCGTAAGGCTATACGAGGCGTGCCACGGCTTCGTTTTGCGATCTCTAAAGAAGCTTCATGCACGATCTCTTTGCCAAGTTTGAGTGATGCTTGACGCACAATTTTTGAGAGCTCATCAGAGTTATAAAACTGCATACGAAAGCTCATCCCAAATCTATCACGAAGTGGGTTCGAGAGCATCCCCGCACGCGTAGTCGCCCCAATAAGAGTAAATCGTGGCAAGTCGATCTTTACCGTTTGTGCAGCAGGACCACTCCCTATAATAATATCGATGCGGTAATCCTCCATAGAGGAGTAAAGGATCTCTTCAACCGCAGGTGAGAGGCGATGAATCTCATCGATAAAAAGGATATCCCCCTCCTCTAGATTCGTCAGAATTGCCGCGAGATCTCCGCTCTTTTCTATCATAGGAGCAGCGGTGACCTTTATATTGGCATTCATCTCATTGGCAATGATAAGAGCGAGTGTTGTCTTGCCTAAACCTGGAGGTCCATAAAAGAGAACATGATCGAGTGCTTCTTCACGTTTTTTGCTCGCTTGTATAAAAACAGAGAGATTTTTTTTGATCTGTTCTTGCCCTATATACTCATTCCACGCATCGGGACGAAGTCTAATTTCATGTGACTCTTCCTCTTGAGAAAATGTTTCTATCTCTACCATTCGGTCCATCAATATATCATCCTAATAGGTGTGGATATCTTGAGGGAATTGTTTCTTTTTCACCTCATCTGCATACGCTGCCACAGCCTCTTTGACAACTCCTGCTCCATCAAGATATTTTTTGACAAACTTAGGGGTAAAAGCTTCAAAAAGACCTAACATATCTGAAAAAACAAGCACTTGACCATCGACATTTTTGCCCGCTCCAATCCCGATGACGGGAATTTTGACACTATTTGCCACTTCACACGCCACATCTGCTTTAACACCCTCGATCACCATGCAAAAAGCTCCAGCCTCTTCCACAGCACGTGCATCTTCTATGAGTTTGAGTGCTTCATGCTCATTTTTCCCTTTTACCTTATAGCCACCTTCACTACGCACAGCCTGAGGCAAAAGCCCGATATGACCACAGACAGCGATACCATTGGATGTAAGATATGCAATAATCTCAGCCTTGTCTGCTCCCCCCTCGATCTTCACACTGTCCGCTTCACTCTCTTGATACACACGGAGTGCATTTTTTAAAGCTTCCTCTTTGGTAGTATAGGTGCCAAAAGGCATATCACATACCACAAAGCTCTCAGGTGCACCTTGACATACAGCTTGTGTGTGATAGATCATCTGATCCATCGTTGCGCTGAGAGTATCACTACGTCCCGCAAAACTCATATTGAGGCTATCTCCAACCAAAAGCATATCACTACTTGGTTCTAAAAGTTTTGCAAAAAGAGCATCGTACGCTGTTATCATTACAAGAGGAGTTTGTCCTTTTGCTTTTTGTATCGATGTCACTGTCATTTTCTTTGTCATTGAGAAACTCTTTTCTTTGAAATAAATTTACGTACCGAGAATTTTAACGAAATTTTTTGTAATTATACCAAGAGCAACTCTCTCAAAGCTTTATTTAATACTTTGTTGGGATTCTTACAATATAATGCTAAAAAAAACAAGGACATACTTTTTGAATCACAGCATATTACACACCATTTTATTCTCAACTTTTTTTCTCTTTTTGAGTGGATGTAGCAGCTCTCAATTGTACAGTTCCAAAGCTGATATTGAAAAGATAAATACAAAAATAGAGACTTTAGAGCAATCACTTCAAGAGAGACAGGCAAAAAATGCTCAGAAGCGACAAGAGTCTCTTGAACATCTTGTTCTCCAACAAAAAGAGTTTTTTTCTTCCATTGAGCAACAACTCCACAATCTTCAGAGTGAGCAAAACGCAACACGAGCACTTCTAGAGCAGCAACTTGCTAAAAGCAAACCAAAGCAAGTGATTGTTTACAAAGATAAAAAAGAGGTTTCAAAACTGCAAGGCAAGCTCATTTTGGGTCAAGAAGAGAATGTATTTATACAGCCTCCAGGCATCACACTTCGGGCTCGCATTGATACAGGAGCAGACACTTCATCTATTGATGCTAGGGATGTAGAGGAGTTTGAAAGAGATGGAAAAAAATGGGTTAAGTTTACCCTCTTCGATAGAAAAAGCAATACCTCACATACCATTGAGACCAAAATTTCTCGTTATGTCAAAATTATTCAATCATCCCTCCCTGATGGCTACGACAGAAGAATAGTTGTCAAGCTTAAACTCAATATTGGTGATTTTTCAGACCTCAGTGAATTTACTTTGACCAATCGAGACCATATGGATTTTGCTATTCTCATTGGGAGAAATGTCCTCAAAGATATTGCGCTTGTGGATGTAAGTGGCAAAGATCTCTCACCACTTAAAAAGCAGGACGTCAATGATTAAATATACCTTTTATTTTATAGTATCCGCCCTGATCGCTTTGGGATGTTTTATTGCTTACGAGCGCCATTATCATACACAGATCCCTTTTGTCCCGGGGCAAAGTAAGTCTGTTTGGCTTATAGAAGCAAAAGTAGAATTTGAACCTGAGAAAAAAACCCCCATCTTAGTATCCCTCAACATCCCAGATAAAATTCCAGGATATAAAATTTTCTTTGAACAAAGCTCCTCAGCAGGATACGGCTTTAGTGTCGTTCATGATGCGACACAAAAAAGAGCCCAGTGGAGTATTCGCGAAGCGAGTTCAAAACAAACTCTTTTTTATAAAATACAGATTGCACAAGATCAAAGTGATGCTACATCCCAAGCCCTTGAATATCTCCCGCAATATCCAGAGATCATCTGGACAAAAGCAGAAGAGCTTGCAAAACAAGACCTCTTGCAAAAAGCACTCGCTCGCTCAAGCAACGATGAAACACTCACACGTGAACTCATCAAACTCTTCTCAAGTGTATCGATGCAAGAGAGTTCCTCTTTGCTTCTCCTAAATAAAAAAAGAGTGGATGTAATCAATGCGATATTGAATGAAGCGGGAGTAAAAAGCCGTGTCGCTATGGGGCTGCTCCTCGAAGATGCGCGTCGCAATCAAAGCCTCACCCCTATGATAGAGATCTACCATCAAGATAGATGGATGCTCTTTGATGCAATGACTGCAAAACAAAATATTGAGAAAGATTTTTTCCTTTGGCAAAGGGGAGGTTCTCTTATAGAGCTTGTAGGTGGGTCCAATGCGAAGGTGAGTTTTTCTATGGTAGAGCAAAATATGCCAGCTCTAGAGCTTGCAATGGCACATTATGATGATTCTGTTTTTGGACTCTTTAGTATCCACTCTCTTCCTATCGAAGAGCAAAGTATCTTTAAGATGCTTCTTCTTTTGCCAATGGGTGCGCTTATCACTGTGTTGATGCGCTTGCTTATAGGGATTCGTACATCCGGAACTTTTATGCCTGTTCTCATTGCGATGGCATTTTTACAAACCACCCTTTTACCAGGTCTCATCACTTTTATAATGATCGTCGCTGTCGGGCTCATGATACGAAGTTATCTCTCCCACCTCAATCTCTTGCTCGTCTCAAGGATAGCGACCACAATTATCATCGTTATTTTTATCATTGTCACAGCAAGTGTTGTTGGGCACAACCTAGGTTTCAATACAGGAATGACCGTTGCTGTTTTTCCTATTATTATCTTAGCTTGGACCATAGAAAGAATGTCCATTTTATGGGAAGAGGATGGTGCGAAAGAGGTACTGATACAAGGTTTTGGAAGCTTGTTTGTCGCGACGATCGCGTACTTGGTGATGCAAAGTACACTTATTGGGCATCTGAGCTTTAATTTTCCAGAGCTTAACCTTATCGTACTTGCATTGATGATGCTCATGGGTCGTTATACAGGATATAGACTCTTTGAACTCTATCGCTTTAGAGAATTCAAGGATAATTAATGCCTTTTCTCACCTCTTTTAAGACACTCAAGAGACTCGGTATTTTGGGGATGAATGCACGAAATGTCAACTATATCTCAAAATATAATGATAGAAAACTCTATCCTCTTGTAGATGACAAGCTCAAAACAAAACTTTTAGCGCAAAAAGCGGGGATCAATACCCCTAAACTTTTTTTTACACTTTCAAGACAACACGATGTAGGGGAACTTCAAAAGCGTCTTGAAGGACTTAATGCATTTGTACTCAAACCCGCAAGAGGATCTGGTGGCAAGGGAATCATGGTGATCGCTTCACGCGAAAAAGAGCTATTTGTCAAAGCAAATGGAGAAAAAGTCTCTGTTGAAGTTCTAATGCGCCATGTTACCAATATCTTGGCAGGACTCTACTCTTTGAGCGGAACTCCGGATGTAGCGATCTGTGAAGATTTGATTATTGCTGATTCTCTTTTGAAGAGCTACTCTTATGAGGGTGTTCCAGATATTCGTATCATCATCTTTCGTGGCTATCCGGTGATGGCAATGCTTAGGCTTGCGACAAAACTCTCTGATGGCAAAGCAAACCTGCACCAAGGTGCCGTGGGCGTGGGTATCAATCTTCAAAATGCTCAAGCTTCCCATGCGGTCATGGAGCAGTCTAAAGTACTTGTACATCCAGACACCAAAAACAAGCTCTCTGAGATAGAGATAGCCAACTGGCACGAACTTCTAGAGCTTGCTTGCAAGTGCTATGAGATGACAAAACTGGGCTATCTTGGAGCCGATATCGTGATCGATCAAAACCGTGGACCGATGCTCCTCGAACTCAATGCAAGACCAGGTCTCTCGATACAAGTTGCCAATGCTACAGGACTTGTGCCACGACTCAAAGAGATCGAAAAGATAAAAGAGATCGATCCAGATCCGAAAAACAGAATCGACTTTGTGCTACGCCAAAATTGGTTTTAAATATGCTATAATCCACTCCATATAGGAGATTTATTTTATGGGTGTACGAAGTGATCTTGATGCTAACTTTGATTTCGAGATTGTAGATGAATTTTTAGATCACTACGCGATGATGGTTGAGAGTATGGAGGTGATGATCTTGGATCTGAACAAACCAAACAGCTATAAAAGAAGCGTCAACGAACTTTTTCGTGTCTTTCACAACATCAAATCTGCTTCAGGTTTTTTAAAACTCATACCGATGTCTAGGCTTGCAGCTTTTGTAGAAGACGAGCTAGAGATACTCCGCAATACAGAGACGCCAATAAATGATGAGACTATTACATGGCTTCTCAATATTAGCGATATGTTTGCCAAGTGGCAGGATGACTTAAAACTAGACAATAAACTCAGTAAAATAAATTACTCTTTACTTAAAATCCCAGATATGGAAAAATAATTTGAAAAATTTAGTCGCATATATAACATCTGGATATCCAGAAAAATCTTTTAGTATAGATCTCGCTCTTGCTCTCTCACAAAACGGTGTAGATACTCTTGAATTGGGTGTTCCCTTTTCTGATCCTGTAGCAGATGGTCCACTTATAGAACTCGCAAACCACAAAGCTCTTGAAAATGGATTCAAGTTTTCTCATCTTCTTGAGATATCAGAAGCTGTAGCACCCCATATTGATACACTTTGGATGGGTTATTTTAATAGCTTTTACCAACAAGATTTGAACAAGCTGATCCCTCTAGCACGCTCTTTAGGTGTAAATGGTCTTATTATCCCAGATTTGCCACACGAAGAGAGTCTTAGATACAAAGAGCTCTTTGATGCAAATGATTTTGCAAACATTAGTTTTGTTGCCCCAACAGATAGTGAACAAAGAATCCAGGATATCATCACACACGCACAAAAATTTATTTATATGGTCGCTTATACTGGGATCACAGGTTCGGGAGTGGCTGAGGACCTCCAACCTTTCTTAGCATCTATCAAAAAATATACACAAACACCTATCTATGTTGGTTTTGGCGTCAATCAAAAAACAGCACGCCAAAAAGTACAAGGTGCAGATGGAGTTATTGTAGGAAGTGCTTTTATTGAGATACTTTTAGATGAATCACTCAACTATACACAAAAGATAAAGAAGTGTTCTGAGTTAGCGAATATTATAAAAAATGAGATTAATAGTTAGAAAATTGGAGGAGGGAGTTAAGATGTAAGAGCGAAAGAATCGCTCTTACGAAGATTACATTGGTGTAACGTTCTCTGCTTGAGGACCTTTTTCACCTTCTCCTACTGAGAAAGTTACTTTTTGACCTTCGTCTAAAGAAACACGACCATAACCTGGGTTATTGATTTGGCGAAAGTGTACGAATACATCTTTTCCTCCGTTTTCTTGTTCGATGAACCCATAACCTTTTTCACTGTTGAACCATTTAACTGTTCCGTTTACGATATCTGCCATTGTTAGACCTTTTGTTTTAAATACACACCAAATAGTGTGGTCGAAAATATAATAAGAAGTTTCTACTTGGTGGAAATGTACTGCTAACGAAAGGTCATCAATATAAAACTAGCCAAAGATGCAACTCTAAATCATCTTTCTATGATGAGAGTATAGCTGAATAAATTTCAAATAACAAGCTTTTTTTGCGAAGTTTTTGTTTTGTAAGTGTTTGGTTGTTTTTGGGAGGGTTTATATAAAGTAAATATGGTGCGCCCAGAGCGATTCGAACGCCCGACCGCTGGTACCGCAAACCAGTGCTCTATCCAGCTGAGCTATGAGCGCACACCGTTTCTCTAATTGAGAGGGTGAAATTATAGCACCCAAAACTTAGAATATTCTAAAATATCATCTTATTGCTCTAATTTTCTTATCATCTCTTTTATTTTCTGCTCTTGTAGAAAAAGTTCATGGTTTTTTCTCACATAGGCTTGGAGAAGAATTTTAACTTCATTATTCCCATCAAGGTTAAAATCTTTTCCCATCTGTTGCTTCAAAAAAGACATAAAAGGCTCTTCAACATCTACATCAAATGGTCTTCCAGCAATACGCAAGCCTATCTTTTTGCTCATCAACTCTACCCTATGATACTTTCTATTTTATTGACTATCTCTTCTATTTCCAAGTCTTTCATAGTATTTTGCTCTAAAAGTCTCTCGATCTCTTGGTCTTTGATCTCTTTTTCTGCTTTGAGTGTTACAAGCTCTGAACGCAAAAGCTCATTCTCTTCATGCACAGCGTTATATCTTTGTAAAATTTCTGATACTTTTTCACTTAACTTTTCTAACGTACTTTGATTATCCATTTATTATCCTATTCTCTTTGAAAACATAATTCTATCACAAAAAATCAAACTAAATTCAAAACATCTATGCTACTATATTTATTACTAAAATTCTTTATGAAAGTGTCTTATGAATTTCTCAGAAATAATTTCTGCTATTGGTTATAGTATAGAAGCATTTGGCGTTCTTGTTGTTTTGCTAGGCTCTATCGTCTCCACTTATACTTATCTGAATACGTTCAAACACCTAGAAGAGGGAGAAGCTTACCATACATATAAAAGACAACTTGGTCGCTCTATTATGCTTGGACTGGAATTTCTCATCGCTGGAGATATTATACGCACGGTTGTTGTAGAAAATACACTCCAAAATGTATCTATTCTCGCACTCATTATTTTAATGCGTACTTTTTTGAATATTACTCTTTTCCTCGAAGTAGAGGGAAGATGGCCATGGCAAAGCGAGAAAAATAAAGCATAGTTTCTAAACCCTCTTTTAGTTATAATTGCGTATATGAAAAAAACAACACCATTTCAAGTCGTATCAGACTATCAACCAGCCGGAGACCAACCTAAAGCGATCGAAGTTTTAAGTGATTCGATCCTCAAGGGCAATCGTTACCAAGCCCTAGAAGGGGTAACAGGAAGTGGAAAAACGCACACTATGGCTCGTGTCATTGAGAACGTGCAGATGCCAACCATTATCATGACACACAACAAAACACTTGCAGCACAGCTCTACAGTGAATTTCGCCAATTTTTCCCCAATAACCATGTCGAATATTTTGTCTCTTACTATGATTACTATCAGCCTGAGGCGTACATCCCTAGACAGGATCTTTTTATCGAAAAAGATTCTGCTATCAACGATGAGCTTGAGCGCCTACGTCTCTCTTCGACAGCCAATCTTCTAAGCTATGATGATGTGATTGTGATCGCTTCTGTTTCTGCAAACTACGGTTTAGGGGATCCAGAGGAGTATGAAAACATGGTGCAATCTATCGCCGTTGGGGATGAGATCGCGCAAAAAAAGCTTCTTCTTCGTCTTGTAGAGATGGGATACTCCCGTAACGATACCTATTTTGACAGTGGGCATATCCGTGTCAATGGGGAATCGATCGATATCTACCCACCCTACTTTGAGCAAGAAGCGATTCGCATTGAGTTTTTTGGAGATGAGATCGAGTCTATTTATACCTTTGATATTATCGATAATAAGCGTCTCGAAGAGCATAAGCAATTCACTATCTATGCCACAAGTCAGTTTTCAGTTTCCCAGGAAAAGATGGCAGTTGCTATCAAACGGATCGAAGAGGAGCTTGATGAGAGACTCGCCTATTTTCAAAAAGAGGGAAAACTTGTCGAATATCAGCGCCTCAAACAGCGCGTTGAATTTGATCTAGAGATGCTTCAAACCACGGGAATGTGTAAGGGGGTAGAAAACTATTCAAGGCTTTTAACAAATAAAAAACCGGGTGAAGCTCCTTACACTCTGCTTGATTATTTTGAACTCCATCATAAGGACTATCTTGTCATTGTAGATGAAAGCCATGTTTCACTCCCACAATATCGTGGGATGTATGCAGGAGACCGTGCTCGTAAAGAGGTACTTGTGGATTACGGATTTAGGCTTCCAAGTGCCTTAGATAATCGCCCTCTCATGATCGATGAGTATATCAATAAAGCTCCTCACTATCTCTTCGTCTCAGCAACCCCATCAGCATATGAACTAGAGCTCTCAAGTGTTAAAGCAGAGCAGATAATCCGTCCTACCGGTTTGCTTGATCCTATACTCGAGATAAAACCTTCCGACAATCAAGTGGAAGATATCCACGATGAGATCAAAGGTATTGTTGTCAAAGGGGAACGCGTTCTGATTACTGTTCTGACAAAAAAAATGGCAGAAGCACTCAGTAAGTATCTCGCAGATCTTGGGATAAAAGTGCAGTATATGCACTCAGAGATCGATACCATTGAGAGAAACCAAATTATCCGTTCACTTCGTATCGGGGAGTTTGATGTGCTCATTGGTATCAATCTTTTACGTGAAGGTCTTGACCTGCCTGAGGTGAGTCTTGTAGCCATTCTTGATGCTGATAAAGAGGGATTTTTACGAAGTGAGACATCTCTTATTCAAACTATCGGACGGGGAGCTAGAAACTCTAATGGTCGTGTTATTTTGTATGCCAATAGAATCACAAAATCGATGCAAAAGGCGATCGATGTTACCACGCAAAGAAGAGAGGTACAAGAGGCGCACAATAAAAAGTATGGAATTACTCCAACCACGACCATTCGAAAACTTGATGAAAACCTCAAAATAGAAGATCACGGTGGACTCTACCAAAAGCATAAAAAACTCGATAAAATGCCTGCATCAGAACGTAAAGCACTCACAAAAGAGTTGATGCTTAAAATGAAGCAAGCAGCCAAAGAGCTTAACTTTGAAGAAGCTGCACGCCTTCGTGATGAAATCGCAAAAATAAAACAACTATAGGAACACAATGGAAGATACGTTTAGTAATTTAGCAACTTATGGCTATATAGGACTTTTTTTATATTCACTCGGTGGCGGATTTGTCGCACTTGTTGGGGCAGCTGTACTCTCTTTTATGGGAAAAATGGATTTGAGTCTCTCTATCATGATCGCTTTTGTCGCCAATGCACTTGGAGACTTTTTACTCTTTTATATGGCTCGTTACCAAAAAAGTATGATGATGGAAGGGATACGCAAACATCGTCGTAAACTTGCACTTTCACATATGCTTATGAAAAAATACGGCTCTTGGATCATTCTTTTTCAAAAATTTGTATATGGCATCAAAACGCTCATTCCAATTGCGATCGGACTGACGAAATATGATTTTAAGAGATTTGCAATTTTAAATATTTTTAGTGCTGGCATCTGGGCTTTAGTGGTTGGTTTTGGAAGTTATTATTCTGGAGGATTTTTAGTTAAATTAGCTGAGACGATCGCAGATAAACCTTGGATCGCTCCTCTTATACTTGTCATCTTTGGTGGAGCTTTATGGATCTATCTCACACAAGCCACCAAGAAAAGAACTAACTAAATACGAAGCGAGTCCTAAAGTTTAGGACCAGCTGTCGCATAATCAAACTCATGATCATCCGTCTCATACTTCTTAAAGTTTTCGATAAACATTGAAGCAAGTTTATCTCTTACTTTTTCAAATTCTGCTTTATCAGCCCATGCATTTCTAGGATTCAAAATATCTGGATTAATGTCACCTAAAGTTGTTGGAACCTCAAGTCTAAATGTCGTTGTTGTATGGAACTCACTTTTCTTGATACTTCCATCAAGGATAGCATTGATACATGCACGTGTATCTTTAATACTCATACGTTTTCCAACACCATATCCTCCACCTGTCCATCCTGTATTTACGAGATAAACATGTACATCATGCTGGTCTATTTTTTCCCCAAGGAGTCTTGCATAGACAGTTGGATGAAGTGGTAAGAACGCTTCTCCAAAACACGCAGAAAATGTCGCTACTGGCTCAGTGATCCCACGCTCAGTTCCTGCCACTTTTGCAGTATATCCACTCAAGAAATAATACATTGCCTGCTCTTTTGTAAGCTTAGAAACAGGGGGAAGTACTCCAAAAGCATCTGCTGTCAAAAAGATGATATTTTCAGGATGTCCAGCACCAAGTGTTGGCTCATGGTTTTCGATATGCTCTATCGGATAAGAGACACGTGTATTTTCTGTTTTACTTCCATCTTCGTAATCAACTTCACCCTCTTCGCTAAGCACAACATTTTCTAAAAGTGCTCCTTTACGAATGGCATGGTAGATCTCTGGTTCGCTTTTTTCATCAAGGTTAATCACCTTTGCATAGCATCCACCCTCAAAGTTAAAAACTCCATGATTATCCCAGCCATGTTCATCATCACCGATAAGTCTTCTTTTTGGATCTGTAGAGAGTGTTGTTTTTCCTGTTCCACTGAGTCCAAAGAAAAGAGCAGTATCACCATTTTCCCCTACGTTTGCAGAACAATGCATTGGGAGTTTACCCTCGAGTGGTAACCAGTAGTTCATCATTGAAAAAATACCTTTTTTCATCTCACCACCGTACCAAGTACCACCGATAATTGCGATATTGTTCTCTACATCAAACATAACGAATACTTCAGAGTGAAGTCCATGTTCTTTGTATTTATCGTTTACCGCTTTACACGCATTAAGAACAGTAAAATCTTGTTGGAATACTTCGAGTTCAGAAGATGTAGGACGGATAAACATGTTTTTCACAAAATGAGACTGCCAAGCTATCTCAGAGACAAAACGTACAGATCTTTTTGAAGCAGGACTTGAACCACAAAACACATCGGTTACATAAAGATCTTTGTTTGATAGTTCTTTGCGTGCTACCTCTAAAAGTTCTGCAAAAACTGCTGCATCTACTTTTTGATTTACATCACCCCAAGCGATATACTTATTGGATGGATCTGCGTTTACAAAATATTTATCTTTTGGGCTACGACCAGTAAAAATACCTGTATCAACTGCTGTAGCACCACTTTTGGTCATCCTACATTCACCCTTATCAAGCTCATGCTGAATCAATTCGTCATAACTTAAGTTATGAAAAACTTCTCCGACATTTTTTAAGCCTAATTCTTCTAACTCTGTCAAATTCATAATTTACCTTCTGGCATTTTTAAATGTAATAAACATTTATTAGTAGGTGGAATTATACACTTACTATACCTAAATTAAAAGTAAAGATTGGGGAGTTATTGGAAAATTCAAACAGTTTTGTAAGTTTATAAAAAATCAAAATATTTTAAGAATTATTGGATAAAATACGCTACTCAAAAAGTTCGGGTAGCTCAGGGGTAGAGCACTTCGTTGACATCGAAGTGGTCGGAGGTTCAAATCCTCTCTCGAACACCACGATATTCAATCTATTCTTTTTTAGATATCATCCAAGTTAAATTTAAAGATAAAGCTTCCATATCCTGTGATCATTGGATCGAGTGTGTAAGTGACTCCACCTACAGTATTATCTGCTTGAATATCAATCACTCTAGCACCTATCTCAAGATCTACAGAGTCACCAAGATGAAAGTTAAATCCAACATCCCCACCATAATACATATCTGAGAGTGTTCTTTTTGCAGCTGATGTATCTTTAAACTCTGCATCCATAATACCTATACTAGCACCAAAATACATATTCATCCAGCTCGTAAAGTTCATCAGATATTGCAGTTCTGCACCCATTGTTGTGAGGTGTTCAAAATCTGCAACATCATAATATCTTCCACTTAAGAAAAATCTATAGTTTTTACTCTCTGCCCCTATTTTGATCCCACCGTGTGCGAAGCTCTCTGTTTCATCATATGCCGTTGCCCCTGTTGCATCATTTGAGATACCAAGCTCGCTATAGCCACCCTCAAAGCCTATTAAAGATTTCACATCATCAGCAAGTGCCAATGATCCACACAATAATGTTGCACAAAGTGCTGCAGTTATTTTTTTCATTTTCTTATTATCCTTTGCTTTATTTTAGAATTCATCACCAACTAATAATTGTGTAATATTTACACTACCATTCGATCCCGCACTTGTAACATTGATATCAACATATGCTATACCATCTTCAATACAAGAATCAACTCCATTTAACTCCGAAGTAGTTACAGTTGCAGCATTACCAGAGCCAGTAACATCTTTTTTATAACCAAAATTTGCATTTCTATACCATTCTGCCGTTTCAGAAATACGTAAGTAATAGCGAAAAACACCAGTTATTCCAGCCGTAATAGTATGAGTAATATCATCGATTCCAAGACCTCGTAAATTTTCAAGTTGCGCGTGTCCTATACGTACAGTTTCAGTGCCCTCAGCATTTGCATTATTATTACCTACTATGTTAGCCCACAGCACAACATTTTTCCCAACAAGATAATAGTCATATTCAACTTCAATTGTCATTGAGCCTGTACTGTCAATCGTAAATATACTATCTTTAGGATAGACAATACCTAAAGCTTTTTTTCCAAAGCGACACATCTCATCACGAAAGTTATGTCCAACAGCAAAAGCAAGTTGATTCGTATTGCTCCCTTCAAAATTATCAATAAGTTCTAAGGTAGTGTTATTCACTCTCGTAAAATCCCACTTTCCAGATGCATTGAAAGAGTAGCCTTGCCCAAAAGTGACTAGTATATCATTATTCAAATCTACATTTCCAAAAACAGCTGTACTTGAAACAAATTGATCAGCTACTCCATTTTCAACAATCTGTCCATCAATAGAACTATAGTAAGTTGTCGGTTCATAATATAAGTAATCTTTTGGGTTAGAATTAGCTATTCCACTTGTAGCATATCCAGCAATCATCCCCATAGAAACAGTTGGATTAGTGTTTACTGGATTATTATACTTGTCAGTAACACTTAAAATCCACCGCTCGACAAACTTCGCTCTAGCTTGTTCATTCCTTGTACTACTGTATGATAAACTCATCGCAGTAGGTGGTCCCGATAAAATAATGACGCTAAAAGTTGAGCTTAGCGTACGCGGATCTCCATTAATATCTAAAAAGGAAGCCGTCACTTTTACTGGCACAATACCAGATTTTTTATCACTTACTAAACTAACAGAAACATTATTTTTTGCTAAAAAAGCTAAAGAGGTGCCTTCTCGTCCACTTGTATCTTTTAAAATCGCAAAACTTGGATTTAAAAGCTCAATATTAATAGATGTAATAGAGCCATCTTCTAAAGTATTTCCATTTTTATCTTGTACATAAAAAGAGAGATGCTTCGTACTCTCTAAGCCCATAGTAGAACTTTCATGTGAACTTTTAAGTTCATAATCAGTTAAAGTTATTTGCGCTGCTTCGGGAGCATAAGTAAAAGTATAGGCTTGAAGCGTATCATTTTTATCTGCTGTATGGTAGAAACCAAATACACTTCCTGTATCCCCTGCATTTACTCTCGCTTGCAAATTATCAGGCGCTGTGTATTGGAATATTGCTTTACCATTTTCTAGCTCTTTTTCAGGGGCATCAAATGATCCAACATCAGTACTCCCCGTAATAGCTTTACTAGGAAATACTACTTTAATATTCCCCTCACTATAAGGTGCATTGTCGTTATCAAAAGCTTGCACTTCAATGGTCACAACCTGATTATTTGTGGTTAATATACTACTACTAGTATTTTTAAAGCTTAGTTGGATAAGCTCTTCATCTGTTACAGATATCGTATTATCAGATGTATCACCTGCAGTGTTATCTTCAACTCCTGCCACAGCTGATCCGCTCGTGTCACCTTCGCTATTATTATCACCACACCCTATTAAAAGGAAGGCAATAAAAATTGTGGCTAACAAATTTCTCAAAATCATAGAAACTCACTTTTTTGAATTTTTTTTTGTAATTTGGAACGATTATATCCCCATTGAGCTAAAGCAAAGCTAAATCTCTAACATTTTTAGATCGGTTATATTAAAAAAACTCTTAACTATTTGCATTAATATCTTCTGCACAAACCACACCACTACTAAATGCCCATTGAAAATTATAGCCACCGAGTTCTCCTGTGATGTCCACGACTTCGCCTATAAAAAAGAGCCCCTCTACATCCAAAGCTTCCAAAGTGTAGGCGTTGAGCTGATGAAGTGCGACACCGCCACGACTTACCTCTGCTTTGGAAAATCCAAAGTTGCCCGCAGGGGCAAATTCATAATTGTGGATCTTCAAGAGCTTCTCTTTTTGCTCTTTGCCTATTTTATCACACGCTCCATCTTCTACATCCAAAGCTTCAAGCAAGGCTTTTGCGAGTCTCTTTGGTAATGGGATCACAGAACTCAGCAACTTTTTACTCCCCTCAAGAAGTTTGAGTATATTTTGTTTTGGTAAAAAATCTATCTCTATACTTCCTTTTTGCCAATACAAAGAGGCAGAAAGCACAGCTGGACCACTGATCCCTTTATGGGCAAAGAGCATCTCTTCATAGATATTTTTCCCCGCAACTCGTACCTCTACATAACAACTAAGTCCACTGAGCTCTTTCATCCAAAACTGCTCTTTTTGTACAGTCAGCCCTACTAAAGCAGGGCTAAAATCAACTACATCCAAAGCAAAGCTTTTTGCAATCTCCAAGCCAATATCACTCGCACCTAGAGTTTTATAGCTTTTTCCCCCTGTTGCCACGACCACTTTTTTAGCGTGAAGCAAGCCTTTTTGGGTATAAACATCAAAATATTCTTTCTCTTTTTTTACTTGCAGAACCTCATGATTTAAAAGGAGCTCTACCCCTTGTGTTTTTTCTTTGAGTATCTCGATGATCTCATCAGAGCTGTTTTTACAAAAATAGTAACGCCCTTTGCGAATCTCAGGTTTAAGCCCATTTGCTGCCAAGAAAGAGAGAAGATCCTCTTTAGAAAAAATATCTAGGGCATGAGATAAAGCCTCATCTGTAGAATCGTAGTGGCTCATATCGACCTCTACATTGGTGATATTACACTTTCCTCCACCAGAAATTTTGAGCTTTTTTGCTACTTTTTCATTACAATCAACAAGAGCTACATCCAAAGATCTCTCTAGATATGCAGCACACATCAAGCCACTCGCACCCGCGCCTAAAATTAAAACATCGTATATTTTCATACTCGTATTATACGGTATAATTGCATTCAAATTTTTTATAAAGTGGTCAAATGAGCAACAAACTTCACATAGTCTCCCTGGGATGTACAAAAAATCTTGTCGATACAGAGGTCATGATGGGCAAACTCCAAAGCTTTGAACTTACACAAAGTGCGGATGATGCGGATGTAATCATCGTCAATACCTGTGGGTTTATCGATGCAGCAAAAGAGGAGTCTGTGAACACTGTCTTAGCTTTGCATGAAGCGAGAAAAGAGGACTCCGTTCTCGTAATGGCAGGATGCCTCTCGGAGCGCTATAGAGAAGAGCTCGCTTTAGAGATGCCTGAGGTGGATATCTTTACAGGTGTAGGTGATTATGACAAAATAGATGAGCTCTTACAAGAGAAAAAGAGTCGTTTTTCTGATGAAGTGTTTCTCATCGATGGTGCCGAGCGTGTTGTGACTGGTTCGAGTTACCATGCGTATATCAAACTCTCAGAGGGGTGTAACCAAGCGTGTAGTTTTTGTGCGATCCCCTCTTTTAAAGGCAAGCTCAACTCTCGTTCTTTAGATTCTATTGCCAAAGAGGTTGAAGGTCTTGTAGCAAAAGGGTATTATGATTTCTCTTTTGTTTCACAAGACAGCTCTTCGTTTTTACGCGATCAAAATATCAAAGATGGCTTAAGTTTGCTTATAGAGCGCATCGAGCTGATCGAGGGTGTAAAGTCAGCGCGTATCCTCTATCTCTATCCATCCACTACATCCCTTTCCCTAATTCAGAAAATCGGCAAAAGCAAGATCTTTCATAACTATTTTGATATGCCGATCCAACACATCAACGATGAGATGCTACGCATTATGAAGCGTGGTTTTGGCAAAGCAAAAACGATCGAGCTTTTAGAGACGATGAAAAATCTTCCAAACTCATTTTTACGCACCAGCTTTATCGTCGGGCATCCAGGTGAGAGCGAGGAGATGTTTGAAGAGATGTGT
>JAGGTH010000078.1 GCA_021163845.1 Helicobacteraceae bacterium | reverse complement strand
GTTTATAATGAATCATCTATTGGGTATATTGAAATAGATATGAAACGACCCAATCAAATATTGAGAATTTCAGATAAACCTACATTATCAAAGGGGCAACTTGGAACATTTGATGATAGTGGAACGATGGGAAGTTGTATCGTAAATGTAGAGAATAAGAAATATATGTATTATATCGGTTGGAACTTAGGTGTTACCGTACCATTTAGAAATGCTATTGGTCTTGCAATTAGTGAGAATAATGGAGATAGTTTTCAAAGAGTTTTTGAAGGTCCCATTATAGACCGTACAAAAGATGAGCCTTACTTTACAGCGAGCAATTGTGTGATTCAAGAAAATGGAATTTTTAAAACTTGGTATCTCTCTTGCACAGGATGGGCAAAAATAAATGATAAAATAGTACATCATTACCATATCAAGTATGCAGAATCCAAGGATGGTATAGACTGGATGCGAAAGGGCATTGTTGCAATAGATTACAAAGATGAGTATGAGTATGCAATTTCAGCCCCAAGAGTGATTAAAGAGCATGGGGTTTATAAAATGTGGTTTTCTTCTCGTGGAGCGAAAGAAATAGCAACATATAGAATTCGATATGCGGAATCCGAAGATGGAATACACTGGGTGAGAAAAGACGACAGTGTGGGGATAGATGTAGGTACAAAAGGTTGGGATAGTGAAATGATCTGCTACCCATTTGTCTTCGATCACAAGGGAGAACGCTATATGCTATACAATGGAAATGATTATGGGAAAACCGGATTTGGACTTGCTGTTTTGGAAGATTTATGAAAAAAATAGCAATTCTTCAATCAAACTATATCCCATGGAAAGGTTACTTTGATCTTATGAATATGGTGGATGAATTTGTGCTTTATGATGAGATGCAATACACTAGACGAGACTGGCGTAATCGTAATAAGATACAAACTTCTCAGGGTTTAAAGTGGCTAACTATTCCTGTGGAAGTTAAGGGCAAGTATTTGCAAAAGATCTGTGAAACGAAAATCAGTGAAAAAGATTGGGGCAAAAAGCATTGGCAAATTATTTGTCAAACCTATGTGAAATCAAAATATTTCAAAGAATATAAAGATGTTTTTGAAGCGTTATACCTGGGATCTAATGAGGAGTACTTAAGTCAGGTTAATTATCAGTTTATAACTGCTATTAATCAGATATTAGGGATAAAAACCAAGATTAGATGCTCTAGTGAATTTGAACTAGTTGAAGGACAAACTGAAAAATTACTCGGTATTTGTAAGCAGTGTGGTGCCGACATTTATATGAGTGGACCGGCAGCAAAAAATTATTTTGATGAAGAGTTGGCAAAACAAGAGAATATAAAAGTAGAATGGATGGACTATAGCGGCTATAAAGAATACAATCAGCTTTTTTTGCCATTTGAACATGGTGTGAGTATTCTAGACCTGTTGTTTAATGAAGGCATACATGCCAAAGAATATATGAAGAGCTTTGAATGAAAGTAGCATTTAATAAACCACCTAACACAGGGAATGAAGAGCGCTACGTTTTAGAAGCAATAAAGAGTGAGAAAATATCAGGCAATGGAAAGTTCACGCAAAAATGTGAAAACTGGTTTGAAAAATCTTTAAATTGTCAAAAAACTTTGTTGACTCCATCTTGTACCCATGCACTTGAGATGGCAGCTATTTTACTTGATATCAAAGAGGGTGATGAAATTATTATGCCCTCGTATACTTTTGTTTCAACTGCCAATGCTTTTGTGCTTCGTGGAGCCACAATAGTTTTTGTAGACATTCGCCCTGATACGATGAATATCGACGAAACAAAAATAGCAAAAGCTATTACAAAAAAAACAAAGGTAATCGTACCTGTTCACTATGCTGGTGTGGCATGTGAGATGGATACAATTATGGCTCTTGCAAAAAAATATGGTCTCTATGTAGTAGAAGATGCTGCGCAAGCTATTATGAGTTTTTACAAAGGTAAAGCCTTAGGCACAATCGGTCACTTGGGTGCATTTAGTTTTCATGAAACAAAAAATATTACAAGCGCTGGCGAAGGAGGGCTTTTGATTATAAATGATGTGCGCTTTGTAAAAAGGGCTGAGATAATAAGAGAAAAAGGGACAAATAGAACACAGTTTTTTAGAGGTGAAGTAGATAAGTATTCGTGGGTTGACATAGGCAGTAGCTATCTTTTGAATGATGTGAGTGCAGCTTATTTGTGGGGACAACTTGAAAAAATAGAGGATATTCAAAAGGATAGACTTAACAGCTGGAACATCTATTTTGAAGGATTGAAAAATTTACAAAAAGACCGATGTGTTGAACTGCCTAACATACCAAAAGAATGTACTAATAATGCACATATGTTTTACATAAAAGTAAAAGATTTACAAACAAGAACAGATATTATAGAACACTTGAAAAGGCATGGAATTAATGTAGTTTTTCATTATGTGCCATTGCATTCCTCTTTAGGTGCAGAAAAATTCGCTAGATTTGAGGACAAAGAAGTTTATACTACAAAAGAGAGTGATAGGCTGTTAAGACTACCTATGTTTTATGGTTTAGAACAAAAGCATAGAGATGCTGTTATTCTCGCGATATGGAAGTTTTTTAATGAAGCCTAGTCAATTTCATAGTAATCGACAAGCATACAATTGGCTCATCTACGATAATGGAGATAAGTGGATTCTAGCATATGCTCGCTTTTATAAAGGGGTGTTGGTAGATTTAGGGTGTGGAAATGCACCATATAAAGAGTTTTTTTTGCAATATGCTCAGAAGTATGTTGGCGTTGACTGGACAAACTCTTTGCATAACTTCAAAGCAGATGTCGTCTCAAATTTAAATGAAAAAATTGACTTGGTAGATGCATATGCAGATACTGTTGTGTCGTTTTCAGTACTTGAACACCTTTGTGAACCGCAACTGTTTTTAAATGAGAGTTATAGAGTTTTAAAAGATGGGGGCACAATGATACTTGGTGTACCGTGGATGTGGCAAGTTCATGAAGCCCCACACGATTATTTTCGTTATACACCTTATGGGTTAAAATATCTCTTTGAAAAAGCTGGCTATAAAGATATTCATGTTCAGCCAACAAGTGGTTTTTTTACAATGTGGTTTTTGAAGATGAACTATTTTAGTCTCCGTTTTATAAAGGGTTCATCATTACGACGTAAAGCAACAAGATTCTTACTTTTACCATTTTGGTATATTGCGCAGAAACTTGCACCGTGGTTAGATAGTTTGCACAGAGGTTGGTCACTTGAGAGTGCAGGCTACTTTGTAATTGCAAAAAAGGAGAAAAAGAGTGTCTAGATACTGTCCATTATGTGAAAAAACTTCAGAGAGTTTCAAGCCTTACGGAGTCAATCCTCGAGATGATGCGATGTGCCCACATTGTGGATCTCTAGAAAGACATAGGCTGGCTTGGTTGTATATTAAAGAGCAGAGATCTTTTTTAGAAGATAATTCAAAAAAAATGTTACATGTTGCTCCTGAAAAGATTTTGATGCAGCTTTTTCAAAAACAGCTGCAAAGTGGCTATCTTTCTGCTGATCTTTATGATAAGCGAGCAATGGTAGCGATGGATATTGAAAATATCCAATACGAAGATGAAAGTTTTGATTATATTTATTGCTCCCATGTTCTAGAGCATGTTTATGATGATATAAGAGCTATGCGAGAGTTCCATAGAGTACTCAAAAAAGATGGATGGGCTATTTTGCTGGTTCCTATTATGAACATAGAAAAAACATTTGAAGATTTTTCAATAACAGATCCAAAAGAGAGGGCAAAAATTTTTGGTCAAGAGGATCACGTAAGAAACTATGGACGAGACTATATAGAGAGACTGAGAGATTCGGGTTGGAATGTTGAAGTGATTTATCCTCAAGATTTTTTGTCGCAAGACAAAATTACAGAGATGGCAATTACAGATGCGGCCGGGGAGATATACTTCTGTACAAAGGGATGATGTGAAAGTTCTGCATATTAATACCTGGGATTTTTATGGTGGTGCAGCTCAGGGAATGTTTATTCTTCATAAAGAGCTTCTGCGTCAGGGCATAGAATCTCTAGTACTGGTGCAGCATCAAACTATAGAAGATAGCACTATTAAAAGATTTTGCAATGATGAAGAAGCGTTGTGGAGGCAAGGTATTGATACTTTACCAATACAGTTTTATCCAAATAAAGAGATAGGGCTTATCTCCTCTGCTATTTTTGATGCACCAGCATTACTCCAAAAAATTCAAGAAATTAATCCAGATATTGTCCATATGCATTGGGTTTTTGGCGGATTACTTTCCCTAGAGGATATAAGTAGAATCGAAAAACCGATTATTTGGACGATACGAGATTTTTCTCCTTTTACAGGAGGATGTCATCACCCTTTGGGATGTGATAAGTACAAAAGTATGTGCGGTGAATGTCCAATACTCCACAGCATGGATAGCATGGACATAACACATCAAAATCTTCAAAGAAAACGAAAGTTTTATGCTAAAAATCAGATAAGTGTTGTTGGCATTAGTCACTGGATGTCACAAAAAGCAAAAGAGAGCTCCGTTTTTAAAGAGTTTGATGTGATGACAATTCATAACAATATCGATACAACTATTTACTATAAAACAGACAAAGAAAAAGCAAAAGAGATACTCTCACTTAAAACACATAAGCAGATAATCTCTATAGGTGCACATAACTTAATGGATATGCATAAGGGGTTGGAGTTCTTGCTAGATGCTCTAAAGCTATTGGATAAAGAGGAGTTTTTAGTGCTTTTATTTGGTGAGCTAGATACAAACCTTTTAGATGGGATAGTACAAGAATGCATCTCTTTTGGATATGTCAGTGATAAAAATTTTCTCAGAAATATTTATGTGGCATCGGATGTTTTTGTGGCTCCTTCTCTTGTAGAGCCATTTGGCAAAACAGTCGGCGAGTCTATGGCATGCGGTACACCGGTTGTTTGTTTTGCATCTGCAGGAGGTGCTCCAGAATTAATAGAGCATAAAGAGGATGGATATGTAGTTGAGAAGTTAGAGTCATATGATTTGGCACAAGGAATTTTATGGATATTAGAAAATAGAGTTCTAAAAGATATCTCAAACAAGTGTGCTAACAAAATTATGAATCGATTTAGTGCAAAAGAAGCAGCAAGTAAATATATAGAGCTTTACAAAAAGAAAAAAGCCCAAGTGATTGTAAATACTAACTCATGCATAAAAAGCAAAAATAATTTTACATTAAATCTCTGCAAAAGCACCCAAATAGAAACAATGATTGAGCGCATGAAAAGTTTGTATTTGGAGTCTTGCATAGTTTATGGATATGGCTTTATGGCGCAGGCTCTAGAACAGGTTTTTCCAAAAAAAATAAAACTCTTTGTGGATTTAGATCCAGAAAAAATTGACAACAAAAAAGTTTTTCATCCCTGCACACTAAAAAATATGCATTTTGATATAATAGTTATTTCTGTTATGCGCTATGAGAAACAAATTGAAAAATATTTAGTACATGAGTTGGGTGTTGAAAAAGTAAAAATTTTAAGTCTAATCAGTGACACTTCAAAAGAGGCAAAATGGAAAAAATACTCATTGTAAAACCTGATCATATCGGTGATTATATTTTAGTTAGAAATTTTTTAGCCGAGCTTAGAAAGAGTGAGCGTTACGGTAATTATGAAATCACTTTTTTAGGGAATACAAGAGTTCGAGAACTAGCCGAATATTTAGATAGTGAAATCATCAATAGCTTTGTCTGGATTGACTTAGAAAAATTTACGCAGCATGAATGGTATAGACATTTTAGAACTCAAGAGATCGTTTCGGAGCGCTATGATGTAATAGTAAATCTCATGTTTACTAGGTTCCAAAAAGTGGAAGATCTGATTGCAGCGATACAAGCACCTCATAAGATTGTTGTTAAAGGTACACAACAAGAGAGAAAAAATGCCTATGTCGAGGAGGACTTGGCACTCTATAATGAAGTTATTGATCTCTCTGATAAAAAAATATTTGAATATGAAAGGTTTAGATACAGTTTTGAAAAGCTATTGGGTGTGCGGCTTACAAACATGCCAAATCTTATTTTGCCTCATAATCAGAATGTTTTTTCTCAAGCGAAGCCTTATGTTCTCTTTTTTATAGGTTCTGATGCGGAGTATAGAAAATGGGATAGAAAAAACTATACGATAGTGATACACCATATCATAGCAACCTATGATGTTAGGGTTGTTTTATGTGGCGGTGCTGCTGAGCTTGAGGATAGTGAGTATATCGGCCAATCATTACAAAGTGATATGTTATTTAACTTTGTAGGAGAGACAACACTTGTAGATATGATGCATTTAGTTGCTTCTTCTACATTTGTAGTTTCGAATGAAACAGGTTTGGCACACATGGCAACATTGATGCATATTCCAACGCTTGTAATATCTAATGGTAATAATTACGGTAAATTTACTCCTTACCCATCTTTTTACAATATGAAGTACTTTGCATTGTATCCGTTTGAAGAAAAAAGTTACGAGATACTTGTAAAACAATTTTATGAGGCTTCACGTTTGGATATAAATACTATTTCAGTTGCACAAGTGATTAAAAGTGTGGACATGATGAGTTTATTTTGTGCTTTAAAGCAACAAGAAAAAGTGTTGAAATCCCAACTTATAAACATATGCCAAAATACTTTTAGTGAAAAGCAAGTCAAAATTAATTATCAATTTTCTTATATGTTTAGCAGTTTGTATCTCAATATTTTAGAATTAATTGAGAGTAAACAAAAATTTGTTCTTTATGGGTATGGAAGCTTTGCAAAAACATTGGAGTGTATGATGCATGATTCTTTAGTAGGGGTCATCGACAAAGGGATTGACATAGATACACAAGAAAGCAAGCCTATTTCATTTATAGCACCTGAACAATTAAAAACACTTCAGTATGACAAAATTATTATTACTGTATTGGGTCGTGAAAATGAGATTAGAGGGTATTTGATAGATGAATTGAAAATAGATGCAGATAAGATTATTACATTGAAAGTTTTAGAAGGAAGGTATATAGGATGCTAGAGCAGAGTAAAGCAGCACGGAGAAGATTTTATGATGGTAACTTTCATAATAGATATTTTTGTGGTCACGGAATTGACATAGGTGGCAAACCGGATCCTTTTTCGCAGTATATTGGGGTATTTCCTCTTGTTAAGAGTGTTAAAATTTGGGACATAGAAGATGGTGATGCACAATATATGGCTAATTGTGAAGATGCAATGTATGATTTTGTTGTATCGAGTCACTGTTTAGAGCATATGCACAATGTTGAAGAAGCATTCTCAAACTGGATCCGTATTGTAAAGCCAGGTGGATATTTGATTATAACTGTTCCAGATGAAGATTTGTATGAGCAAAAACAGTGGCCTAGTGCTTACAACTTTGATCACAAGTGGACATTCACCATTCATAAGCAAGAGAGTTGGAGTCAAAAATCTATGAATGTTTTGGATTTGCTCAAACAATTCTCAGGGGAGATTGAGATTGAAAAAATTGAAAAAATTTCTGACTTTTACAATCACAATCTGATTTATAAAGACCAGACTCTTCATGTTAATGTAGAGTCTGCTATTGAATTTATTGTAAGAAAAAAAAGTGAGGCAACACTCATAGAGGTTCAAAAAAATCGAACATATCTTGAGCTGAAAGCAACAAAAACTTTTTCTAGCCAATTTAGTGAAGCTTTTCATAAAATAAGTGAACTTGCAAAACAAGATGCAAAATATGTTGTGTACGGCTATGGTAGCATGGGAGAAGTTCTGCATAAATTTTTAGGTGAGAAAATAGTTGCTTTTGTAGATAAAAAAGGTGCTGTTTATGATGGTTCTGTTTTACAAAATCAAGGTGTATATGTGCCTGAGACTTTAAAAGCATTATCGTATGATTATGTAGTTATTAGTGTTTTAGACAGGGAAACGGAGATATCTGAAGAGTTGATTGATGCTTATGGTGTGACAAAAGAAAAGATTATAACGTTATAGGTTTTTTATAAAGGAAAAAGAGTGGCATATAAAATACGGGATAGTGAAAGATACGAGTTTTCAGCAAAAATGAATATTTTTTTTAATTTTCTGGAATCATTAAAAAAAACAAAGCAAAAATATTTGGTGTATGGGTATGGTGCCGTAGGAAAAATGATGGGTACCATGCTTCAAGAACAAGCTATCGGATTTTTGGATAAAGATGAAAATGTCGTAACCAAGGCGAATAAAATAAACGTCGTAAACATCCATGAAATAGGCTCCCTTACATGGGATAAGATACTCATCAGTGTTCTGGGAAGAGAAAAAGAGATACAACAAGAGCTTCAAAAGCTCTATGGAGTTAGTCCGGATGATATCGTGGTTTTACCGATAGGCAGAGAGTTTGAGTCTGAACTTTATCAAAAGATCTATGTAAATGCGAGTTATAGTCCTTGGTGTAGTGATCAAAATTTTTTAAATCTGTATGATCAAATACGCAATAATACGCTTGTTGATATTTTTCGCTGTTATGAAATTTTCACGCTAGTACAACAAGTAAGTAAGCTTCAAAAGGGTGCATTCATTGAGATAGGGGTTTTTAAAGGTGGTACGGGAGCAGTTATTGCTTCACAAGTAAAAGCATGTGCTCTTGATGAAACAGTCTATTTGTGTGATACATTTGAGGGTGTAGTGAAGTCTTCACAAGTAGATACACATTATGTAAATGGGGAGCACAGTACTTCTCAAGCTCCAGTTGAAGAGCTTCTAAAAGCGCTTGATTTGGATAATATAGTACTTTTACAAGGTATTTTTCCTGATGATACAGCGCATATTGTTGAAAATGAAATGTTTAGATTTTGTCATATTGATGTGGATGTGTATCAATCGGCAAAAGATATTATGGATTGGATTTGGCCTCGTATGGTTGTTGGAGGAGTTGTCGTGTATGACGATTTTGGATTTAGTAGCTGCGAGGGTATAAAAAAACATGTAGAAGAGCAAATGAACTTGACAGACAGGCTTGTTATATATAACCTTAACGGTCATGCTATAGTTGTGAAACTGTATTAGAAAGGTTATATGGTATAGCTATCTATTCTTTTATGATTTTTTTGAGCATAATTTTCAATTGTTGAGGTAATGTTTTTTGCATACACCCCGCTAGCCACAACAATAATCGCTTCGCTCTTCTCTTGTAAAGCTTGTGCGAGAGAAACTACCTTATACCCTTCAACGCTAAAGGGTTGAACCTCTGCTCTTGTATCTATTAGTGCTTCTATCTCTATATCTCGCTCTAGAAGATGGGGCAGTAGCTGTACAAAAAGTTCCCCTGCACCGTACACCATTACCTTGTTGCATCGAGATCGATCTAGCTTATGTAAAAGAGAATCGATAATCTCTTGGTTAGGGTTTGTGCTGACCTTATAAAACTCTTTGAGGTAAGTAGCCGAGAGTTGTGTTATTGTCCCCTCCATCCATGGTATTTTTGCTCTATATTTTACAGGGTTAGACAAAAAATCTCTATGCGTCTTTTCTAAGCCTTGTGTTTGAAGGTGATCGAGCTTTTGTTGGTCGATAAGCTTATAGATATGCTCACTCGCTTTTCCTTCATCATATTCTAAAGCTCCAAAAAACTCACTCTCTTGCTGTGTAGGTAACTCTATCAAGCGAGCAAGAAGCAGTGTCAGGCTCTCTCTTGAATAACTTTGTGGCGCTAACTCGTAGGTTTTTGCAAGTTCAAAAAAAAGTGTTATCCCTTTGTGAAAAGCCTCTGTTATTGGTGTGATGTTATGTTTGTTGGTGCTTGGGATGTAGCTTTGTGGGCGTGAGGCATCGCCCTCTTGTGTATAGCTTTGTGTCGTTGCCTCTATGCCGTTGAGCAAGATCTCTACAAACTCAGGGGTTCTATGTATGCTCTCTATGGCATGTGCTGTTTTTTTTGTAAAGGGTAAAAATGAGAGCACATGCTCTTGTAAAAGTTTTGTATATCCCTCAGCATGTTGGTAAAAAAGAATATTGAGTTTTGGTTTGCGATGTTTGGGTAAAAAAGAAATGAGACGTTTGATAATAGTACCCCCTCCGCCAAAATCAACAAGGCTACAATTGGCATCGATGCGAAGTTCTTCTAAGTAGCGCGCTAAGAGTTGATGTTGGTGTTCAAGAGCCTCTTGTATCTTCTGCTTTTGTTGTGTTATATCTTCTAAGACAAGGCTAAGCAGTGTTGCTTGCCCCACAAAAGTGGTATCTAAATCTTGACATAAAAGCTTTTTATAGGGTAGTAAAATCGTGTTGCTTATCTCTAAAAAGAGATTTTGATAAAGATCTTGGAGTGTAAAATTTTTATACATTGCAAAGTTAATAGCTCCTATATCCTCGGCGCTAAGTGTGAGAAAATGGGTCGATTTGCGTGAAGCATACAAAAGCTCTGTCTCTATCTTGGGGTAGAGACTCTGCAGGCACTTTTGAAGCAGCGCACCCTCACGCATAATAAAAGCAAACTTCTCTCTTTTGTGCTTTTGTTGTATATGGGCGAGCCAATGGCTAAACTCCCACAAGATGGGTGCAAATATAGAGGCACCAACAGCAAAGTAAAATTTTTGTAGGGCATCTTCATAAGGGCAAAGAAGTGTAGCATGCAGTCGTACATGATTGGCTTGCGGTACGCTCTCTTGCATATAGAGCATCTCGTGCAGTTCTCGTTGTTTTTGCGCTTTGTCTTGAGCATAATAGAGTGTTTGAATGCCGAAATTTTGTGCGATCACAATATCTGAACGCTCATTATCTCCTATATGTAAAAGTTCTGAGGGTTTTATTTTGCGTTCATTCATAACATAGACAAATAAAGAACCAGTTGCTTTTGTTGCATTGCATTCATTGGACATATAGATTTTTTTTATTTTTTCAGCCGAGTGAAGCTTAGAGAGGGCTACTATTTGTACCTGCTTACAACTTAGATACATATCAGAGATACATATAACATCTTTTCCTGCATCGTTGGCGTATTCTATCCATCTTGCAAGCTGTCTATTTAAAACCAGCATCTCCTCTTCGATCTGAAGTTCAAGCTCTTGGAACCTTTTTTGTTCTTGGGATGTAAGGGGAAACTGCTTGTATATTGCATCAAGGGTGATATCTTCTTTATGTGTATTCTCTTTTCGTGCAAGTTTTTCGGCATTTTGACGATAGTGGCTAAATGTTGCGGCATTATCAAAAAGATCTATTATCTCGGGATGTTCCCCCATTATTTCAAAAACATTGACAGCTTTGCCGCATTTGCGAAAAAAGAGCGTGTCAAAGAGATCAAAAGAGATCACTTTGATCTTAGGGTCTTCAAGATATTTGCGAAACTTCTGTTCAAGAAGAGAAGCAGAAAAGAGTTTGTGCATCTTAGCCATAAAGTATCTCTTTTTGAATTTTTTGTGAAGCAAAACTATCTTTAAATGTATAAAGTTTTCTGCAAAGCTTCTCTCTTTGTTCTTGAAAACCATCTTGAGAGTTGAGGGTATATCTTAGCATCTCTTGCAGCGTTTCCTGATCTCTTACATGTACTCCTGGGGTAAAGCTCTCGTAATCATACAAAAATCCTTGCATATTTACTTCATACTCCTCTTTGTCATAGTCAAAAAAGATAATAGGGCGACCTAGCAAGAGAAAGTCAAAATAGACTGATGAGTAGTCGGTGATAAGAATATCTGTGTATTTGAGGAGCGGATAAACATCTCCATGTGTAGAGTGAAAAAGAATGTTGGAGTAATCTTTCTCTTGTGTGTAGAGTTCTTGTACAAAATGGTGAAGCTTGAGAATAAGAGTTGTGTTTATGGTTTGTAGGTAGTTGTTGAGCGCTTCAAAGTCGAGTGGAATTTTTGCGGCTTTGTTTGATTCTCTATGTGTCGGCATATACAGCGCTATTTTATGCTTTGATCCAAAATTTTTCTTGGCAAATGTATAGATCTCTTTGTCACAAAAAAGCAGGTCAAGTGAGTCGTGCGCTTCTTTTAAAAAGAGATCATTTCGTGGATAGCCGTAGTCTTTGTACTCTTTGGCTTCTATCACTTTACTAAGCGTCGTTTCATTCACAAAATCACTTGTTGAGATGAGAATATCATAAGAAACAGTTGTGAGCTTATTAAGGCGTTTGAGTGGTATGCCGTGCCACATCTGCAAACTTTTTTGTTTGGGGCTGAGGAGATTGATCTCCTCGGTGAGATTGGCTTGGTCTTGTATGGTAAATTTAGCTTGCGCTATGAGTATGTAGGCACGCCAGCTCTCAAGCCACACAACTGGCATATGAAGAGCGCCGAGTTCTTCATATTGCTTTTTATTATCAGTAAGCATCGATACATCCAAGCCCTCTTTGTAGCAATGAATAAAAAGTGCTTTGTTATTGGAAGTGATAGAGCCTTTTGAGATAAAAACAATTTTCCCTCGCTTGTAGTGAAACCAATCAAGTATCTTTGTAAAAGTTCTGAGAAAATCTTGTTTTCGCTTTTTGCCACGCTCTTTTGCAAGGGAGCTAAGTATCTCTTTGTGATCTAAAAATCTGTAATCACCGTTAAGTATTTCTACTTTTATGAGCTTTTGAGAAGGAAGTTTTTTGCTAAAATCTTCATAGATAGCATTGCCGTGGTTTTGCGAGAGTATCAAAACAAGATCATAGTCTTGTGCAATATCCTCAGGCTTTGTAAGAGTGTCACCCTCTTGAAAATTATCTAAAAAACCCAAAAAAGTAAAATTATACTTCTCCTGTAGCTCTGTGGTAAACATGGTCGTTTTTGGTGTATAAGGAGCGATAAAAACTCTCTTGTCTTTAAACTCCAAAACCGGCTCCATGTTCTTGTAAAAACTCATTGAGTGCGATTTTGAGTTCGGTTGTAGAGATATCTTCGGTGCGTGGCAGATAGAGCACTTCACAGTGAGGTGTTAAAAAATCAAACTTCCCTTCCCAGTCATTTCCCATCGCAAAAATATCAATATCGTACTTTTGAATATCTTCGATCTTTTGTTCCCAACTCTCTTCTGCGATCACTTCACTCACACACTTGATATGACGTACGATCTCTACTCGTTGTTCATAAGGGATAAGCGTTTTTTTCCCTTTAAGAGCATTAAACTCATCAGTAGAAACTGCTACGATCAGTTCATCACCAAATTCTGCGAGGCGATTTAAAAGGTTGAGATGCCCTACATGAAACATATCGAATGTACCGTAGGTGATAACTCTTTTTTTACTTTGCAAAATATCCCCCTGTTTTTGGCGCCCCTCTAAACTCTATTTTTTCTTCCTCTTTGAGTTGTTTGAGCCATCTTTGAATTGTGCGAAGCGCTACATTTAAATTCTTACTCATTTCATTGGCTTTTAAATTTGGATTACTCTTAATATAGTGAAATAGTTCATTTACTCCGCCATTTACTCCGCCATTTACTCCGCCATTTACTCCGCCATCAATTTTATAAAAGATATTTTTCATAAAATTTCGCGATATATAAAAGCTCTCTTTGCCATAAGTCTTTAAAATTCTATCTAACCCTGATCCTAAATGCTCTACCATTTCTAAATCTTTATAAATTCTCATAAGCTCGCGGTTTATCGGTTTGGAGTAGCCCTCAAAAAAATCATCTGTATTTTTAATTGTTGAGAGTCCTCCACTAGAAGTGATCTCTATTCTATCGTTGTATATCTCAAAAACAGGTGGAATCTCGGTCGTATAGTCGTTGTGCACTATAGCATTTATCACAGCTTCACGAAGGGCTACTTTATTCCAAAGAGGTTGTTCTATTCTCTCTTTATAAGTAATTTTCGCGGCTGTTTTATTTTCTATATCTAATTTATCAAGCACTTTATGTGTCGCTTTTATAAGAGAGCAATAGCCGTATTCATTATTTTCTATCAGATCAATCTTGTCTTCTCCAACATATTTTGCTACTTTTATGGATGTACCATTACTATCAGCTAATAAATAAGCCACATAGTTATAATGCCCATCTTCTGTAAGAAGTTCTAAGTTTGAAGCAAATTTATCGTTCAGTTTCAGCCCTTTTTCCTCATAGTAGATCTTGAGCTGTTCAAAACTCAAATCTTGTCTATGTGAGCGAATTTTACTCAGCGAATTACGTACTCTCTTTGCAAAAAGATCTTCTATCATAGCTTCATTCATAGGCTCACTGCTACTACCTACTCTGATAAAACATCCTTTTGGGGACATTCCGTGTTTTTTGATATAGTAGGGGGTTTCTCTTCCGCTAGCTACGATGATCTTTATAATATCTTTCTTCTCTTTTTGCTCTAAGATTACTTCAAAAAGCCCAAGGCAAGAGGGTGAGATATTATGTTTGAGCTTATCTTTGATTTTTAGTTGTATCTCGTCTGGCTCTAAAACTCCTAGAGTTTGACCATCGCTCTTTATTCCAATATAGATATTCCCACCCTCATAAGAATTTAAAAAAGCTACAACCTCTTTTTCTAAAGAATCGGTGAGCTTTTCTTTGTATTCGATGCGGTGAGATTCGTTTGTATGCTGCATTAGGCTATCTTTGCATATTTTTGTTGAATAGATTATACATTTTGTTCCAGATCATTGAAACTAAGAGGTGTCGCAAACTCCAAATCACGCGCGGCTCTTTTCCCTAAAACACGCCCGAGATACTTTGGATGTAGCCCGTTAGCAGGGCGTACGCTTTTGATATTTTCATTGGTAAATAGCTCCCCTTTTTTGATAGGACGGCTGACATAAAGGCTGCGAGAAAAACGGCGGTTATGCTCTCTTTTTTCATTTAAAGTATAATCGACTTTGCCTAGAAGCTTTTCTGTATCACGTACCGCTTGCACCATCTGTGCAAATTCTGCTTCATCGAGGGAGAAAGCTTGATCGGCACTTGGGATCGACTTGTCAAGCATAAAATGTTTCTCTATCACCCGTGCACCCAAACTCACCGCAACTATAGGTGCACTTAGTCCCAAAGTGTGGTCAGAAAATCCACTCATCACCCCAAAGGTTTGGGCTAGATTTGGGATCATCTGGAGGTTTGCATCCTCGAGTGGAGCAGGGTAGGCTGAGGTGCATTGGAGCAAAATAATATCGTTATTTCCCTCATTGCGGCAAATATTGACCGCATCTTGGATCTCATCAATGGTAGCAACACCCGTAGAGATGATGATCGGTTTGCCTTTGCTCGCAGTGTAGCGAATCAGCTCATAGTCTGTGATCTCAAACGAGGCGATCTTATATGCAGGTGGATCGAATGTTTCCAAAAAGTCAACCGCACTCTTATCAAAAGGGCTAGAAAAGCACAAAAGTCCCATCTCTTTTGCTGTAGCAAAAAGTTCTTCGTGCCACTCCCATGGAGTATACGCTTTTTCATAGAGAGCGTAGAGGTTTTGCTCATCCCAAAGCGTGGTGCCTTTGATAATAAACTCTTCATTTTGTGAATCAAGGGTAATGGTGTCAGCACGATAGGTTTGCAGTTTTATCGCATCAGCTCCACTACGCGCGGCAGCTCTTATGGTCTCTTTTGCAGTCTCAAGGCTCCCGTTATGATTCGCAGAGAGTTCGGCGATAATGAAGGTGGCGCTGGTATTAAAATCAAAAGTGCCTATTTTCAATCTTTTCCTTTGAGTATCTTTTTAAGCTCTAGCAGTCTTTCTATCTCACACTCTGCATGAAATTCTTGGGATTTTTGTGTCTTTAGAAACATCCCTTGCTTGATGCGAATCGTGCGAAATCCAAGCTTTTTGATCCCCACAAAATCTTTGTTGATATTATCGGCAATATAGACAATATCTTCATACTTTACTCCCTCTTTTTGGGCGATCTTTACGAAACAGTAAGGGGAGGGTTTTGCGTGTATTTTACCATATCTATGGGTGATGAAGCTTGTTTTGATAAAAGGGGCTACATCCAAAGCTTGTATCTTATTATTTTGCACTATTTTATTGCCATCGGTGACAATATAAAGAGGGATGTTTTGATTAGAGTAATATTCTAATATCTCAAGTGATTCTTGTGGCAGTGTGAGTGTTGGAGTGTGAAAACGGTAGATGCTAAGGGCTTTTCGTATCATTTTCTTGCTCTTACATCCCAAGTACTCTAACACTACGTCAAACACCTTGCCACGCCCGTTTTCTTCTAGCTCTTGAAGCATCATGGTATAAAGAGACTCTTTAGAATGTTTGGGATATAAGCTAAAAAAGTACTCTGACACCGCAGCAAAACCACTTTGCACAAATTCGATCTCAGGGTAGAGCGTATCATCAAGATCAAAAACGATCACCTTAACTCTCAAAGTAGAGATCCTTTTGCACACGCACCTGGGTGAGTTTTTTGCTAGAGATATTTACATCCAGAGCTTTGCTATGACACTCTTGGAAGAACCATAAAAAGCTCTTAAGTCCTAGTTCATAACTCAGAGTTGATGCCCCGCCAAAACGGGTATTACACTCGATAAGGTGGTATTTTCCTTCTTGATCCTCTAACACCTGTGTGACAGAATGCCCCAAAATAGAAAACTTCTCGACAAAGTTGGCTATTCTTTTGGCAAGATCTTGTTTTGTAGCTACGGTAGTGATCTTGGATTCTCCATCGATCACTTTATCACGTGAACGCACGAGTGAGGCGCGACACTTTCCTTGCATATCAACATAGCTATCGATACTATATTCTTTGCCTTGGATGTAGGGCTGATAGATCGCTTCATTCAAGTTTTTCGCATAGCCTTCAAGCTCCTCTTTGGCTACATCTAAAGCAATATTGTCCGCACCCCCTCCAAAACGCTCTTTGATAACATAACGTTTTGTGTCTAAAGCGTGAGGGTCTTGGGATGTAGGGATACACCACTCTTTGCCACCCTCTTGATAAAACTTGAGCTTGTCATAACAGAGTGTTATAGCTTCGCTCTCACACACAAAGACAAAGATATCATGCTCTGCCAAGAGCTTTTTATGTTGGGCAAAAAAAAGCAGTTCCCCATCACGCGTAGGGATGATATAGCGCACCTTATGTTTGTGACAATACGCCAGAAGTGCTTCAAAAGAGAGCATATTTAAGGGGGGCATATGCCAAAACTCATCGACAATATAGCGACCAAGAGCGCTAAGATCTGTATCGGCACCTAAGATGCGAAGCGTAGTGTCAAAAACATCGCGTGCCTCTGCAACACGCTCGAGTAAGGCACTCTTTGCCCCAATGCTTGTGATTAAAATCGCCTCTCTCATCGCAAATACTCTTCGATAAAATTTTGCAACTTTTTGCTATTAAAGCGCTTTAAAACCTTGCAATGCTTTTTTTTCAAAAAACGCACCATCTCTTTTTGGTTTGTGGCTGTTTGTATCGAGATAAAAGGGACATGAATGCTATAAAGCTCATTTGCCAACACACTTGGTGTAATGATCGCAAAGTGGCTTTTTCGCGCCAAGGAAGCAAGTTGCTTTGTTTCAATATGCAGTTTTATAGCTTTTTGCTTTTTTGCACAACTTTGAAGTTTTTCTAAGTTTGTATTGGCGCGCGTTGTTATCACATCTACTCTGATATGAGGATATTCTAAAAGGATCTTGAGTACTTTGGATGTAAGAGAGAGTGTGTCTGCTCCACCCATTGCAAGCAGAACACGTATCTTTTTAGGTTCTAAAAACTCTTCACGCAAGAGAGTATATTTAGCTCCACATCGTAGCTCACACCCTTTTGGGACAAGCCTCTTGTAACGTTTTGGGTCTGCATAGATATTGTGGTTAAGCAAAATATCGCAATAGTGTCGCTCATACGTATCATCGAGTACCATGAGTTTGAGCTTTGGATTGGCAGCTTTGAGCTGTTTTTCGTAGGCGTAATTAAGGGCATAATGATCGAGGATAAGCAGATCAATATCTAGCTTTTTTACAAGCGTATCGAGCTCGCCAAAGGTATTTGAAGAAAGATGTTCAATAGCATATCCAGCTTCTTCTATGAGGTGGTTGCAGTCTCCTCGAAGTTTTTGAGTCGCAAAGACAACACTCTCTTGTGCAAACTCCTGTGCCAAAACAAGATCACGCATAATATGCCCAGTTCCTATGTGAAATGAAGCATCTGCTCGTATTAAAATATTCATAGTTCTTGAACTACCTTATAGAGGATCTCAGCGCGCTTCCAATCCTCCTCATCATCTATATCCTGAACAAGGTGGCGTGGTAAAATGATAGGGATAGAGTCTTTGCCAAAGATGATGGAATCAGATTTTTTAGAAAGCTTATTCCAGTAGAATTGCCCTGCATCTTGGTACGCATCCTCAAGATCTTGGCTGCGTTTAGCAAAGTACTCGGGCCAAAACATCTCACAGCGACCTTGGGATGTAAGAAAAAAAGTACGTTGAATAGGAAAAGGCATACTTGTCGCGCTAAAGCTATATTTTGCATCGCTGTTTTGCAGTTTCATAAGTGCTTCTTTGAGATACTTCTCTTGTAAAAAAGGAGCGGTAGCGTAGATGGTGCAGGCATATTCGATCTCCAATCCATTTTCTTTGAGCCATGAAAGAGCGTGAGAGATGACAGCACCTGTACCTGTAAAATCATCACTCAGCTCTTGGGGGCGCATAAAGGGCACTTCTGCTCCATATCTCTTTGCGACTTGGGCGATCTCCTCATCATCTGTACTCACAATCACTCTCTCAAAGAGCTTGCTTTTTATCGCCGTTTCGATCGAGTATGCGATAAGCGGTTTGCCGTGAAAATCTTTGATGTTTTTGCGCGGAATACGTTTGCTCCCGCCACGTGCTGGTATAATAGCGATAGATTTTATTTTCATAAAAATAATTATAACAGAGTTATCGACGAAAGGTTCAAAAATGCTCAAAGATTTAGAGATACAGAGACTCAAAGAGATACTCTTTGAGGCGGGTTCTTTGGTGATGGAGATCTACGCTGAGGATTTTAGTGTGGAGTACAAAGAGGATCACTCCCCACTCACCCAAGCAGACCTCGCGGCAAATGATTTTTTGTGCACAAAACTCCAAGAGCTCTATCCCCACATCCCAATCATCTCTGAAGAGAGTGCACAGATTCCTTATATCCAAAGAAAAGAGTGGGAGTATTATTGGTGTATCGATCCTATTGATGGGACCAAAGAGTTTGTCGATAAAAATGGGGAGTTTACGATCAATGTTGCCCTCATGCAAAAGAGCGCTCCGATCTTTTCGCTTGTTTATGCTCCCGTTTTTGGAGATCTTTATTATGCGATCAAAGGCGTGGGTGCGTATAAACAAAACAAAGAACAAAAACAGCCACAAAAACTTTCATCTAAAAAAGAGCAAAACAAAGAGTGTATAGCTCTTATCTCTCGCTCGCGTCATACAGCAATAACGCAAGAGTTCATCGATGCACTCTTGGGATGTAGAGAAGATGTCTCAAACCAAGCAGTTGGAAGTTCGCTTAAGTTTTGTATGATGGCAGAGGGTGAGGGCGATATCTACCCAAAATTCGCTCTAACGATGGAGTGGGATACAGCGGCTGCACATCTGATCTTGCAAGAGAGTGGAGGAGAGATATTTGTACACGATGAGAGCTTGAGCCCTTGTGAGTATTTTGGTGAAAAAACAAAAGGGCTCACTCCCTTGCAATACAACAAAGAGGACCTAAGTAATCCAAATTTTATTGCAGTGAGTGTTCGAGCTTAAAAGCTACATGCTCGGTGTTTGTAGCTCTCTAGTACTTCTAGCAGAGTCTCCGCTACAAAAGCGGCATCTTCTAGGCTCATCTCTTGATGACAAGGGATCGAGAGCTCTGAACGGTAGAAGTCCTCTGCTACATCCAAACGTACCTCACCAAAGCACTCTTTATAAAAGCTGTTTTGATAGATTGGTTTGTAGTGTACTTGTACACCCAATCCCTTGTTTTGCAAGGCTTCAAAGATCTCCTCTTTGACGCAATGAAGTGAGGGGTTGAGTAAGATGGGATAAAGATGGCGTGAAGAGCGTGTGTTCTCAGGAAGCTTGATAATACCAAAGAGTTTGTGTCCTGCAAAGACACTATCATAGTAGCGTGCAATTGCCTCTCTTTGCGCTATAAAACTCTCTAAGCGACCTAGCTGACTTCTTCCAAGGGCTGCGGCAAACTCTGTGAGACGAAAATTATGTCCCATGCTTTGCATATCAGAGTTCCAAAGCTTTTTTTTGACAATGCCATGAGAGCGAAAGAGTCGTAGCTGACGGGCAAACTCTTCGTTGTCTGTCACGACACATCCCCCCTCACCGGTAGTAAAAGGCTTGATCGCATGAAAGCTAAAGATACTCATATCCGCAAAAGTTCCCACTTTTTTGCCCCCTATACTAGAGCCAAACGCGTGTGCGGCATCTTCGATGATGAGGAGTTTGTGTTTCTCGGCGATCTCTTTTATCTTCTCTATCGCAACACTCTTTCCAGCAAAATCTACAGGCACGATCGCTTTGGTCTGGGGTGTGATAAGCGCTTCGATACCCGTTTCATCGATATTTCCATCCAGACGTACATCACACCAGATCGGCTTGGCTCCAAGGGAGACGAACATATTGGATGTGGCAACAAAACTGATAGGGGAGGTGATGATCTCATCGTCTTGAGAGATTCCTGCAACGCTATATGCAGTAAGAAGAGCGGATGTAGCAGAGTTAAATGTGATGGCATGTTTGACACCTAGATATGCACACAGAGCCTCTTCAAAAAGTTCTACTTCTTTGCCTTGGGTAAGGTGGGAGCTCTGTAGGACGCGCACCACTTCATTGATATCTTCTTGGTTGATACTTTGACATGAATAGGGGATCATTTTTCCTCAGATCTACTTTGTTCAATCTTGCTCAAAAGCTCCTCATGGCTAAACCAATGGGTGTTTTTATCTGAGCTGTATTCAAAACCGTGAGCCACCTCTTTGCCTACTTCACCAAGTCCATTTTTGATGAAGCTTACTTTTTGTGCAAACTGGATGGTAGGCTGGATAATGTAGTGATCGCTAAACTCTAAAGTGAGATGGGCATCATTTTGTGGGCACATCACCTCATGGAGCTTCTCTCCTGGGCGAATGCCGACGATCTCTTGCCCTAGATCAGGTGCGATGGCACGTGCAAACTCCGACATCTTCATCGAGGGGATCTTAGGGACGAAGGTCTCTCCTCCATGCATTCTCTCAAAGCTCTTTGTCACAAAATCTACACCCTCTTGCAAAGTGATCCAAAAGCGTGTCATATGCTCATCGGTAATAGGAAGAGCGCTCGCGCCTTCGGCGATTAGCTTTTCAAAATAAGGGAGTACAGAACCACGAGAACCAAGCACATTGCCATAGCGAACAACACTAAAGCGCGTAGAGGCTTTGCCTATAATGTTGTTGGCTGCAACAAAGAGTTTGTCTGAAGCGAGTTTGGATGCACCGTAGAGATTGATTGGGCTTGCTGCTTTATCAGTGGAGAGAGCGATCACTTTTTTGACCCCATTGTCGATACACGCATCGATCACATTCTGCGCGCCCATGATATTAGTTTTGATACACTCCATCGGATTGTACTCAGCAATAGGAACGTGTTTGAGTGCTGCTGCATGGACTACAAAATCCACATCTTTCATCGCTTTTTGTAAGCGCGGGAGATCACGTACATCGCCTATAAAATAGCGCATACACGAGTCGTTATACTTTTGAGCCATTTCGTATTGTTTGAGTTCGTCGCGAGAGTAGATAATGATCTTATTTGGTTTGTAGTCTTTAAGGAGAGTCTTGACAAATTGCTTGCCAAAACTCCCGGTGCCACCTGTGATAAAAATGTTTTTATTGTCAAACATTTAATAAGACCCTATTTGCTTTGGTCATTGATCATCATTTGTAAGGATGCAAATTGTGCATTGATCTGACTGATCATAGAGTCATACGCAGCAAATCTACTCGACATCGTCGCATAACGCATATCTAAAGATTTTATTGAATCTATACGACTTTGCGATAGATTTTTTGCCGCTGTTTCCAAAGAGGTCTCAAAGTTACTGAACATTTTGCCTGAACCTGTGTAGCCTAGAAGTTTTTCATCCATCATATCAAAAAGACCAGGAGTGTGAACGCCATCAGCATCGGTAGTCCCTGAAAAAAATCCACGTAGCGATTCTGGATCATCATCGAGCATACTCTCTAGGTTCGAGCTATTAAAGCTGAGTCTTCCATCGCGACTGAGATCAAAGACATAATGTGTTACAGGGTCTCCTGCAACATTAGTAGTCTCATGCCCTAAGCCTGTGAGGGATTTTCCACCAACAGTCATCGAAGAGAGCATAGAACTCATCTCTCTTGAGATAGATTTAATAAAGCTCTCATTACTGAAAATACCCTCTTCACCTGTTTCTACATCCGCTAAAGAGAGGTCATTGAGTTTGGAGAGAAGTTCATTGTATCCATCGACAAACATTTGCACTTCATCAACGATTGTGTCTTTTTTGAGGTTTACATTCACATTGGATATATCTCCCTCTTTTTTAAGGGTTATATCTACACCTACGATGAGGTCGCTAATCGTATTGCTTGGTCTTGTAATCTTGATGCCGTCATATTTAAACTCCGCATCACTTGCAGTTTGTACTTTTTCAAAACCTGAAGGATTTGTGATCGGATCAGCAGGCTCAAGTAACTCTGGTTTTAAAAGAGCACTTGTATCTGTGATCGTTAGAGCATTGGCAGCACCCGTTTCTTTTGAAGAGACTATAAGATCAAAAGCATTTTCTCCTGTCTGTAAAATAGATGCCGAAAAAGAGTCACCTCCTGCATCTGTAATCGCTTGCGCAAGATCTTCAAGTTTCATTGAGGAGTTGTACTCTATCTCGATATCATTGATTGTAAGAGTCCCTGTACCAAGAGCTACAGAGGTTTTATCTCTATCTGCAAAAGAGCCAAATTTTGTGACATCTTTTGTCGCAAGTGATACGGTTTCAAGTGAAAAAGAATCGATATTCACTCCTGGTAAGACAGAGACCTCTGCATCACCACTTACATTTACCTCTTTATTATCAAAGATCGTATCATCACTCAGAGCAGAAGTACTTGACTTAAAAGTGGTCATAAGAGAGCTTAGTAGAGAAAATGCTTCTTGTTTTTTTGTGTTAAGTTCTATATTTCTGTCGATAGGCTTAATGATCGCACTTTCATCTGCTGCCCGTAATTGATCGATAACATCCGCAGTCAGTACGCCTGAACCAATACCGAGTGAGCTAATATTTCCAGCCATGATGTATCCTTTATATATCTTTTTGAAATCTTAGTGCATATATCGTCAAAATTTTATAATTATGTAGTTTCACTCTTAAGAAAAATATCACATTGTCGATATGTCTAGAACGAACGAAAAGAATAAAAGCAAAAAAAGGACCAACATGTATGGAAATGCAGCACATAATATTTATGCACAAAATAATGTAGGAATAGAATCACAAGAAAAACTTATCGAGATGCTTTACGAAGGTGTTTTACGCTTTAATGCACAGGCAAAAAAAGCAATGAAAGATGAAGATATTGAGAAAAAAACATACTGGATCAATCGTTCCGTTGCAATTATTACAGAACTTATTACTATTTTGGATGTAGAAAGAGGTGGAGAGGTTGGACTTTATCTCGATGGACTTTATAATCACCAGATCAAATCACTCGTGAATGCAAATATCTATGACACACCTGAAAAACTCGATGAGGTGAGTAATGTGTTCAAATCACTTCTAGAAGCGTGGAGAGAGTCAGTTTAATGTGGCATAAAGAGATGCAAATCGCACTTGTTGAAAAAGATACAGACAAGCTCGCCGAACTGATTCAAAGACCCTTAGAATTTGAAACTCTTGAGGAGATGCAAAGTGCTCAGTACCTTTTGGCTGAGGCGGCCAAACTACTCAGAAGACTCCAAAATGAAACATCTACAACGATGAAAAAAATCAAACAAAATATCGATTTTTTAAGTGCGACACAAGACAAATCAACAAGCAAGTTGGACAAGCGCTTTTAAGATTTTTTCTTGATCCCAAAATGTAAACTTCTAATCGTGTATTCACTCACCACAGCGCCTTTGCGCATCTTTAAAATATGTTCAAGGGCATCAGCTATATCGCTTGCTAAAAGCTTCTCATTTTCTGCTTGGCTTGTCTCAAAACGAAGCTCATTAAAAAAATCACTCTCTGTCATATCTGGATTGATATTGGTCACACTGAGTTCACTTTTGCGAGTCTCTTCAAAAAGTGCATCACCAAAGGCTTTGAGTCCCGCTTTTGTTGCGGAATAAACGCCTGCAAACTTACTCGCACGCAATGCTTCGATCGAGTTGATATTGATGAGGTAACCACTATTGTTTTTCAAAGAGCGAAGAAGTGCGGATGTAAGTAGCATTGGTGCGGTGAGATTGAGAAAGGTCATTTGGATGATCGTTTGCGCACTCAGCTCTTCATGCGGTGCAAAACGCCCAAAACCAGCACAGTTTATGAGGATATAGATCTCTTTTTTTGCAAGTCGTTGCGCGATAGAGAGTGTCTCTCGCTCACATGAAAGATCAGCGGGTAAGGGGGTGAAATTCGGGTGTACAAGTGTCGTATCTGTAATACTACGACTCACTCCGATCACCTCATAGCCAAGATCCAAAAGTCTTTTGCTCATCGCCAAACCTATCCCGCTACTCGCACCCGTTACTACTGCTATTTTCATTCTCTTTTCCTCCACACTTTTGCTATACTACATCCATGAAAAAAATCTATATTACAGACCTTGACCACACATTTTTGCGTAATGATCTCTCAATAAGTGATTATACTAAAACTATCTGGAATGCAAAAGCCCAGGATTCTATTTTGGGAGTTGCAACGGCTCGCAGCCTCAAGCGAACCAAACAATACTTGCAAGGGGTGCATATCAACGCACCTATGATCTTGCTTGATGGCGCTTTGGTGGCGACCCATGAACATGAGCTTATTGATTCAAAGCTGTTGAGCGCAGAAATAGGTGATAGCATCATCGCTGAGGGGGCAAAGTTTGGGATCTATCCCTTTGTGCTCTCTTTGTTGGATGCAAAACTAAATGAGGGTTTTTTACACTCTAATATCCTCAATGAAGATCAAATAAAAGTGCTTGCAAATTACGACACATCAGATGGACTCTTAGGCTATGACAATCTCCGCGCAACAGAGCAAAATCTGAAAATTGTTTATATGGGTGAAGAGCAACTTCTGCGCGATCTTGAAAAGCATCTCAAAGCGATCTATGGGGATGAACTCAAATATATCCTAGCTCCTGAAGCCTACGTTGGGTGCTACTTTTTGACCTTGCTCCATAAAGATGCAGACAAGGCGCACGGGATACAAAGTGTGAGTGAATATATGGGATTTGATCTTGCAGAACTGACAGTTTTTGGGGATAACTACAATGACCTTGGGATGTTTGAACTCGCTAATATCTCAGTCGCCGTTGCAAACGCCCAAGAGGGTGTCAAAGCAAAAGCAAAGATCATCTTAGAACACAGCAACGAGCAAGACGCGGTGGCAAAATATTTAAAGAGTTTGCTTCATGTCTAAGAGAACAAGCCTTTTTCCGATGCTCATTATCGGGGTGCTCTTTTTTATCTTTGGTTTTGTGACATGGCTCAATGGCTCGCTCATTCCTTTTTTGCAGATTATTTGTGATCTCAGTGAGTTTGAAGCGCTCTTTGTTACTTTCGCCTTTTATATCGCCTACACAGTAATGGCACTTCCAATGTCCTATATTTTAGGCAAGATCGGCTACAAAAACGCGATGGCTTTAGGGCTTTTTATCATGGCTGTAGGGAGCTTGCTCTTTATCCCTGCTGCTTTGAGTGGAGCATATCTCGTATTTTTATTCGCACTCTTTACCCTCGCTACGGGGCTGACACTTTTGCAAAGTGCATCCAACCCTTATGTAGTGCTTATTGGTCCACAAGAGAGCGCGGCTGTGCGTATCAGTATTATGGGTCTGCTCAACAAGTTTGCAGGGGTACTCGCACCTTTGATCTTTACAGCTTTGATCGTCACAGATAGCTCTTTTGGGAGCCAAAGGCTGAGTGATTCTGATATCCAAGCACTCACAACACAGCTCATGCTCCCCTATATTCTGATGGCATTGATGCTGTTTTTTTTGATGCTTATTGTCAAACTCTCACCTCTTCCTGCTGTAGAGTATGAAGAACAAGATGAGCTAGATACAACAAGTGTATTCTCTTTTGCTCACACTGTTCTAGGTGCGATAGCCCTCTTTTTCTATGTCGGTATCGAGGTGATAGCAGGCGATACGATCGGTCTGTATGCTCAGAGCTTAGGGCTAGAGAGTGCAACAATGTTTACATCCTATACTATGGGCTTTATGGTGCTTGGATATCTACTTGGAATCATCGCGATCGCACGTTTTATCTCTCAAGAGCGAGCTTTAGTGCTGAGTGCGCTCTTGGGAATTCTTTTTATTCTTGGAGCAGTTTATTCCTCCCCATCCTCTCAAATGATCTCCTCTTTTGTATGGGGATTTACGACCTTGCCACTTATTCCTGATACCCTCTTTTTTGTGGCACTTTTAGGTCTTTCTAACGCTCTTGTGTGGCCTATCATCTGGCCACTCGCACTCAAAGGGCTGGGACGCCATACACCTCAAGGGAGTGCGCTTTTGATCATGGCGATCGCTGGAGGAGCACTCTTACCGCTTGTCTTTGGAAAACTCTCGGAGTCTTTTGGTTCGATGCAAGAGGCGTATCTTTTGGGTATTGTTTGTTATTTCTTTATTCTGATGTATGGACTTTTTTGGCATAAAAAAAGGGAGTGGTGATGCTCGAGCGCAAATCTTTACACAACGGTTTTGAGTATCTAGAGATTCAAAATAGCCATATTCAAGCCAAGATCGCCCTACAAGGAGCTCATCTTTTTGAATACAAAGTGGATGGCAGGGATCTTTTGTGGCTGAGTGAAACGAGCCCCTTTGAAAAAGGGGTGGCGATCCGTGGTGGTGTTCCTATCTGCTGGCCTGCATTTGGGATGCAAAATCCCTCTTTGAGCCAACACGGTTTTGCGCGCACACAGCTCTGGGAACTGCTCTCGTTCACAGAGCTCACAGAGGATTGTAGTGAGCTTATCTTGCAGCTGCAACACAACGAAGAAACACTCGCTTTATGGGCGTATAAGTTTGATCTACGCCTGGTTCTCACTCTTGGCAAAGAACTCAAAATACAACTCATCACCACAAACTGTGACACAAAATCTTTTGAGCTCTCAGAAGCACTTCATAGCTATTTTCCCATTTCAGATATTGGGGATGTGAAGATTCATGGCTTGGGTACAAAACCTTATTGGGATGCACTAAGTGATACTGTAGATTTCGAAAAAGAGGTGATAGTATTTGATGGGGAGTTTGATAGAGTCTATCAAGAGGTAGATTCACCTTTGCTCTTAGAGACAAATAAGATAAAGATACAGATCACAAATCAAGGCTCCTCTTCGGTGGTGGTTTGGAACCCTTGGGTAGAAAAAGCAGATCGAATGAGTGGGATGGAGCGTGAGAGCTACAGAGAGTTTGTGTGTATCGAGAGTGCCAATGCAAGAGAGGACACGCGCACTCTATCAGCGGGAGAGACCCACACACTTGAAGCAAAGATCTCTTTTATCTCTTAAGTGCCTTGTGCGCATCATAAGCAAGGCGTAAAACTCCTACGGCGTAGTTGGATGAGTTGTTGTAGCGCATAACTTTTTTTGCATAGCTTCGCAGATACTGCAAACATTTTTTATCACAGGTAAAGCAGTCAAACTCTTTGCTGTGACGCTTTGACTCGGCATACACAAACGAAGCATTTTCATTTGCAAATTCATAGTCATACCACTTCTCTTCTATCTCTACCATATCGCCTACTTTATCCCAATCAAGTAGCTCAGTAAACTCCGCTTTTTTATGCAGATAATAGCTCGCTGAGACGATCGCATCTTCCATTTTTGTCAGATCTGCTACATCCCCAGTATAACTTTTGGCATAGATAAAACTACTTGGCATAAACTGTGGAATCCCCACCGCACCTGCATAAGAGCTTGGCAGATTACACGCTTCGGGTTTGAGCTTTTTTTTGTAGCAGTGTTTGATGATCGAACCCATATTCGATTTGCCCATATTCAGTAGCCATTTTTCCCGTGTGCTTTGGGCTTTGGTGCGCACCACCATCGTGTTAAAGACGATAAAAGCATCGTGGGTGGGTTTGATCTTGCCTAGCTTGGTCTCTTTGAGCAAGATCGCAGCGATGATCTCGCGATTGACCCCATACTCTTTTTCGCTAAAGTCATACACCTCTTTGTACTCTTTGAGGTGTTCGACCATCTTTGGCACAAAACTCACAAGGGTGTTATTTGCTTTTTTCTCATTTTTTTTGTGGGTGGTGATATGGCGTGGTTGGAGATATTTCCAACTCACTTCATCAAATTTTTGGGTCTTAAAGTAAGAGAGTAAAAACTCGTTGGCATATTGGTGGCTCACTCCTGATTTGACCACATCTTCACAGATATCGATATAGTCTTTATTTTGAAAGGTACAGTTTGTATAGGTTTTTGCCCCCAAAAGGGTGGTAAGTAAAAATGGTAATAATAATTTTTTCATAATATCTCTTTTGTTTTTATAATTGTTTATCTGTTTCAAGCAAGTCTCTACCGCTTTAGGAGGCGATGGCTTGCCTTCGCTCTGAGCTGTCATAAAAGCCTTACATCCCAAGCCCACTCCCTGCCAAAGGCAAGCCATTGGCTCTTTACTTGGTGTTGATCGCTTCTAGTCGCTGTGGCGTGCCAATATCATGCCACATCCCATCATAAAGCTCGGCACTTATACAACCCTCATCCGCCCCTTGACGTAAAAGAGGTGCAAGGGGCATTTTTTGCAAGGCTAGATTTTCAAAAAGCTTAGGCGAATAGTAGCCGATCCCCGAAAAAGTGTATTGTACTTTGCCTTGGTTAATCAAAGCTTTGTTTTGGATACTAAAATCCCCTTTTGTGTTATGTTGGGGGTTGGGCACCAAAACAAGGTGTGCAAGTTTGCCATGAAGCTCAAAATGGGGATCAAAAGTATAGTCACAAAAGATATCACCATTGACTACCAAAAAAGGCTCCTTACCCAAAAGCGGGAGCGCTTTGATGATCGCTCCAGCACTCTCTAGCGCACCGCTTTGTCTCTCATCTGAGTAGAGAATTGCTACACCATAGCGCGAACCATCTCCCAGATATTCTTGGATCTGCTCTCCTAGATGGGCTATATTGATAATGATCTCATGAAATCCATACGCTTTGAGTCTCTCTATATGCCACTCGATGAGCGCCTTACCTCGCACCTGTAAGAGTGGTTTTGGGGTGGTGTCAGTCAGGGGACGCATCCGCTCACCGCGCCCCGCTGCTAAGATCATTGCTTTGATGTGAGATCCTTTAGCATCTTTGCAAAATCCTCAGTCTCTTTGTATCTTGAAGCGGTCTCTCGCACATAAGAGAGGGTGAGTGGAATATCGCCCAAATACCCCTCTTTGCCATCACGAAGCCAAAGGCGTGAAAAGATCCCTAGTACTTTGATATGGCGTTGTAGTCCCATAAAATCAAACCATTTTAAAAACACTTCATCTGCTACATCCAAGCCTTTTTTATCACGAAAGATAAGAGCGAGTTTTTCTATCTTCTCACGCTCATAAGAGATATAGCAATCTTTGAGCAGTGAGACAAGATCATAAGTGAGCGCGCCACACATTGCATCTTGATAGTCGATGATCCCTAAAGCACCTTGGGATGTAAGCATAATATTGCGCGAGTGAAAGTCTCTGTGAACAAAAACACCTTGGGGCTGGGAGAGCACCACTTCGCTGATAGTATCAAGAGTTTGCGCTAAAAGCTTTTGTTGCGCTTCATCTAGGCACCATCCCAAGAGTTTTTGCAAGTACCATTCGCCCATGAGATCCATTTCAAAATGTAAAAAATCCTTGTCATAGAGTGGCAATCCTTTTGTATCTGCTTTTTGCATCAAAATGATCTGCTCGATCGCTTGGATGTAAAGGGCTTCAAAACTCTCTTGCGTAAGCTGTGAAAGGAGATTGGTATCGCCAAAATCTTCTAGGATGAGATAGCCCTCTTGGAGATCTTGCTTGTAGATTTGAGGGGCGAGCACGCCTACCTTATGGAGCCTTTGGGTGACATCTAGAAAGGGATGGAGGGACTCTTTTTCTAAAGAGGCATCCATAAGTAAAAAGGTGTTCTCACCTTTTCCCCTCAGCCGATAATACTTACGAAAACTCGCATCTGCAGAGGCTATTTCGATGGAGTACTCTTTATACTCAGTACCATCGAGCCAAGTCTTGATCTTATCCATAGATCGCTCCTAAAAGGGAATTTTTTCTCGTCCCTGTGATGGTGCGCAGATCAACAGGCTCATTATGGATACGCTTATAGGCAAACCACGCAAAGACCATCGCTTCCATAAACTCAGAACTCACGCCATAGTGATCGCTTGAGACGACATCTGCCTTGCAAAGCTGTGTGAGCCTTTGGATCAAAAAGCTATTTTGCACCCCTCCGCCACATACGATGACTTCTGCTACATCGAAGTGATTGATCTCATTTGCGATACTCTTTGCGGTGAGTTCGAGTAAGGTTCTTTGCACATCCGCATCTTTGTAGCTTGAAAAAAGGGGCATGAAGTTTGCAAGCCACGTGCTGTTAAAATACTCTCTACCAGTACTTTTTGGAGGCTTTTTGGCAAAGTAAGGATCATTAAGCATCGCGTCTAAAAGCTCCTCTATCACCTCACCACTCGCGGCAAATCTTCCCTCCTTGTCATAAGGCTCACCAAGACTCTGCATCGCCCAATAATCAAGTAAAACATTCCCACATCCGGTGTCATATCCAAGATAGTTCTCACCCAAAAGAGTGATGTTTGCCATGCCGCCGATATTGAGTACGGCGCAGTTTTTCTCTTTAAATATGGCACGATGAAAAGCGGGTGCAAAGGGTGCACCTTGTCCACCGTTTGCGATATCTCCTCGTCTAAAATCTGCTACCACCTTTATATTTGTCGCAGCCACGACAAGGTTTGCATCACCGAGTTGCATTGTAAATGGATTGACACTCTCAGGCGCGTGCCAAAGGGTTTGACCGTGTAAACCGATGGCACAAATAGATTCACTTGTCAGTGCGTACTTTTGTAGAAAACTTGTAAGAGTCTGGGCATATAAAAGTCCGAGTTTATGATCAAGTGTACCTAGTTGTTCTAGGGTTACTTGAGTATTTATCGCTTCAAGTATCTCCTCTTTGAGTTCACTAGGAAATGGATAGGCTTTTGAACGGATCTCTTCGATAGTATCGGCACCAATTCTGCATAAAGAGATATCGACCCCATCAAGACTCGTACCGCTCATTACACCGATATAGAGTTTACTCATACTCTCCCTTTTGTTATTAAAGTTGCGCTATTTCAGCGTGCTCTACCGAAGGCAAGCCATCGGTTCCTTTGTTCTCAAGAAAGTTTCTACCGCTTTTGGAAGCGATGGCTTGCCTTCGCTCAAGTGCTCTCATGAAAGCTCTACATCCCAAGCTTGCCTTTCGCTTTATTTCCTAATAGTACAATACCAAAAGCAACTAAGGTTCCCAATACTATCTGCCACGCGTAGCCTATTGTGAGCCCAAAAATATAAGGCTGCAAAAAGAGCACGGTCAAAAAACCGCCCAAAAGAGCAAACAGTACCGAGGTGCTATTGCCTCGCTTACTAAAGAGAGCGGCAAAGAACACCCCTAAAAGCCCAGTGTACGCAAATGCCATCACCCCAAGAGCAAAGGTGACAAGCCCCACACCGCTGTGCTTCTGCCAGTAGTAGCTCAACAATGCCATCACTCCCAAGATCAGAGCAAAACCCAAAACGGCAAAGCGTGAGGCTTTGATAAAATGGCTATCCTCTTTATCTCCTTTGCTTTGGATGTAGGGCTTATAAAGATCCTCAACGGCTACAGAAGCCATCGCACCCAAAACAGAGTTGGTACTAGAGAGTGCTGCAGCGATCGCACCTACGGTGACAAGCCCGCGCAAGCCCTCTGGCATCTCGTGCAAGATATAGTACATAAAGATGGTGATGCTTTGCCCCTCAAAATTTTGCTCAATAGAGCTATGAGCATAAAAAAGATAGAGTAGGGCACCGATAGATAAAAACAAAAGCACCACAGGGATACTCAGAGCAATAGAGATCAGGAGTGATTTGGCAGCGGCTTTGTTGTTTTTGCAACTCAAAAGTCTTTGTGTCATATCTTGGTCAAGTCCAAAAGCGGCGATATTGAGCAAGAGCCAGCCTGTGAGAAGTGAAGCGATACTAAAGTTGCCTTCAAAACTCTCTTGAAAAAGAGAGAGCTTGTTCTCCTCTGCGAGGAGAGTAAAGATATCGAGGTGGTTGAGCGAGAAGTAGAGATAAACAAGCACAAGAACCCCAGCACCGATATATACAAAAGCTTGAAGTACGTCGCTAAGGATCACTGAGCGTACTCCGCCAAAATAGGTATAAGCAAGAGCTCCCAAAAGTAAGAGGCTTATTGAGAGCGCGACATGAGAAGCGGAGGTGTCAAAAAAGAGGATCATCGAGACCGCTAAAGCACCAATATACAAACGTGCTCCACTCGCTAAAATACGCCCGAGCAAAAACATCACCCCCGCACTTTTTTTGGCACTCTCTCCGTAGCGTGATTCGAGGAGCTCATAGACGGTGACAACCTTGTGCTCATAAAACTTTGGGAGCAATACATAAGCGATAAAGAGCGCTGCTAGAAGTGCTGAGAGATAAAAACCGATAAAGCTAAAGTCATTTTTATAGGCATATTCGGGTACCCCTAAAAAGGTCGCGGCTGATTGGGATGTCGCAAGCACTGAGAGGGCGACGGCAAAGATCCCCATCTGGTTGCCCCCTAGAAAATACTCGCGCGAAGAGCTTATCTTATGGCGTGAGAGCCACCATGAAGAGAGGGCTAAAAGGGCAAAATAGAGCCCAAACACAAGCCAATCAAGTGGGGCAAAACTACTACTCACGAACACCCTTAAGCTCTAAGGCTTTGAGCTCTGAGCGCACCGCTTGCATAAAGCTCTCCCCTGGGTCTGCTTTGTCAGTGCGATAGTTTGGGTCTTTCTCAAGCCAAAGGGGTGAATCTTGCATCTCTAAATATTCGTGGTGCCCGATGAGGTATTCGATCTGGGGGTATTGGTGTTTGAGGTATTTCACTAAAGCGATATTGGCCTCAACTTGTGCAGGGGTGAGATCCTCTTTGACATTTCCCTCACCGCCGACATTTTCGATACCGATACTTGAGTAGTTCAGACCTATTACATGGCGCGCCATCGAGTCAGTTGGCATAAGCTGGTAGATCGTGCCATCTCGTTTGACTAAAAAGTGTGCTGAGACATTGAGCGCGCCTGCGTCTGAGATATCACTACGGTGTGAGAGCAGATGCTCTGGCTCTAGAAGAGAAAAACACTTCTCAAAGTCCATGATCGCCGTCCAATGCAGTACGATCACTTTAGGCGTGATCTGTATATCTTCTACATCCAAAGCATAGTGCTCTTGGATGTAGCGCTTTGTCATCTCTATGCGTTCTTGCTTGAATGTAATAGGCTTTTGGATGATACGCGAGCCAGTGATAAGATGCTCTATGCGCTTGTTAGCCTCGGTGATACGCTCGTGTGAGATCGAGCCATTCTTTATCTGTGCATAGATGGTATTTACGATCTCATCGGCACTGTTGTGTGCGAGTTGATTGCCAAAGAGGAGCATATCGACCCCCGAGTTGATCGCGAGTGTCACAGCCTCTTTGAGTGAGTAGTGTTCGCTAATCGCCTTCATTTGTAGATCATCACTTACAAGCACTCCTTTAAAGCCGAGCTGTTGGCGTAAAAGTTTTGTATTGATTGTTTTGGAAAGAGTGGCAGGGTACTTTGCATCGAGCTTTTTGTTATAAACATGTGCACTCATAATCATCTGCGCATCACCGTTTTGTATCAGCTGTTTGTAGGGTTCGAGCTCTTTTTCTTGCCATGTATTGGTGATATCAACAAAGCCCTCGTGAGAATCTGCTAGCGAAGAGCCATGCCCTGGAAAGTGTTTGAGCACCGAGATGATGTTGTGTTTTTCTTGGGCATCGATCATGATCTTGGCAAATTTTGCTACATCGAAAGGCTCTTTGCCATAAGAGCGTTCTAGGGCGTAGATCACTTTGTTTTTTGGCTCTAAGGCGAGATCGACTACAGGAGCGAAGTTGAGGTTTATTCCTAGGTCTTGAAGCATTTGCGATTGGGTGTCATACACTTTTGTACTCTCTGCAGCACTCTGCGATTTGAGTGATGCAGCAGAAGGGGCAGGGGCAAAGCCATCGCGCTCTTTAAGGCGTGCTACCTTTCCACCTTCTTGATCGATAGCGATAAAGAGTCTTTTTTGTGCGTAGTTTTGAAGCTGGGATGTAAGGGCTCGAACTTGCTCTGGCGAGCTTATGTTTTTTATCTTGTCACGATCATCATAAAATCTATCAAAAAGGATTACTCCGCCGAGGATGTGTTTTTGGAGTGTTTTGGTGATTTTGGAATTTTCATCTATTGTATGTTCATCAAAGCCTAAGATGAGCATACGTGCGATCTGAGATTTGAGTTCTTGGTCTGCAAGCAAAGAGCTTAGCAAAAGAAAAAAAAGAAAGAGTGTGCGCATATAATATCCTTAGAGTTCTAGCTGTTCTAACACATCGCTAATAAGCTTTTTCGTCCTATCTTTTGTGACGCTTTGTGGCTCAAAATGATCGCTTACCACCTTATAGATATGAAAGTTTTTGATAGCACTTGAGTGGCGCACAGCATCATAAAAGCCAAAACTCTCCATATCGACAAGCTCGGATGTAGCATCTGTTTGCTCTATATCCATGCAGTGAATCTTACTCTCAAGATAGGAGTGGATGATAAACTCCTCTTCTTGATAGAGAATAGTTCCCACCTCTACGAGTGCTCCGATCTCATACTCTTTACTTGCTGCGCAAATACCGAGATTGATATAGATATCTTCATCACTAATATCATAAAAATCTATAAGGGTCTGCGTCGCACGCATCGCATTCTCAACCCCCACACCACTGATGATGAGTTGCATCTTTTCATTTTCAAAAAGGGTATAATCGCGAAGTTTTGATTTGTGGAGTTTATATCTCTCTACAAGAGCCTGTGCTTCACTTTTGAGTGCCATAACGATATATTTCATGGCGTTATTGTAGCAAGATGTTATCAAACTTATGTATAATAAGCCACAAAAAATAAAAGGTAGATATGTATGAGAAAAGCGTTTTCTTTGATAGAGTTGATGATCGTTATCGTGATTTTGGGACTTTTGGCTGCTATGGTTATGCCAAGTCTTACAGGAAAAGGGGAAGAAGCAAAGCGCAATTTGGCATGTGTGCAGATGCAAAGTCTTTATAACGGTGCCATCGATATGTTCAAACTTGACAATGGGATGTATCCCACAACCGAAGAGGGGCTAGAAGCACTTGCGAGCAATCCTGATGAGGAGAAATATCCCAATTATTCAAAAAGTGCATATCTCAAAGATGGTGAGATCCCTAAAGATGCATGGGGAAGTAAGTATATCTATATCAATGATGACGGAAAAATTGAACTTCTCTCACTTGGTGCTGATAGAGCTGAGGGTGGTAAAGATGAAGCGGCTGATATCAAGCTAAGCGAGTGTAAGAAGTAGATCGTGAGAAAAGGTTTCTCACTTTTAGAGCTTTTGATCGTTGTGGTGATCGTAGGGCTTATTTATACTCTAGCACTCAACAATCTTGAGCAAAAAAGTGAGATACAAGAGCCCGTGCGTCTTTCAAATCTAAAAGAGTTTTTACAAAAGATCCCCCACCAAAAAAGTGTTCGCTTTTTGTGCCTCGATGAGTGTAAGAGCTGTTACATCCTAAGTGATGGAGAGCATCTAGAGGAGTATGATACCCTCTTAGATAAGCTCGTCGATGAAGATATCGAGATCTACAGCTACACTATGCGTAACCGCTTTGAACTTCAAGAGAAGGGAATATACTTCACAGATGAACGTGAATATGAAAATATATGTTTTTCGTATGAAGTGGATGCCACAGGGCGTGGCGAGGATATCTTTGTCCTCTCTCAAGGAAAAGTCTATGATCTCACTAGCAGTTTTAGCAAAAATGTCTATAGCTCTTTAGAAGAGGCTGAGGTTGCTAGAAATAGTTTTGAAACAAAAGTGATGCGATAGGCTCTTACCCTCACTCTTTTGTGGACGCGATGGCTTGCCTTCGCTCTTGACTGTCATAAAAGCCCTACATCCCAAGCCACTTTCTGCCAAAGGCAAGCCATTGGCTCCTTTTATGTCATGAATCTTTGCTTCTCTTTTGGAAGCGATGGTTTATGCTCGCACCCTTGAGTACTTGTCTTCGTTCTGATCTCTCATGAAACTTCTTCACCTCTTTTTACACTTCTAACAACAACTCTCTTCTTGGGATGTAGCTCAGGCAAAGAATCACTTCAAGTCGATACCAATCTCACAGCATATTCAGAGGATATGGTTGAGTTGCAAGCAAGCGGTGCTTTGGCTTATAGCTGGAGACAGTTAAGTGGAACAGATGTTATCTTTGTCAATGTAAACAAAGCTACGGCTAGTTTTATTACTCCTAGTGTGACTGGACAAGAGAGCTTAGTGTTTGAACTTGAAGCGGTGACAGTACAGTTTCAAAATAAAAATATCACTTCCTCGTTCCACCTCTTTTGGAAGGGATGGCTTGCCTTCGCTCTGAGCTTTCATGAAAATTCTACATCCAAGGTAAAACGGAAAGAGACATACAAATATAATTAAAATAAAACAAACTTTAACCTAAGTGAAAGTTTTGATAAACTACAATAAATAACAACTAAAAACATCACTCACAAAGGTTCTCTTATGAAACTTCTCCCTTTTACACTTACACTTCTTCTCACATTCCTTTTCTTCGGATGTAACTCAGACAAAGAAACACTTCAAGTTGAAACAAACATTACAAGTTCTTCTGGAGAGAAAGTAGATCTTCAAGCAAGTGGAGCACAAGCTTATAGTTGGAGACAGTTAAGCGGAACTTCTGTTATTCTTGTAGGTGCAAACAGTGCGACACCTAGTTTTATCGCTCCAGATGTTGCAATGCAAGAGACTTTGGTATTTGAACTTGAAGCGGTTACGGCACAGATCCAAGAGAAGAATCTTACACTTAAAAAGCAGGTGCATATTACAGTGCATCCTAAACTTTCTGTAGAAGATAGTACCGATACGGGTTCCACCCCACTAGAGATGGAACCAGAGCAGCAAGAAGAAGCGGAAGAGGAAAATGATGTAGCAGAGAGTACCGATACGCTTCCTGCCCCACAGGAGGAGGTTACAGAAGCGAGTGATACCGATATGAATTCCACCTCAGGAGAGGTGGAAGCAGAGCAGGTTGCAGAGGTTGTTAATTCCAGCTCGAAAGAGGTGGAACTAGAAGAACAAAGCAATGAAACCAACACAACGACCAATGAAACAAACACCACAGCAGAGACAAACACCACCCAGCCTACAGTAAGTCTCAAATCTCTCAAACTCACCCTAGAGAAAAACTCACTCAATGTAGATACAAATACAACACTCAAAGTAGTAGCAACTTATAGCGACAACAGCACAAAAGATGTTACAAATGAAGTAGAGTGGATCTATACAGATAAGCTAGCTATAGATATAAAAAACAATATACTAAAAACCTTTCATAAAGATACAAACATCTTCATCCAAGCTTCGCTCCAAAACATCACTTCAAACGCAGTAGCCTTAGAGATCTACAAAGAGATAAACGGACACAGACTTCCACCTGAGCCAGACCCAATTGTAAATAACTCTACTCTTCTTGGAATTGACACAAATGATAATGGTGTTAGGGATGATGTGGAAAGGTGGGTATATCAAGAGTATGATGAGCCGATAGTCCAAGCTGTTGCTATGCAGAATGCCAGAGCGTTTCAGATAATTCTTGTGGATCCTTCTAAGGCGAGGGAAACCACTAAGTTTATGGAGGCTCGACTAGATTGTCAATCATATTATATGTATCAAGATGAAAGAAAACTTATTCCAAGAGGAACAAGTTTACATAAAGAATCAAGACCACTAATGCTAAATACACGAGAACGAAATCGTGCTTATTATGAATATAATCAAGCCTTAAGTGGAGGTGTTTACCCCGCACGTGATAGATCTAAATATAAAGAGAGTTGTGATTTTAATGAAAGTAAAGTAATTGATGGTGAATGGGAATGAAAAAGTTATTTCTTATTTTCCTTCTTTGTCTTTTTAGCACAAGTTCTCTACATGCAAACGCAGATATCTACCTTGCTACAGGAGTTTTAACCGACAAAGACTCGACAGATGAGGCTCGTGATGCATTACAAGAAGACCTAATAGACTCTAATCCAGAAATTTACGAAAGCCAATCTTTCAAATCCGCTTATAATACCACAAGTGGTTTTTGGGACTTCATAGAGGGAGCTGCACAACTTTTTGACCAAAACGGCTGGAGTATTTATTGGAATAGTTTTATCACTTTAACACACAGCAGATTAACCCAGCACTATATAGATTACTATAGTGGAGTCAGTAAAAATCATGGTGCTGATTTGAGCCTTCAAAAAGAAGCCTATAAAGCAAGCATAAATGCAGGAAATCAAGTAATCGTCATAGCCCACTCTCAAGGTAACTTTTTTACGAATGAAGTATATGATAGTTTAAGCCCATGCGAACAAAGATCATTTTATATGCTAGGCACTGCAAATCCAGCTGATCATGTAAGCGGTATGGATGAGGGAAGAGGTGCTTTGGCTACCTTAGATAATGATCCCATAACTTTTGTGCCATCAAGCATGAGTGCAAATATAATTAACTCTGAAAGATTTAACGTAGCAGGCTTAGATATGGCTCATTACAAGTTTCATTTTTTTGAATATTATCGTAATCAAAATAGTGTTTCAAAATATAAAATAGACAGTTTTCCTGAGTATGCTATCGAACACTTCAAGGAACATTATACACCTCCTCCGATACCAAACAGCGGAGTAGTAGAGATAAGCCTCAAGTGGGACAATGAGGAGGTAGATCTGGATCTCAATGTAGGTTGGGATGCAGGAAGCGTAGATGTAAAAGATACATGTAAACCCTTTGAACACTTTCATATAAGAAGTGAAGCGACTATCTATCCAGGAACTTTTGGAGTATCTATCATGCCAAAAGACTCAAGTGCTGAGATCTTTGATGATCCATCTATCTATCCGCTTACCGTAGAACTTGTGACGAGAACACCAGGGGCAAGTGACTCGATGCTTTTTACTATCAAGAGCAAATCAGATATCAACTTGGGGCATGTCTCTAACATAAAAGTGTATAGAGAAGATGAGGAAGATGATGATACAGATGATGAAGAGGAAGATGGAGGCGACGCTACGGGAGGCTCATCCGCATTTTTTATTGCTCCATCTGTAGCTCCAAATTGCCCACCTGTAAACCATACGCCAAGTCCTACCCCTCCAAAAGCGATTGTTTTTTCTTCCGGTTCTTCTGGAGGATACAGCTTTTCAGGCGGCGGTGGCGGTAGTGGTGGCTACAGTGGAAGTGGCGGTGGCTACAGTGGTGGTAGTGGCTACGCAGCACAGTCAGATCCAAGATGTAGTGGAGATATCGAGTGTATAGGTGGCGCTACAGACTTTCACAACAATAGCAACGCAACAGGTCAAACTCAGATGCAAGCTCCATTTAGCCCAAAGGTTGGAGGTGAACCTGTTCGAGATATAGTAGAAGAAGATAGTTGTGAAGGAGGTCTTAGTTGTAAGTGTATCCCTTGTGAGTATGAGATCATACCGTTAAAAAAACAGGCTAATTATGGTCCTATTCGTGGCGCAGACTTTAGTATCTATACACTAGATGGCTACCGCACACAAAGCTCTATCTATGATGGTGTTACAAGCTATGGAGAGACTCTCTATGATGCAGGTGAAGTCGATATACCGCAAGGTATTCTAGAAACACTAGAGGATGAAATATTTTATGTCATCAAAGTACAAGGGGGCGAAGATATCGATAGAGATGATGACTTTACTATAGATACTATCCCTACACAAAACCTTGGAAAGGCTTATGCCCTTATAAAAGGTGAAGATATCAAAAACACAGGTTTTAAGATCAATATTCTTACAACTGTCGCTTTTACCCTTTTAGAAGATATGATACAAAAGGATGCCACTGCACAACAATTGGAAGAAAAAATAAAAGAGATAGCATCGAGACTTTTACGTTATAAAATCTACCCGCAATCTGAAGAGCTAAATATCTCAAACGAAGATCTCATAGCTTGGTTGCCTGCTATAGACAAAGATCTTTTACTCCAATTTTATGAACCCCTCGATGCAATGGTAGAGAAGATCTACGCAAATGAAAGTATTTACGAAGAAGCTTATGAGTATGTTTATCTCAAAAGTAGTGATGACAATAGCACGCAAACAGTTGTAGATGAGTATAAACCACCTATTATCAAAACCTTTGTCTCAAGCATACCAGAAGATGCTGTAGGAGGTACTATACTCGGATCTATAGAGATTTTAAGAGGAAGTGAAGACCTGACATTTGCCAGCTTGTCAGGAAAAGGAAGTGAACTCTTTACTATAGATGCCAGTGGTGAGATCAAGCTCAAAGAGGATGCTAAGCTAGACTATGAGACCAAATGGCTCTATAAACTCAAAGCAGAAGCTATCAATAAAAACGGAAGTTCTGGAAAAGTAGGTGTTTATATTTCTGTAAAAGATATCGTAGATGCTCCTATCTTTGTCTCTTATGAAGCCCAAAAGATAAGCGAAGACGCAAAGCCAGGAGATACAGTAGGAAAAATAACTTTTGATAAGGGAGCCGCACCTATCGCAGCTATAGAGATGCAAGGTGAATCTACAGACCTCTTTGATATTACTATAGATGGCACTATCACAGTCGCTCAAGGTGCTTCGTTTGACTATGAGAGCAAGTACTCTTATGGTTTTGTGGTGATAGCAAAAAATAGCTATGGCAACTCTATGCCTGCTATCGTTTATATCAATATAGATGATGTAGCAGACAGCCCAAAAGTCACGGATTATAAAGGTGGTTATATACACGAAGATGCTACAAGCGGGAGTGTTGTCGGTGAAGTGATATTTGATAAAGGTGGCGCAGAGATTGACAGTATCACCTTAGAAGGCGCTGGATCTCAAAACTTTAGCATCGATATCGATGGAATAGTGAGGGTCGCACCAAATGCAGCCTTAGATTATGAAAGCTACAACTTTTATATACTCACAGTGCACCTAAGTAATACCTATGGCATGGCAAGCCAAAACATCTTCATCTCGGTCATAGACACTCTTGATGTTCCCTCTTTTGTGTCATTTAGCGGTGGAAATGTCAAAGAAAATGCAGCTGTCAATACAGTAGTAGGGCAAATCGTTTTTGATACAGGTTCTGTACCGATAGAGTCGGTCTCTTTGCTCGGTGATTCTAGTGGAGCTTTTAAGATCTTAGATAACGGGACAATCCTTGTTGCCAAAAATATTTTGGATTATGAACAAAAAAATCATTATGTACTTCAAGCTACAGCTACAAATGCCTTTGGTTCGAGTCAGGTTGTCGAGGTACATATATTTGTAGATGATATCCTAGAACGAGCAGTGGTACTAGACGATTTTGTAGTCAATGATATCGCAGAAAATGTCGCTATAGAGACTATTTTAGGTAATATAGAGATACTTGATAACGGAAGTGGGGCTATCTATGAGTATGAGATCATAGGTGATAAAAAAGAGTACTTTCATGTGGATGCACAGGGAGTAGTACGAACTGCAAAAACACTTAATTTCGAGACAGATCCAGAATATAAACTAAAAGTAAAAGCGCGTAATGAAGCAGGATGGAGCTATGGCGTTAATCTCATTGTACGGCTGAAAGATGTTGTAGACGAGAAACCGAGTTTTTCAGCTTCAAGCATATATTTTGATGTTTTTGAGAATGATGACAGTATAGGCAAAATAGATTTTCATGCGGGTGATAGCCCAGTTACATCCTTGACGCTCAGTGGAACAGGAAGTGAAAAATTGAGCCTTGATCCTAGCGGCGATCTACGCGTAAAAGCAGGAAATATCCTTGACTATGACAGAGGACAAAGGTACTTTGGTCTTAGTGTAACAGCGACTAATACAGCAGGAAGTAGCTCTATCCCTATAGAGATCAATGTGCTAAATATACAGGATATCCCTGAGATTTATGATGTTAATCTCTCTACGGTATTTGCAAACATAACTGTAGATAGCATCATAGGTCAGATCAATTTTCATACAGGAGACTCACCGCTCACACATGTAGAACTCAATGGTGATGATGCACATTACTTTGATGTAGATACCAACGGAACTATTCGTATAAAAACAGTACTAGAGAGTTTTGAACTTAAAAAGACCTATGATTTTACTGTTGCTTTTGTCAATAGTAGCGGAGAAAGCTTGCCAAAAGATATAAAAGTCGAGCTTTTGGGGCAAGGAGAATTGCCAATAATCAATAATTTTCAGGCTACTGTCAATGAGAACTTAGTAGCAGGAAGCATAGTAGGTCAAATAGAGGTTGTATCTCATGGGGATGCTCCAATAGATGGCTATCATCTTGAAGATACATCACAGTTTGTTATTGATGCCAATGGAACAATCAAAGTAGCACCTTTAGCGGTTTTAGATTATGAAAAGCAACATTTTATACATCTCATGGTACAAGCATCGAATGTAGTCGGCTTAAGTGATCCTAAGTATCTCCATATAAGCTTAAACAACCTTATCGATACCCCACCTACTTTACGCGATCTTAATATTTCAATCAACAAAGAAATTGCCATAGGAAGTATTATAGGAAATCTTCTTTTGGATAAGGGAGATGGGATAATTACTGAGTTCTCTTTCTCAAACAGTCCGTTTTTTACACTTGAAAAAAATGGAAATATTAAAGTCTCGAATTCTTTGCTAGAACAAGATGATACACATTTCGAACTGCATGCCACACTCACAAATAGTTTTGGTATAAGTAATGAAGCTATAGTAAGGATTACTCTCATCACAACTCCTGTACTTGACGATAGTTCACTCAAAGCTTTTGATAATAGCACTGCCCTCATTCAGATAGGCAAACTTCCTATCATCAAAAACGGTAACGATATACAGAGTATCTCTCTTAGTGGAGATGGTAGTAGTGATTTTACAGTAGAGACTGATGGTGTGATAAGAGTCGCCCAAGGCGTAACACTTCAAGCATCACGACAAGATTATTACGACTTGACAGTCCTTATAAACGAAATGTACGAAGCCACACTAACTATCAATGTGCATCATCGTATTATTGGTTCTTTTGATACACCTGATACTGCATGGAGTGTTACTCTCTCAGCGGATGGCACCAAGGCGTATGTGGCAGATGGTGGTTCAGGATTGCAAATCATAGATGTAGGTGATCCAACAGCACCAACAAAACTAGGCTCTTTTGATACATCAGATTATGCAAACGGTGTAACTCTTTCAGCAGACGGCACTAAGGCATATGTGGCGGATGGTTGGTCAGGATTTCAAATTATAGATGTCAGTGACCCAACTGCACCGACACGTATAGGCTCTTTTAATACTCCAGGTTATGCACTGGATGTCACGCTCTCAGCAGATGGCATTAAGGCGTATGTGGCAGATGGTGGTTCAGGACTTCAGATCATTGATATTACTGATCCAACAGCACTAATAACACTAGGCTCTTTTGATACATCAGGTTATGCAAACGGTGTCACTTTTTCAGCAGATGGAACTAAAGCGTATGTGACAGATGGTGGTTCAGGATTGCAAGTCATAGATGTAAGTGACCCAACTGCACCGATACGTTTAGGCTCTTTTGATACTCCTAATAATGTATACGGTGTCACTCTCTCAGCAGATGGCACTAAGGCGTATGTGGCAGATTACAATTCAGGATTACAGATTATTGATATTACCGACTCTACGACACCGACACGTTTAGGCTCTTTTAATACTCCAGGTTATGCACTGGATGTCACGCTCTCAGCTGATGGCACCAAAGCATATGTGGCTGATGATAGTTCAGGACTACAGATCATTGATATCACCGATCCGATTACACCAATACTTTTGGCTTCTATAAATACTCCAAATTATGCATGGGGTGTTACTCTCTCAGCAGATGGCACCAAGGCATATGTAGCAGATCGAAACTCAGGACTTCAGATTATAGATGTAAGTGGTTTTAACGTAGAGCAAAAAGTGCCTAGTATTAAAGGCTTTTCAAGCGTAATAGAAGCATCTCTTGTAGAGGGAAGTTTTATAGGTGCGGTTAAGATTTACTATACGGGTGAAAGTGGGATTACATCTTTTAGATTAGATGGTGAGAGAGCTGAAGATTTTAGTATAGATCAAGAAGGTAGAATTAGCCTTGCAAAGCAATTGGAAGCTAGAGCAGACAACATCTATACACTCAAAGCGATTGCTACAAATAGCATAGGTGAGAGAGAAACAGATGTTACGATTCGTGTGCACTCTATACCAGAGATAAAGCCATTTAGCAAAACTATAAATAGTATGACTCCGCCAGACACTCTTGTAGGAAAACTAGAGATGTTAGTTGATGATAATACTACCATCTCATACATAGCTCTCAGTGGTGAAGGATCTGAATATTTTTATATCAACAGTTCAGGTGAGATTTACGTGAGTGAAGAGGCAGAGTTACATCACTTCGTCAAAGCAGATTATGAGCTTGAAGTAACGGCTATCAATAGCTATGGGAGTAATGATTTTCCAATCAGCATAAATATCAAAGCACTTGTAGCTAGTTTTGATACCTCTAGGGCACAATATGTAACTCTCTCAGCAGATGGCACCAAGGCGTATGTGGCAGATTACAACTCAGGATTGCAGATTATTGATATTACCGACCCTGCGACACCAACTCATTTAGGTTCTATTGATACACCTAGCTATGCATATGGTGTCACTCTTTCAGCAGATGGCACTAAGGCGTATGTGGCAGATGGTGGTTCAGGACTTCAGATTATTGATATTACCGACTCTACGGCACCGACACGTTTAGGCTCTTTTGATACTCCTGGCTCTACACAGGATGTAACTCTCTCAGCAGACGGCACCACAGCATATGTAGCAGATTACAATTCAGGATTACAGATTATTGATATCATCGACCCTGCGACACCAACTCATTTAGGCTCTTTTGGTACACCTAGTTACGCGCAGAGTGTAACTCTCTCAGCAGATGGAACTAAGGCGTATGTGGCGGATAGTTGGTCAGGATTTCAGATTATCGATGTAAATGACCCAACTGCACCGATACACTTAGGCTCATTTGATACACCAGGTTCTGCAGTCGATGTAACTCTTTCGGCAGATGGAACTAAGGCGTATGTGGCAGATTATCAATCAGGAGTTCACATCATCGATATTACCGATCCAACATCGCCGACACGTTTAGGCTCTTTTGATACTCCAGGTTATGCACAAGATGTCACGCTCTCAGCCGATGGTACTAAGGCGTATGTAGCGCATGGTACCAAGGCGTATGTGGCAAATAGTTATTCAGGAGTACAAATTATAGATATTACTAATCCTACTGCACCAACAAAGCTAGGCTCTTTTGATACTCCAAGTAATGCACAAGATGTCACGCTCTCAGCTGATGGCACCAAAGCATATGTGGCGGATCATCAATCAGGTCTTCAAATCATAGATTTGACAGGCTTGAATTAGTTGCTTTTAATACTTTTTGATTACAATATCGTAACGCTTCGGTAACAAAAATGATTTAGTATTTCAAAGAAGTTAATTTGACGTAAGAATGAGGGTGCATTGTTATTTAAATATGTAGGGATTGATGAGAGTGGCAAAAAGCTCAAACAAAAGGTAGAAGCCACCTCGCTTGAAGAGGCAAAAGCAAAGATAAAAGCAAAGAAGATACTATTGCAGAGTATTTCACAAGAGAGTGCATCTTTGCTTGAGAATTTCTCTTTTTCTATGCGCTACAAGATCCCACCCAAAGAGCTCTCAGCACTCTCTCGCGAACTCTCTATGTATATCCGCTCGGGTATCAGTATCGTCTCGGCGATCAAAATCGTGCAGACACACTATCAAAACAACAAAAAAATCGCACTCTTTTTAAGTACTGTCGGTACACATCTCGATGAGGGAAAGAACTTTTATACAGCACTCGAAGAGCAGAGTGTCGTGGAGCTTCCTGAGTTTTTCAAACACTCTATTAAAGTGAGTGAAAATGGAGGTATTTTAGATGAAGTCTTACTCGAACTCTCCCGCTTTTTAAAAGAGCAAGAGCGCATTGCCAAAGAGATAAAAGGGGCTTTTGCATATCCTGGTTTTATGATCGTGATCTCTTTGCTTATGATCGCTTTTATGCTTAGCTTTGTTGTGCCACAGATCACGGGTATCTTTGAGAGTATGAACCAAGAGCTTCCGCGCCCTACACAGTTCGTGATCGCTATGGGTGATTTTTTTAACAACAACTACAAACTCTTACTTGTTCTCATTTTTGTGGGTGTATCGCTCTTTGTGATCGCGAAAAAGAAGATCTACTCTTTTGCCTATCTTGTGGATAAATTTGTGCTCTCTATGCCTTATTTCGGGGCTATCGTGCAAAAGAGTGAGCTTGCACGTTTTGCTTATATGGCATCACTCTTGGTGCGTTCTGGCGTACCATTTGTGCAGACGATCAATCTCAGTGCCAATATCTTAAACAACCGTGTACTCAAAGAACTGTTTGTCAAAGCCTCAAGTCAGGTGGTTGAGGGAAAAGTGCTCTCAAAGGCGATCGCTGATTCTAAGTATGTTGATTTTGGTTTCGTTCAAGCGCTTGCTCTTGGGGAGGAGACCTCGGAATTAGAGAGTGTGCTTACCAATGTTTCGGAGCTTTACTTTGAAGAAAATCGCGACAAGATCTCTTTTTTACTTACCCTCTTAGAGCCCGCTTTGATGCTTTTTGTTGGGGGAAGCATCGGTTTTATTGTTGCCGCGATGCTTTTACCTATCTTTTCGATGAGTGTAGGGTGAGAGATGCGAAGTAAAAACGGTATAGCTCTGCTTATTACCCTTTTTTTTATCATCGCGATTACGGTCCTTGTAGGTATTGGCTTGCGCCATGTCAACTCTATGGCAAGCGATATCCAAAAAGAGAAGTTTTTACTCCAAACACGTTTACTTTTAGATGATGTTTTGAGTCTTTTAAAAAGCTCTAAAGAGCTCGATAGTATCGTAGATAGCAACTCAAGTGAGGGGCTCTATGTTTTTTTGTCTCAAGTGGGCTACCTTCCACTCAGCACCAATGAGATGGAGGTGATCTTAGAGATAGAATCTGCACGTTCTAAGATCAACCCTAATGTTTTTAAAGACACAAACAGCACCTTCAACATCCAAAGAGTTGATACCTTCAAAGAATATCTCAGTCGCTATAATGTTGATTATATCTATGCTGATCTTTTACTCGATGCGATGATGGGTATTAAAGAGGACTTTTCTTACAATACAGATATCTTTACCCTACATCCCAAACTTTTTCGAGATTATCTCGCTTCAAAAGCACATCTAGGGTACTTGAATGATTATTTTCGTGACAGATATCGTTATAATACACATACGCAAATAGATTTTGATTCGCTCTTCTATTACTCAAAAAATAGAGACACTCCTATTGATCTTAATTTTGCAAAGCCTGAGGTTTGGAAGTTTCTCTTGGGATGTGAAGAAGCACGTGCCGAGCAGCTTTATGCTTTGGCTGGAATGTGTAGTAATTATGAGTGTTTTGAGCTGAGTGATTTTGAAAAAGAGAGGCTTGGGCGTTTTAATATCTCATTTTATGAAAGTGTACTTTTTGTAAAGGTGACGATGTTCCAAAACGATCTCAAAGCGAGTGTCGTATTCGAATATGATATGAAATCAAAGAAAGGGTCTAATTTTGTTTACGAAATCTAAGTGTAAGACGATCTTTTTGGACTATGAAAGTGATGCTTATACATCTCAGGAGAAGGTGAATGTTATCCTCTCTCCCTCCTTGTATTGGGTGAAAAAACTGAGTGTTCCTATCAAGTATCTCAGGGAGGTGAAAAAACTTTTGCCCTCCTTATTTGAAGAGCACCTCATAGAGGGAAATTACAGTTATGAAGCGTATAAAGAGGGGGATCATTACATAGCTTTTGCCTATGATGATAAAAAGATCCTCTCATTGATGGAGCAAAAAGGTCTTACTGGTTCCAATGTCGAGGCTGTTTATTTTGCCCAAAGTGAGCTAGTAGGACTGCAAAACCCTGTGAGTATCTCTGATACACACGCACTTATATCCAAAGATGACATCGTACTTGTATTACAAAAAACTTGGCTTGGGGATTTAGAGCCCCTTGATGTAGAGACCTTAGAGCTTTCAAAACATAAAGTGAAACTCTCCCTTTTTCATCATATAGTTGATACCTCGGTCTTTTATCGTTTGAGTGTGGCTGTCTTTGTACTCGCTGTGATGTTTTTAGCCCAGGCATATAAGATCCAAAGCGATGCCTCGCAGATACAAAGCCAAAAAGAGGAACTTTTTAGCAAGTATAAGCTCAAACAAACAATGATGCAAAACAAAGCGATGCTCAAAAAATATGAAGCACTGCATACAAAACAGATGAAGATACGTGAGAGTATTGCAAAAGTGATAGCGCCAAAGCTCAGTGGCGATGAAAAACTTGTGAGTCTTGAGCTCAAAGGGGAAAAACTTATAGTAGAGTTTCAAACAAAAAATGCACAAAAGATAGAAAATATTCTCAAAAAAGAGGGGCTTGATTTGAGTGCGAAAAAATCACAAGAGAAGCTCGTATGTGAGGTGAAACTATGAATAAGATAAATCCTCTCTACATCCTAGGGCTTTTGGTGATCTTTTTTCTCTTTAGTGTGTTTCAACTTTCAAAGGCAAAAGAGGAATATAAAGAGCAAGCAAATTCTTATCAAGAGACCCGTGAGCTCGCACTTCGCCTCAATGGGATCAAAAGTGTCTATACGCAAGAAAAAGTGCTCCAGTCAAAGCTCGATCAGCTTATCAAACAGCTCCAAGCAAAAGGGGTAGAGCTGAATAAGGTAGAGAGTAAAAAAAATACGGTGATCTCGGCAATGAGTATTGACCTTGCCAATCTCAATACTCTTATGGGTAAAATACTCAATGGCTCCTATGAGATCAAAGAGATAAACTTGCAACGTATTAGCGACGAAAAAGCGCGTATAAGATTGGAGATCCAATGGTAAAAATAGCAAAATTTTTTGGATATCTTTTCTTTTTCTTGGCGATGGTGCTCTTTTTTCTTCCAAAAGTAGAGCTCTTTTACTTGGCTGAGAAACAGCTTGAACCTCTTAAAATTGTGATCTCAAATGAGAAGCTTCACGATAGTGGCTTTTCACTTGAACTCCGAGATGCTAAGGTTTATTTTGAGGGGATCGAGAGTGCAAATATTGAGCAGCTCAAAATCAGCCCTTGGGTATTCACCAATAGTGTGACACTTAGGAATATAGAGCTCTCACACGCTGCAAAATCATTTGTACCTTTGGATGTAGAATCTGTGGAGTTGAGTTATCATCTCTTTAACCCCGTAGCAGTCAATATCTACGCAAAAGGTGGCTTTGGTGAGCTTACAGGAAAGCTTGATCTCATCAACAGAACAGTTATGATCTTTATGAACCCTTCACCAAAGATGAGAAAAGAGTACGCACATGCTTTGCGTCATCTAAAAAAAGAGAAAACTGGGGAGTATAGCTATGCAAAAGATCTCTAAGACATCGCTCTTTACATATCTCTTCAAGTTACTTGTTTTGGTTTTAGTGGTAAAACTTTCAAGTCTTGTTTTGCTCTGGTTCTTACCTCATGAGGGAGTGTCATACCAAGAGAGTGAGAATTACCAGCCCCCTTATGTTCGTTACAGTTTTGAGAGTATGCTCTCGTATGCAAAAGAGGAAAAGCCAACAAATGCACAAAGCGATTCACAAGCGGGAATAAGTATCACCAACATGATCCTCAAAGGGCTCTATGGCAAAGGGGAGAGTGGGGTGGTGGTGATAGCCCTCAAAGCAAGCCCTAAAAATTCTGAAGTGATCGCTGTTGGTGAGTCCTTTAGCGGTTTTAAGCTCGTAGGTATAGAACTTGAGAGTGCAGTGTTTGAAAAAGGTGCTCAGACCTATATCTTAGAGATGGAGTATGAGGGCAAAAAATCTGTACGCTCTTATACTAAAACAAAAAAAACTCCGAGTGTAGATATCTCAAAACCGGTGGGAGTGGCAAAAAATGATATCAATTTTTATGCAAAAAACCCAAAAGAGATATGGAAGCAAATAGCGATACAAGAGCGTAAAGAAAAAGGGAAGATCGTAGGATTTGAGGTGAAGCGTATTGCGCCAAATTCACCCTTTGAAAAGCTAGGCTTGCAAAAAGGTGATTTGATTACCAAAGCAAACAATGTAGAGCTTACATCCTACAAAGATGCCATAGCGATCTATGAAAAGATCGATACGCTTAAAAGTGTACAAATCATATTCATGAGAAATAATCAAGAGATGGAGATAGTTTATGAAGTTCGTTAAGCATATATTCGTAGCACTTGTGTTGGTTGCAACACTAGGAGCAAAAGAGCAGGTTAATATTAACTTTTCAAACCTAGAGATCGATGAGTTTGTTCGTCTGGTCAGTAAGATCACAAACAAAAATATACTTATTACCCACAAGATAACAGGAAGTGTCGATATGGTGAGTTCTGCTCCTGTGTACGATACAGAGCTTATGGATATACTGATCTCAGTCCTTGAGTCCAAAGGGTTTACACTTATAGAAAATGGCTCGATGTATGAAGTGGTACGCTCCAACGATGCGGCAAAAAGTACTTATAAGGTGGAAAAAACTGGGGTAAGCGTCAATGGTGCACTCATGACGACACAAGTGATCGATGTACAGTGGGAAAACGTTGATATAGTTGCGGCAAAGATTCGCTATTTACTCTCAACTGCTGCAAAGTTGATGACGATGAAAGAGACGAACGCGATCCTCATTACAGATTATCCTAAGAACATAGAAACGATCAAAAAAGTGATCGTTCAAATCGATGCAAAATACAAAAATATTGTAAAGCTTGTGCCTATCAAATATACAGAGATCAAAAAACTCCAAGCGCGTTTGAATGATATCTCTAAATCTTTATTTAACGAAAAAGTAGATGGTGAGATGGTCAAGATCGTCCTTGATGAAAACTCTAATAGTTTGGTTCTTGTAGGTAAAGAGGCAAATGTTGAAAAGATAGAGGAGCTTATCACGAAGATGGATATAGAGATCGCAAACAAGGCAGTGCAGATCTTTATACTCAAAAATTCAGATGTGGCCTCAGTGGTGGCAAGTCTCAATGATATTATCTCCAAGCAAACTTTTGCAGATCCTTCTCTCAAGCCAAATATCTCTGCAAGCGAAGAGATCAATGGTGTCATAGCAGTAGGGGACCCATCGGTGATCAGTGGGATCAAGCTTATTATTGATGAGCTTGATAAAGAGAAGTTTCAGGTGTACGTCAAAGCGCGCATAGTCAATATATTTAATAGTGATGCAGAAAATATAGGAATTCGTTATGGATTCGACGGAGCATTTTTAACAACAGATGGGCTCTACTCTTTAGCTACGAATTTTGGTGGTGCACCTGTTCAAGGGATCGTAGGAAGTGCTCTAACAGGGCAGATTACAGGGAGTAGTAGTGATATAACAGCTGGTTTTGCGCTCGGTGCTGCACTTGACTTCTTAGAAAAGAAAGGTGCTTCACAGCTGGTCTCAAATCCCTCTATCTTGTGTGTGAATAATCAAGAATCCTCTATCTATGTGGGGCAAACGATCTCTATCACCACTGGAAGTGTAACTTCAAGTGCGACATCTGTTCCAGGAACGACAAATAGTTATAAACGTGAGGATGTGGGGCTTACTTTAAAGATCAAACCACGTGTTTCTTCTACAGATAAGGTGACCTTGAATGTTGAAGCGATCATGGAAGGGGTAGATGATTATGGAGATGCTTCAACAGGTCAACAACCGATCACGTCCAAGCAAGAGGTGAAAACACAAGCAATTTTAGGACATGGTGAAAATATTATTATTGGTGGATTGGTGAAAAATACACAGTCTGAAAATATCTCTAAAGTACCTTTGCTTGGTGATATTCCTTGGCTTGGGGAGTGGCTCTTTAGTTCAAGAAGTTCTTCGGTAGAGGAGAGTAATTTAGTCGTGATTTTGACACCTTATATCGTAGATAAAAGTGAAAAACTCTCAGAGCTTCAAAGAGAGCTAGGAGTTTTGGCAAATTTGCAACAAAAATATAATGATATTATTTTTGAAGAGATTGAAAAAGGTGAATTTAAAAAAGCTTCAGAGGAGCTAGAGACCCCAAAGGGCACACAGATTATTCGGCTAGAGGGTGAGTAAGATGCTAGAGTTAGAACCGCTTCATGATCTAGAGTTAGAGGTTTGTGAGCTTGAGGGTTTTGCAAGTGATCTTTTAACAAAGAACTATCTGCTTTTTTCTCGCATAGAGGGAGAGATCAGTGCGATTGCGTGTGAGCGTTACTTAATAGAAGCGAGTAACTTTTATACCAAGCTTCCAGAGCGCTACCCTTTGCGCCTTGTTGATGAAGACTCTTATGAGAGACTCTACAACCGCTTTTTAGAGCTCCGTACAGACAGAGCTATGGAGAGTATGCAAGAGGAGAACCAAGAGCAAAATGAAGAGGATATCTCCCTCACAGATTTTTTGCGTACAAGCAGCGATATCTTAACAAGTGAAGAATCAGCTCCTATTATCAAGTTCGTCAACGCTCTTTTTTATCAAGCGATCAAGAAAAAAGCATCAGATATTCACATAGAGGTACAAGAGAAAAAAGGGGAAGTTCGCTTTAGGATCGATGGGATGCTCATTAAAAATGCAGACCTTGATAAAAAAGTGGTCGCTCTTATCGTGAGTCGTATCAAGGTTATCTCAAACCTTGATATCTCAGAAAAGCGTATCCCACAAGATGGACGAACGCAGATCAAAATAGCTGGAGAGACCTTGGATGTAAGGGTCTCTATCTTGCCAACATTCTATGGGGAGCGTGTGGTTATGAGGCTTTTGATGCAAAGCTCTCAGATCCCCCAGATCACAGAGCTTGGCTTTAATGAAGATGTGATCGGTGATATTCGTAAACTCTTGCGTGCTTCTCATGGGATCATCTTGGTTACAGGACCAACAGGGAGTGGAAAGACCACATCTCTTCACTCTTTTTTGCGTGAAGTAGAATCCCCTGATAAAAATCTCATCACCGTTGAAGACCCTGTAGAGTACAAATCAGATTCGATCGCACAGATCCAAGTAAATGAAAAAGTGGGGCTTACCTTTGCCGCGGCACTTCGCTCTATTTTGCGTCAAGATCCAGATGTTATTATGATCGGGGAGATCCGTGATGAAGAGACAGCAAATATCGCTGTGCGTGCAGCACTCACGGGACACTTGGTGTTTTCAACGCTACATACCAACTCAGCAGCGGCGACCATCTCGCGCCTTGCAGATATGGGGATCGAACCCTTTTTGATCAGCTCCTCACTCTTAGGTATTTTGGCACAAAGGCTTTTGCGTGTGCTGTGTGAAGAGTGTAAAGAAGAAGATATTCTCGCTGAAGAGTTTTCAAAAGATTATGACCTCCCACTTGATGCCAAGATCTATAAAGCCTGTGGGTGTAGAAAATGTGGCTACAGTGGATACGCAGGACGTCGCTCCATCGGAGAGCTTCTTGTTATGAGCGATAGTGTTAAAAATCTGCTCAAAACTACAACAGATGAGCATAGCATAAGAGAAGCCCTTGAAAAAGAAGGGCTCAAAACAATCGCCACACAACTTAAATATTATCTGCTCAAAGGAGAGACCTCTTTGGATGAGGCGATTCGTATCGGGCTAAGTCATGGCTAAGAGAGAGGGTTTTACTCTCATAGAGGTGATGATAAGTGTCTTGATCATCTCCACTGTTGTGATGGCGCTCTACACCATGAATGGTAATAGTAGTTTTATCTATACGAAGAGTGTCCAAGAGATGGAGTCAAATGGTTATCTTAGTTTTTTGGTAGCGAATAAAAAATATGGTTTTGAGAGTGATTCACTTGATATGGATCGCTTGCTTGAGGGGTATGATCTCGAAGATGCGTTGCGAAAAAAGCTCAAAACCATCAAGCTCAAAATAGCTTACAATGAACTCTATACTCTAGATATGAGTGAGTTTGATGTCAAAGAGGATGCTCCTGATGAGTATCAAGAGGATCAAAAAGAGAAAAATCAAGCAAGTATGGTTTTTGAGATAGGCAAAACCTCACTTCTTTTTGAGCAAAAGAGTAATGCCTCTATTTTGAGGTTGCGCGTTCCATGAAACACAATGCTTTTACTCTCATGGAGATGATGGTCTCGATCGTTATCTTCTCAATTATGGTTTTGTTCTTGTACAAAAGTTATGCCCAACTTCATGTCACCAACAATTTCTTTGCAGAAAAATCACAAGAGCTTGGGAGCTATCTGAAAAAAAAGCAGACGGTGTATCTAGATTTTACCCTTGCGCACTACAACTCTGTCAAGATTCTCAATCAAAATAAAGATGAGGATGTCGTCTTCATGCAGACAAATAACTCCCTCTACGGACGTATACATCCCTATGTGGCATATATCAAAAAAGACAAAGAGCTTTACCGTTTAGAATCTTTACGTCCGTTTGAGAACTATCCTTTAGAGAGTGATAGTGATTTTTTTGGAGAGTCCTTGGGCGAGGTAAAGGGTTTTCGTGTTTATGCGCAAAGTGGGGAGGGGAATAATGCTGCTTCGTCATATCTTGTACATATTGATTTTGCAGAGGAGGATGCGTTGCTTTATAAAGTGGTGCCGCTCAATGAAGAGTAAACTCTCAGCGAGTTACTCGTAGATCAACTTCATAAGATCTAGTTTCCCATACCCATAAAAATCGTTACGAAGTAACTCTGTATTTGTCTGAGTGCTTTGTGTTGTATCAATTGTGAAAGCGCTGTCAGTGGCAAAAGTCATAGTGTTGTCGAGAGATCGTACTTCAACAGTGTAGTGACCTTCTAGAAGTGCGTCCGTGACTTCTGCACTCCACTCATCTGCACCCAAAGAGTTGATCGTATAGGGTCCAAAGCTCTGAGCTGTACTTTGGGATGTAAGCCAGATATGAAACTCACTAAAGCCAGAAGAAGCAAACTTCCCCTTGATGCTTGGTGTCAGAGCGGAAGAATTAATCATATCATAGATATAAGGAACATTTTGGCTACTTTGTCTTGTCGCTGTTTTGAGTTTTTCAAAAAGCTCTTGGCGTGTTTGGGTAGGATCCCTTTCAAGGGCTAAAGCCAGAGCACCTGCTATAATTGGAGCAGCTGCAGATGTACCTGTAAAATATTCTGCTTCCCCCTCATGTACTTGATCAAAACGGTTATATTCATCAGGGCTTGCACCATCTGATCCTTGCGGATCAATTGTTGCGATGCCAAGCTCATAGCCACCTGGTGCCATGATATCAAGTTCGGGACCAAAGTTGCTGTAAAAGGCACGCAAATTTTTTCCGTCTGTCGCACCAACTGCAGTTACTTCCTTAATACTTGATTCATCATTTTGCATGAGTATATTATCATTTCCTGCTGCAAATACTACCGATATTCCCTTCCCGTTACGTCCATTTGTGGCTACATCAACTATTTTTGCCCTTACTGCATCACTGACATCGCCTGTACCCCAGCTACAGCTAATGATAGCAGCACCACTTGATGCTGCTAGATCAAAAGCACGGATACCTATTGCATCAGTATAGTTATTCATAGGGATCTTGATAAGAATAAGTTCCACTTCACTTGCTATCCCCGTCATTCCAATGGTATTACTTTTTGCAGCGAGAATCCCTGCTACAGCAGTACCATGATAGTCGCTAGAGGTGCTGTGGGAAACATCTGTAGTAGTACTAAGACGTCCTACACTGTATGTAGCAACGATCTTGTCTTTGATCTCTGGATGTGTCGTATCAAAACCATCATCAATAATAGCAACACGAATCCCTACCCCTCTAAAGATATCTAAAGTATTTTGCGCATTGATATGTGCGTTTGGATCCATTGCATTTTGTGTATAAAATGCTTCATCGTAGTTGATAGCCCATTGCTGAGAATAGAGAGGATTTGAAGTAGCTGGAAAAGAAAGATCATTATCAATAGTAGTGGAGGAGGAATCATTAGAATCGCCACATCCGCTTAGAAGTAAAGTAAAAAATACTAAAGAATATAGAATGGTTCTCATCGTCTTTGTACCTGCTTGTAAAAATTAGGATGTGCAAATTTTACACGCGCGTCCTCATGGACCCTATTGGCTTGTTGGAGCGTCCTATTTTGATCGCTAAAGCGTACGAGATAGAGGTTTGTAGAGAGTTCTTGAATAAGTGTGAGTCCATACTCTTGCGCAACTGCATCGATCTCTCGTGTATGTAAAAGAATCTCATCGCTTACACCTACGATCACATCTCTTGGAGTCTTGTAGTATTTGAGCCCTTGCATCCCAGAAGAGCGTTGTAGTACTATCGTAACATCTTGAACGGGTGTGAGTAGAACTTTTTTGTTTTGTTTATAATAAAAATCCTGCGCAAAAAGGGGGAATAACAGAGTTTGAAGTAAAATGAGGAGAAAAAGTCTATACATCCAAAGAGCCTTAAAAAATAAAATGAGTATAGCATCTCTTTGGTTACACAGGCTTTAGTCTGCACGAGGTTCGTGAGTGTTTAGGGGATGAGGTAGCCCACCCCTCTTATAGTTTTTATATACTCTTTTTGACGTGAGGGATCGATTTTTTCTTTGAGTCTTTTCATAGCGACATTCACTGTCTTTTGGTTAATATGATCAGTATCTTTCCATATTTGTTTTATCAAAAAGTCTCTATCGAGTACTTTTCCTTTATTGTGAATCATAACTTGAAGAAGATTTGACTCGAGCTTTGTCAAAGCGATTTCGTTTGCACCATTGATCTTTACATAGTTTCTATTGAGATCGAGCTCAAGGTCTCTATAGCGCACAAGACCTTTTTGGTCTACTTCATCTTGCTTGTAACGTGAGAGAACAGCTTTTATGCGTAAAAGAAGCTCTTCAAGATCAAAAGGTTTTGTAATATAGTCATCTGCACCACGTATGAAACCCTCTTTAACATCTTGAAGTGAATTTTTTGCAGAGAGAAAGATCACTGGCGTATTGATATTTTTACTTCTAAGCATCTCAATATAGAGACTCCCCTCAATATCAGGAAGGTTACGATCCATAATGATGAGATCAACTTTCTCTTCACTGAGCACACGGCGTACATGTTTGGTATCTACAAAGCCCATTACCTCGTAACCTGCATTTGAGAGATTGTATTCGAGAAGTTCTAAAATATCATTATCATCATCTACGATAACTATTTGCTCGTGCATATGCTCAAAACCTTTTTTTTTATTCAATGATTTTAAATCTTTTGTATTTCACTTTGGTTACAAGAGGTTCGTCTCTTGTAACTATGTTCTTTAATATTTATAAGTTAAAGCAAAACTATATGTTATGCCTGTTTTGAACTTTTTGGTGATAAGTCCTGCTTGTTCCCAAGTTGTAGTATCATCAAGAAGGTTACCGAGTTTCACCCTGAAGCTTAGCCCATTATCATATTTTTCTATCCAAACAAAATCGATGATCATAGGTGGTATCTCAATATCATCAGGGAGAATAACTTCTCCACCATCTTCGATCCGTCCAACCTTTCTAATACGCTCACCCATTTTATTGAGTGAGAGAGTTGCAGATCTATCATCACGTTCATAAGCAAGAGCAAGATTGATAACCTCTTGTGAAAGACCCTGAAGCTGTCTATGGTTACTAGTAAATTCTAAAGTTTGCTCAGGTGTGAGCGTGACTTTTGAATCTGTATATGAAAAGTTTCCATACACATAGACATCTTCGAGATCTTCACTGATAAATGCGAAGCTCTTTCTTCCATCAACTTCAAAACCGTAAAGTTCTGCAAAGTCAGCATTGTGAAACGAGTATCTAGGAAGTGATGAAGAACCCAACACATTGTCTTCAATAGGATTATCTAGTTCTTTGTAAAAAACCCCCACTTTTATACTTTCTACATCAGAAAAGTAATGACTGTATTTAAAGTCATAACTCACAATGTCAGTATGAGTAAGTTCAGGGTTTCCTACAACATCAGCAACATCATAAGGATGAAAGTATGTCGTGTCGGTAAACTCTCTAAGATCGGGAACGATAAAAGTTTCAGAATACGCGAGATCTACATGGTTGTTGTCATCATATTTATATTTGAGTCCTAAACTTGGATAAATATCTTTGATACTAAGAGATTCCCCTTCCTTATAGATAGGAGTGTCTCTATTGCCGCCATTGGTGTATTGATATACAGTTTGTTTATAATCAACTTGTCTTGCGCCAAGAAGAAATTCAAGTGTTTCACTAGGCTTTATAAGCGTGTTGAAATAGAGTGAGCTGTCATCTACGGTTGCATCAAAATAATCTTCTGGCAAGAAGTTTACTGTCGTATAAAAAGGATCTTCAAAGTCTGGATCATCTTGGCGCACATACTTGTCATAGATCGCATCTATGCTTCCCGTGAGATATTGTGTTCTTTGACGAGGTGAAAAGTAGTCAATAATCTCATATTTGTGGTAGCGATATGTTTTGTCTTTTGTTGAAGTGAGATATCCTATATCAAAGAATTCCTCTTCACCAAGAAGATCAAAGTTGAATTTATTTTTAAGATAAAAAGCATTGAGTTCATCTTTTGAATCGATGCTAGAGAAGATATTTGCCGCTCCTTTATCCAGATAAGGATCCCCTAAAGACTCCCCTGTAATCTCATTGATATTGTTGTTAAAAGCGTATTTGTAGTTTCCTGGTTGATTGAGTGTTGCAAGAGCATTTTCAGCACCAAAGCTTAACTCTGATTGCGTATCAAAAAGGGGGTAGTTGAGTACAGCATTAAGCTGGTCAACATCGAGTGTTCGCTCTTCCCAGTTAAGATCAAATCGTTTGAGTGAACTATCATTTGATCCTGCTATCCCATCAGATACACGGGTGAGTTTTTCTGCCGTATGTGTATAGAGTTTTGTGTAGATAAGCTCAAAGGAATCACTATAGCTATAGCCAATGTTAAGAAGTCCCGCGTGGGAATACTCAGAGGTAGTAAGCTCAGTTGTTCCATATTGTGTTGGATCTGGATTGAGAGAATAGGTATATCTATTATAATCATAACGATTATAATCTTCACTTCTATAGGTATGATCTTGAGCATATTTGTAGTTTGCAAAAACTGAGAGAGAATGTTCATCATCCATCTCAAAAGTAGATGCTCCCTCTAGTGTGAGACTTCCACCAAATGGAAGTGCCTCTTTTGTAACATCTAATTTTCTATTGACAATACTTTGGGTGTATTGCTGTGCTTCATCGGAGCTAAAAGTGTTATAGAGTTGCCCTAAAGTGAGCTTAGAGTTGTTGATAATATCGCTTGGAATATCGCGATAGCCATCATCAAATCCAAGTGAATCGCTTCCACTTCCTTGATAGGAATAGCTATCTTTGCCTGTATTACTATTTGCTTTTGCTTCAAGACGAATTTTTACATAATCATCATCACTGCTTGTTTTTGTACGAATATCAACATAGCCACCACCAAAGTTGCTAGGGATATCGGCCGTACCATTTTTTTGGATCTTCATCGATTTGATCGCACCTGAAGGAAAAATATCAAGCGGAATAGTTCTTTTGGTAGGGTGAGGTGATGGAAGCGGCATAGAGTTCATCTCTATATTTGAGTAACGATCCCCTAGTCCACGTACATAGATATCTTTACCACCAATGAGAGTTACTCCTGTAACACGTTTGAGTGCACTCGCTGCGCTTGAATCCCCTTGCTTGCTCATCTGCTCACTTCCTACAATATTTGCAATGGTATTGGATTCTTTTTCTTCGGCCATTACAGAAGCGATACTTCCTTGTACATTAGGTGCAAGAACGACAAACTCTTCGAGTTCCATTGCAGCAGGTGTAAGGCTTATAGTCTTTGTGAGGGTTTCATTCGCTCTAAAGACTATCGGTAATGTTTGTGCACTAAAATCACTATGAATGATAGAGAGTGTTTGTTCTTTGGCAGGAGCTTTAATATTCACTTGTCCTTTCGCATCACTTACAAGCTCTATATCCTGACCCTTGACAAAGACTCTCGCTCCTTTTACAGGATTCCCATCTTCTGCAGAATTAAAAGTAAGCGTAAGAAAACCACTCTCTACGCCCACTACATCCGAAGCATTTACATCTTGAACTTTAGGGGCTTCACTGTCTTCAAAAGAGAGCACATTACTTTTATCAAGTGCTAAAATAATCTGCGACTCTTTCCCCGCTTTTATCAAAAAATTCTTTCTTGCAAAAACAAGAGGTGTCTTGCCCTCTTTTGCAAGAACTTGGAGTTGGTAAGAGCCCTCAGGCAAGCTCGCTTGTGCAAATCCATCTGCATCACTTATAATCGTTTGTATAAGAGTGTTCTTTTGTTCACTTTGTGCATAGATCTCAACACTTTGTTGACTCAGTGGCTTCCCACTTTTGAGTAGATACAAGGAGAGATCTCCTTTTTGTGCACCAAAAAGTGTGAGTGTACAGAGTAACAAGATAACTATTTTTTTCATAATTCACACTCCCAACCATCGGTTTTACATTTTTGTATATTTTTTCTCAGCTCTGTTGCTTTTTTGAAAAGATCTGAGGAGCTAAGTTGTCTGAGTTCTTTCTCACAAGCATCAAAATCACCTACCATGTAGTAGGAGTATGCAAGTGCGTAGCGAATATTTTCATCTTCTAAAAGTCCACTTCGCAAGAGTGCATTGTGACTCACAACCACCTTTTCGTAAGCGCCATATTCTAAATAGATGGCGATGCGTTGTTTGAGCTTCTCTTTGGTATCAAGAAGTTGTGAGTTTTTGTATAAAGAGAGCACAAAGTTTTTCGCACGGCGATACAGTTCGGCGGATTCTTTAGTGTAAAGTTCATCTTTAATGGATGCTTTATCAAAGAGATCAGCTGCACTTTGCAGCATCCCTTTGTCGATATAAAGATATGCCAAAAGAGCCGTAAGTTTCGCACTTTTATCAAATTGCAAAAGAAGCTCTTCGGCCAAAGCGATAGCATCATCTAATTGATTCGCTTTTTTAAAGGCATTGATAAATACAAGGGCACTTTGCTCATCAAGTTTTGCATGGTTGAGATAAAGGTGCGCATCATCAAGTGCACTTTGGTAAAGCCCAAGAGACATAGAGTAAAAAAAGCGCTGTTTTAAAAGTGTGTATTCATTGTCAAACTTTTGCATTCCACGCTCTAACACTTCAAAACTTTTCTCTTTTTGATCTAGTCTCCAGTACAGCTCTGCTCGGAGTGAGAAGAGGGAAGGCTTTTCTAGTGCGAGGTCTCCTGCAGCATCTAAATAGCCAAGTGACTCTTTATACTCTTGAAGTTTAAAAGAGTTTTGTGCCATATATAAGAAGATGGTTTTATCCTCTTGACCAGCTTTTATAGACTCTAAGAAAAATTGATTTGACTCTTTATAAAGACCTTGCTTGGATGCTACAAGTGCTTTGAGCGTATAGAAGCGCATGAGATCGATACTCTTATCTTCAAGATCAACACTTCCTAACTCATCTGCAGCTTTTTGTATATGCCCATCACGCAACAAAAGTGCGGCGAGCGCAACATGATCTATTTCATCTGTTTTTTTCTTTGCCTCAAGCAGTGTAAGTGTGAGGCTTAAAAGAATTGGTAGTAATAATAATTTTTTCATTCTGTACTCTTTTTATTGAAAATCAAAACGGACCTTCTGTTTTGCCCATACTTTTACAGCTTCACCCTTGTATTGTGCGGGTTTAAACTTCCATGTTCTGACACCCTCAAGTACCACATCATCAAAAACGCCTGCAGGTTCTGATTCTAAGACTTTGCTCATTTCTACTTCACCCTCTTTATTGATAAGAAGGTTGACAACAACATAGCCCTTGAGCCCCATTTTTTTTGCTGCTTTTGGGTACTCCATAGCGCCTCTTTGTGTAGGAGTAGGTGCTTCATCTACACTCTCTTCACTCATGACGACATCTTTATCGACATCACCTAAGAGGGAGCCATCTTCTAAGTCTGCACTCATAAAGTTCTCTAAACCTGTATCGATTCCACTAAGACTCGATGCAAGTGAAGGGGAGGGTGCGACTCTCTTACTTTGTGCAGGCTTTGGTTTTGGCTTAGGCTTTGGTTTTGGCTTGGGCTTTGGTTTTGAGATCTTTTGTATCTCAAAGGCAGCACTCTCTTTTTTTGACTCAGTGTTTCCTACATCTGATTCACTGTTCATAAGTATCACTGTGCTAAAAACAAAAAATAAGCCAAAAACCATCCATAAAGATGCTTTGAGATGGTTTTTTAGATCTTTCACCTTATCCAACCTCTTTTTCAGTTGCCACGGCAACATCTTTTGCCCCAGCCATACGGCACTGATCGACCACTTCGATCAGTTTATCTACAGGAATAGTGTTGTCTGTGATCACAAGTACCGATTGCTCTGTAGAGGCACGAAGGAGATCTCGAAGACGCCCTTGAATCGCCCATACTTTGACAGGCTGATTGTCCACATAGGTATCACCTGCTTGATCGATATACACACGCACTACTTTGCTAGATGCTTTGCTCGCCGAAGATGCACCTGGACGGTTGAGGTCTAACTTCATATCTTTAACAAAAGTAGAACTCACCATAAAAAATATGAGCAGGATAAAAACCATATCGATAAGTGGCGACATATCTACGCCAAGCTCATCCGTTTTTTTGTTTCTAAATCTCATTTGTTACCCCTTCAGAACATAAAATATCTTTGATTTGCTCAAGTTCTAGCTCCATATTGGCAGCTTTTTTATCGAGCATACGACCCATTATAAGCCCAGGGACTGCTACAACGAGTCCGAGCTGCGTTGTAAAGAGAGCTTGGGAAATTCCCCCTGCTATCCCCCCTGTTTGTGAAAAAAGCTCAGCAGATGCAAGTGAATCAAAAGTCTCAATCATCCCTGAAACTGTCCCTAATAAACCAATGAGCGGAGCTACGATAACGATCGTTTTGATAGTTGTTTTGTAGCGCTTTATCACCACAAGCCATTCACTAAAAAGATCATCAAGAAGTTTTCGAGAGTTTTTGTTTGCCCCATGAGTTTTGATCACTTTGAGTGCCTCTACGATTGCTCCATCTATAAGCCCTTGCGGCTCACTTCGTATCCCTTGGCTAAATTTCCTCACAAGGTTACGCACATTGGCATTTGAGCCACGTTTGAGGGTATGAAATCGATACCCAAGCGCGTACCAAAGTACAAGTACGAGAATTGCCAGTGGCCACATCACAAAGCCACCGCTTTGCATATAGCCTAAGAATTGCTCTAAGAGTTGCATCTTATTTTTGTTTGTTGTATTCGTTGATGAGGTGAAGTGCTGAGTGCTCCATAGAGTCTTTTACTTTCTCAGCCCATCCACCTAAAAGATTACCTATCATTAAGATAGGAATCGCCACGATCAAACCAAGCTCCGTTGTTACAAGTGCGATAGAGATACCACCTGAGAGAAGCTTCGGATCACCTGTACCAAACTCGGTGATGATGTCAAAAGTTGCTATCATCCCTGTCACCGTCCCTAAAAGACCAAGCAGAGGTGATACAGCTGCAATTACTAGGATCACAGAGCCAAATTTATCTAAACGGCTACTCTCATGTAAGATAGACTCCGCGACGATATCTTCGATATGCTCACGGTCACGATCAAGATTACGTACAGTTGCTTTGAGTACACGCGCTGTTGAGCCTCTTTTGTTTTTGAGAAACTCTAGAGCATCTTCAACACCACCTTTAAGGAGTGTTTGAAGCGTGTCTCTTGTAAGGGTATCGGTTGTAGTGCTCGCACCCATTAAGAAGAAAGCACGCAAGATAGCAAGTAAAACACCTATAAGACCTAAAAAGACGATCACCCAACCGATGATTCCACCTGAGTTAATGATGCTTATGATCGTTTTCTCTTTTACATCTTCGATCTCTTTGCTTGCGTTTTCATATACAAAGATATTGAGCTCACTTGGACTTTGTTTATTTAAAAGTGCTTTAGCACTTTGCGCAGCTTCTGGAGCTTTATAGATCTTGAGCTTGCCATCACCTGCAGGAACAAGAGCACCACTAAGATTTGCAGAGATACCGTAACTTGCAATATTTCCTACTTGGATGATCTGCCCTTGCACTTCGCTTCCATCTTGGGCGTAGAATTTACCCGATACTGTACGAAGAGAAGAGAGCTCTCTGATAAGCTTATCTGTATTTACAAAGATGCTACGAAGTGCTTCTTGGTAGTGTTCTTTATCTACCACTATATCAATACTGTGAGGTTTGAGTGTATTTGTTGCTTGCATCAGTACCGATTCTACAAGTGCTGTATCATCACCGAGCATCTGAAAGTTTTGTCTTGCACGGAAAAGCTCATCGGAGAGTTTTTCACTCAGAGCATTTTTAGCCAGTACCTCTTTTTCAAGACTTGTAATATCTTTTTTTGCGTCACGTAGCTTCGCATCATTTTGTATCTGAACCTCTTGAAGTCTTTGCGTGAGCATCTCTTTTTGTGCTTTGAGGTAAGCAAACTCTTTGGCATACGCTTTTTGTAAGTTCGTTTCATCTGCACTTAAAAAAGTACAAAGTGTCAGTAGGGTTAAAAATATTTTTTTCATTATTTTGTCTCCATTGAAAGAATCGCATCAGGGAGGGTAAAGTACCCTGTTCTGATCTGCTTTTTAAAGGCATCAAAGAGGGAGAGTATCTGCTCTTGGCTCTCTTTTGTTTGTGCTTCACGGTAGCTGTAGCCATTTGCATCTTTTTCTACGTAGCCTACTTGGTTATCAGGTGTCTTAAAGAAAAGCATCATCGTTCCCACACGAGCTATTTCTGCAAGTCTGTCTTCTCCGTTGAGGGAGATTGTTTGTTTAAATAGACCATTCTCCTTTGTCATACGCATTGCATCTGTGTAAGCGTTCCAGATCAGTGCAAGACCTTTTTGTGGAGTGATGAGGTCTGTCTCGATCTGCTCTTTTGTTTTAGCAAGATCTGCGAGACGCGCTTTTGTTTTGAAAGGGAGAGAGCTTTGGATATTTGCCTGAAGTCTCTCTATAGCTTCAAGTAAAAGGGGCTTGAGACCTTCAGAGTTTTTAGAAGCCTCGGTTATCTCTTTGCGTACTTTATCAAGCTCTTGGCGAGTTTGTTTGATACTAAGTTCTTCACGTGCAACTACAGAACTAAGATCATCTTTTTGGCGCATGAGTGATCGTATAGTTGCACTATAATCCTCTTTTTCAGAGACGATAGCACTATCAAGGCGTTCTACATCCGCACGTAATTTCATAAGTGATTCGACTAGGTTTTGCGAGCTTGCCTGAGCGCTTGAGCAACTAAGCAAGACACTTAGGAGTATACTGAGTTTTGTTTTTGACATGGTCATATCCCCATTGAAGTTTTAAGATATGAAAGTCTATAAAATTGGGATTACAACAAAGTTACTCTTTAGTTACAATTTGGTGACAAGAAGACACAAGAGAGAAAAGAGGTGGGCGAGATGCCCACCTTTAAAGAAGGAAGAATTTATTAAAGCAAAGAGTTACTCAACTACGATAGATACATTTTCAAAAGAAGTATTATCTGCATCAATAACATCGTTAGAGTGGATAGCTCCATAACCATTATCAGGAACCATATAAGTTACTGTACCATTTTTAAGAGTACCACCAATACCAGTACCTTTGAAATAGATACCACCCTCTTTAGCAGTATCAGTCATAGTGATGTTGAATCCATCAATTGTAGCAGCAGTGTTACCTGACATCTCAATACCAGCATTTCCCATAGTGTTGTTAATAACAAGGTTTGTTACAAGCCCAGAGAATCCATCATCAAAGTCGAAGTGATCATCTGTACATCTTGAGATAGTGATGTTTGCAAGGTTTACAGTACCACCCCAAAGCTCAATACCATCATCATCTGAGAGATCAACTGTGATGTTTTCAACAGTAGTTCCAAAACCAACACCAACAAAGCTTAAACCATTGATCTCTTTATCTTCAGCCATAGTGATACCAGAGTTTAATACTTTAACATGGCGAAGTACACCAGAGTTGTCAGCCATATCAGAAGTACCTGCGACGAAATCTTCATTTACTTCATAAGGTTTTACTTGATCATTTCCAGCGTTACCAATAAGAGTTAAACCACCCCATTGACCAACAGCAGGCGTTTCACCATCAACAGCTTTTTCAGAAGTGAATATAATTGGTGCATCAGCTGTACCATCAGCCATGATCTTAGCACCAGCATCAATTACCATATAACTTGAATTATCAGCAGTACCATATTTACCAGCAACAACAGTACCTGGCTCGATTGTAAGTGTAGCACCACTTTGAACTGTTACTAAACCATCAATGATCCAGATCTTATCATTCGTAAGAGTTGTGTCAGTACTGATGATACTCGCAATAGTTTCTTTTGCAAGAGCAGGATACACTACATCACTTTGAGCATCAAATTTTGCTTGAAGTGTCTCTGCTGATGTTCCTGTAATATTTTGAGAAGCACTATTTGTTACAAGGGATACATTTTCAAAAGAAGTATTATCTGCATCAATAACATCGTTAGAGTGGATAGCTCCATAACCATTATCAGGAACCATATAAGTTACTGTACCATTTTTAAGAGTACCACCAATACCAGTACCTTTGAAATAGATACCACCCTCTTTAGCAGTATCAGTCATAGTGATGTTGAATCCATCAATTGTAGCAGCAGTGTTACCTGACATCTCAATACCAGCATTTCCCATAGTGTTGTTAATAACAAGGTTTGTTACAAGCCCAGAGAATCCATCATCAAAGTCGAAGTGATCATCTGTACATCTTGAGATAGTGATGTTTGCAAGGTTTACAGTACCACCCCAAAGCTCAATACCATCATCATCTGAGAGATCAACTGTGATGTTTTCAACAGTAGTTCCAAAACCAACACCAACAAAGCTTAAACCATTGATCTCTTTATCTTCAGCCATAGTGATACCAGAGTTTAATACTTTAACATGGCGAAGTACACCAGAGTTGTCAGCCATATCAGAAGTACCTGCGACGAAATCTTCATTTACTTCATAAGGTTTTACTTGATCATTTCCAGCGTTACCAATAAGAGTTAAACCACCCCATTGACCAACAGCAGGCGTTTCACCATCAACAGCTTTTTCAGAAGTGAATATAATTGGTGCATCAGCTGTACCATCAGCCATGATCTTAGCACCAGCATCAATTACCATATAACTTGAATTATCAGCAGTACCATATTTACCAGCAACAACAGTACCTGGCTCGATTGTAAGTGTAGCACCACTTTGAACTGTTACTAAACCATCAATGATCCAGATCTTATCATTCGTAAGAGTTGTGTCAGTACTGATGATACTCGCAATAGTTTCTTTTGCAAGAGCAGGATACACTACATCACTTTGAGCATCAAATTTTGCTTGAAGTGTCTCTGCTGATGTTCCTGTGAACATTGTTGAGTTTGTCTCAACCGGTGTAGTTGGTTCAGTCGGTGTTGTAGGCTCAGTTGGCGTTGTTGGTGTAGTTGTATCATCTCCACTACTACTGCTTCCACAACCTGTAAAGGCAACCATTGCAGCTACGAGCGCACTTAGTGCTATCTTTTTCTTTGATGTCATTTTGAACTCCATGTATAAATTTTGTGACAGTATAAAAAGAGTTTATTACGCTTATGTTTCGACTTGGTGACAATAAAGTTACAAAAAAGAGTCCAAAATGCTATATAAATGTTTAAGTTTTTTTGGTTATAATTCCATCGCTTCCCTTTAGACCTGTGCAACGGTGTTTTGAGATACTGTGTCAGGGTAGGAATACAGCAGCACGCCTTATTTCGTCGTGTGCCGCAGGTATCTGGAGGGGAGTCTTTTATCTCACACTCATCACAAAAAAACTTCCATTATCTTTTTTAATTCTTTTGCCAATCAAACTACTAAGTACAGCTTCCACGCAAGAACAAGAGGTCATCTTTTTTCTCAAAACATTCAAAAAGAGTATATTCACAATATTCAGTATCTCTTAATATAAAATAAGAAATAATATTTATTTCTAATAAAAGGAGAATAAAAACATGAAGAAGTATCTTTTAATATTGAGTGTTGTAGTAGCACTTATTTTTCAAGGCTGTGGTTCTGACTCAGATAATACGACTGCCATTCCTGATGATGGTGGAGACACAGTTGTGGTTCCAGCTGGTCAAATTGGGGGTACTGTTGCGGTTGGATTACCGCTTGAGGCCGAGATTTCTGTTGTTGGTGCCAATGGTATAGAAAGTACCACTACAAGTAATAGTAATGGTGAGTACAGGGCGAGTCTGACAGGCTTGACAGCTCCTTACATTGTGAGAGCTTCGACGGAAGATGGGATTGTTCTTTTTTCCTTTGCACAAACAGATGGTATAGTTACAAATGTTACACCTTTGACATCTTATGTGCTTGATACAGTGGCAACACAAGGCAATCTTGCGGGTGTTTCAGAACTCTACAGTGATTTTGCCAATCAGAGTACACTCATCGCTAATGTAGATCCCGTAGTTACCCAGCTAAATAGTGCATTGGCGCCTTATATGACTGCAGAAAATGTTGCAAGCTTTGATCACTTTAGAGATTCATTTACAGCTGATCACACAGGCTATGATGCTCTTTTAGACGCACTTGATATAGAAATCGAAAATGATGACCTTGTTATTCGCTTAGATGATGAAGTTCTTAATACCTTTAATGATGCAAATATTACAGCAGATGCTACTACGAGAGTGAGTGGTACGTTAAATAGTCTTTTGGGAGGTCCAATAAATGGGGCTACTATAACTTTTACAAGTACAAATGGTGATGAGTACACTGCAAGTTCCAGCCAAGAGGGATTGTTTATTTATGAAGAGCTTCCTTTATTTAGAGTCTATACTGTGCGTATTGAGGCAGAGGGTTATTTAAGCGCTATTCGTAATAATTTTTCTACATTTACAAATACTTCGGTAGGTACAGTTGTGATGATACCAGATACTATGAGTGGTAGTGGAGAAGTAAGAGGAACTGTTATAGATGCTAGATCTGGAGAATCACTTCAGGGGGTAACACTCTCTTTTAGGGCAAATGCGAATAATAGAACAGGTGATGTTGTTGCAACAACAACTACAGATGCAGACGGAGTCTATAATGTAAGTTTAGCTGCGGGTGTATATACCGCTAGTGCAACATTTGATGGATATTCTACAAACTATATGACTGTTTATTCCTATGGAGTAGCAGATAGTTATGAAGCACCTACTTTGTCTATCTTTAGTACCATTAGTGGTTATAATAGTGCAAATGCTTTTGCAACAATTCAGCTTACTTGGGGAGCCGCTCCAAGTGATCTTGATTCACATCTTACTGGACCAAATGTGACTTTAGCGGGTGAAAATGCAAGTGGGAATAGATTTCATATTGCATACTACAATCAATATCATACAACAAACGGAATAATGGGTTATTATAATCCGATGCTTGGAGATTTTAATGCATCAAACCCTTGTGCAAATGAAAATGTGATAGCGGCACTCGACTTAGATGATGTATCAAGTTATGGACCTGAAACAACAACAATTTGTCGTGTCGAAAGCGGTGTGTATAGTTTTTATGTACATCATTTTAGCGGTAGTTCAACTATTTCGGAGTCTCCTGCGGTTGTTAATGTAACTACTGCATCAGGGATATCAAGAACATTTACCGCACCTGCAGGTTCTTCTGGTTACAACGATGTATGGCATGTATTTGATATTAGTAGCAATGGAAACCTTACTGCAGTTAATCAGTTTATAGGGACTACAAGTAGTATCCGAAGCGTTGATAACTCTGAGGGTCAAGATGAAAGAGATATTTTTATGAATCTACCAAAAAAATAGACTTTCTGGATAAAAAGATATATAAGGAGCACCCTTATATATCTTCTAAAGTTAAATAAAACCTCTCTTTTTTTATTCTGCCCTATATTTTGATATTCCACACGGCTGATTTGGCGTGGGTGGGTTATCTCGAAGATACTCTAGATCTTCAAGCGTTTGTGTGAGCACTTTTTTTTGTTGCAAAAGTGGAAGCATCAGATTGTCTTTTTCATTGAGAGGAATATCCCAGTTGAGGAGGATCTTCTCTACTTCTGTATCAAGCTCGCTAAGAGCATTTTGTATATGTTTTATTGAATTCATAGAACAATTGTAGCAAAGTTTTAGAATATTTTAGATATAATCCCACCCTCAAAGTCTGCAAAGGCTTTTTATGAGAATTTTACAAAGGAGCAAATGATGCCAAAGATGAAATCAGTAAAAGGCGCTGTAAAGCGTTTTAAAGTGAAGAAAAATGGCTCTGTAAAACGTGGTACAGCGTTTAGAAGCCACATCTTAACAAAACAAGATGCAGCAACTCGTCGTACGCAAAACCAACCAAAAGTGGTTGCTAAAGTAGATGAGCAAAACATTAAGGCTATGATCAACTAATTTTAGTTTTTCATTATAACTCTCCAGCTAAAGCTGGGCAAGTCCATACAATCTTATAGATGGCACCTTGATTACGAAGACGTAACTGGGTCAAGAAAAGGAAAATAATATGCCAAGAGTAAAAACAGGTGTTGTTCGTAGAAGAAGACACAAAAAAATATTAAAACTTGCAAAAGGTTTTTATAGCGGTCGTCGTAAACACTTCCGTAAAGCAAAAGAGCAATTAGAACGCTCAATGATGTACGCATTCCGTGATAGAAAGCAAAAGAAACGTGAGTTCCGTAAACTATGGATCATCCGTATCAATGCAGCATGTCGTTTAAATGGAATGAACTACTCAAACTTCATGAATGGTCTCAAAAAAGCTGGCATCGAGCTTGACCGTAAAATTCTCGCTGATATGGCAATGAATGATGCAGCAGCGTTTAGCGCAGTTGTAGCTTCATCAAAAGCAGCACTTAAATAATTTGGTTGTGCGACTTCTTAGTCGCACCCCATAACACAAACTTCAACCAACCCGTGTAACACGGACTTCAGTTCATACTAAACCAAAAAAATCCTTATAGCCTAAAGCTGTGTCACATCCTCCATATACCTTTTTTTAAGATAAAAAAAATTACAATTGAAGCATAGAATATGAAATGGAGAAAAAGATGAAAAAAATTGTTGTAGCAACCACACTTGCAAGTGTCGCACTTTTAGCAGAACCGTATATGCCCCACTTCTCAGAAGAGAACACAGATGCTGTCATTGTGGCAGAGCAGACGACGGTCAATGACATAACAGTTTCTAATGTTAGGAGTGATTTTGCCCTTGGAACGCATACTGCGATGGCTTCGGCACAGTATATTAATAATGGGGATGTGTCCATACTCAATATCCCAGTAGGGTACAACATTACTAATAATATAGGGCTTGAGGCAAATATTCCTTTTGTGCAAGTTAAGAGTGATTTTGCTGATACCCAGAGAGGAATAGGTGATATCTCTGTAGGGATGAACTACCACTTTGGAAGTTATAAGAGTGCGAGTGGATTGCATTTGACAACATTACGCTATAAAAGTACGTCGGGGGATGAAGAGAAAGGGCTAGGAACAGGAAAAGCTGCATATACTCTTTCACATAGCTTCACAAAAGAGCTTGGTGCAGATTTTAGAGGCCATGCATTAGCGTCCTATACCTTCAATGATGAAGAGGTTCTTGGGGACTCTTACAATGTAATGCTCGGTGCATCTCGACCATGTTTACTCAATGATAAACTTCGTACCAATGTGAAATTTGCCTATTTTAATATGAAAGAGAATGAGTACGAGATGAATGGGATAACAACAGCGGATGTGTGGTTAGAGTGGAACACTCAGAGTCTCTTAAAAAATGTACCGCTTGGTTTTGGGGTAAAGATCCCTCTTGTCAATGAAATAAGTTCGTTTGGAACAACAATAGATGCAGATAAAACAGTGCTCTTTTATCTAAGTGCAGGAAGCTTTTTCGATTAAGAGTTTCTCCAAAGCGATGGTTTACCTTCGCTCTGGAGTGTCGTGAAAGCCTACATCCCTCGTATCGCCTCAAGCCACTCTTTCATTTTTTTCTCATAACCGATCTCTTTAAACGCTACAAACTTCAAGGGTTTTTCTAAATATTGTTGCTTCACATAGCCACCAAAATCGTGTGGATAGAGATAGTTCTCTTTATTGTGCTGTATATTTTTTGGGATATTTAGCATCACTCCATTATGTACTGCTTGCAAGGCAGAGTTGATCGCCATATAGGCGGAATTTGACTTGGGGGAGGCGCAGAGGTAGATCACCGCTTGAGCGAGAATGATACGCGCTTCTGGGTAGCCTATCTTACTCACGGATGTAAGTGCGGATGTGGTGAGTGTGAGTGCTTGAGGGTTGGCATTGCCGATATCTTCACTTGCGAGTATCACTAATCTTCGTGCGATAAAATCAGCGCTCTCACCTCCATCAATAAGACGTGCGAGATAATAGATAGCTGCATCTGCATCACTCCCTCTAATCGATTTGATAAGCGCACTGGCTAAGTCATAATGCACTCCCGCTTCGCTACTTCCAGCACTCAGAGCATGGGGGCGAAGTGATTTGAGGGTCTTGAGATCTACATCCAAAGAGAGGTTGCTTGCAAACTCTAAGAGCTTGAGCATCGCACGTGCATCGCCACCACTACTTGCCACGAGATACTCCGCTGCTTCTTTATCTATGGTGATATTATGAGCTTGGGATGTAGTCTCTAGGAGTGCGTGGAGTGCATCATTGCTGATATGTTTTACCTCAAAGAGCATCGAGCGTGAGCGGATCGCAGAGGTGAGGGAGTAGAAAGGATTTTCGGTCGAAGCACCGATCACCAAGACACTATTATTCTCCATCACAGGCAAAAGCACCTCTTGCTGGTTCTTTGCCAAACGGTGCACTTCATCGATAAATAAAAGTGGTCTTTGCAATGCATTTTTGTATTGATCAAAGATCTTGCGAAGCTGTTCTATCTTGAGTGATGTTGCGTTAAATTCATAAAAGGGGAGTTCCATAACAGAAGCGATCACACGTGCCAAAGAGGTTTTGCCGCATCCTGCTGGACCGTAGATAAAAGAGTGCCCAAGATTGCCTTGTTCACAAAGAATACGAAGAGGAGCGCCTTGGGATGTAAGGTGCTCTTGCCCCACTATCGCATCAAAAGATTTGGGGCGAAGCAGATGGGTAAAATCTGCCAAGACTTAGCCCGCTACGACTTTGATATACACCTCACGCGCTTGGCGCGGTCCATCAAACTCTCCAAAGAAGATCCCTTGCCATTGTCCCAAAATTGGGCGTGCATTGACTACTGGAATAGCGATCGAATTTCCCATACGTGAGCTTTTAAGATGCGCTGCAGCATTCTCACCTACATGAAGATACTCTTCATCACTTGGAGCGATGCGGTTGAGTCCATTGAGCAGATCACGGCGAAGTGCCTTGTCTTGGTTTTCAAAAAGAAAGATACTTGCTGTAGTGTGGGGTGTAAAAACCACACAGATCCCATCTTTGATCCCTGAAGTGATCACCGCTTCTTTGACCTCGGTGCTGATATCCATCAGCTGTGTTTTGTGACTTGTTGGAAACTTCATTGTCTTCATCTATTTATGACCTCTCTCTTTTGCTTTTTTTTCTTCTGCTTTTATAAATGTGTGCAGTGCGTTATACTCACCACGTGTTAAAAATCTTGTTTTTCCCGTAGGGAGGTTGTTGAGCTCGATCTCGGCAAAGCTGATACGTTTGAGATCCGCCACCTCTGCTCCAAAGTGGGCGAAAAATCTTCTGATCTCTCTGTTTTGTCCCTCAGCGATCGCGATTTTGAGGGTGGAATAGTTGTGTGCATTTTTTTGGATCTTATAGCCCAAAAATGGTGCAAAGGTCATCGAGGTGATCTTGCTTTTTTCATGTGCTCCTGCTGTTGCATCTTTAAGCTCAAGGCCATTTAACATCGCCTCTTCCATCTGAGGAGTGATCTCCCCTTTGATCTTGACCTTATAGATACGCTCTAGGTTGGATGTCATAAGTGCTGTTGCTATCTTAGACGCATCAGTAAGGAGTAAAACCCCCTCTGTTGCATAATCGAGTCTTCCTACAGGGATAAAATGTTTGTATTTTTTCTCTAAGCTATCGTAGATGGTGCGGCGCCCTTTGGGGTCACTTTTTGTGACAAGCTCCCCTTTTGGTTTGTTGTATACGATCACGGTATATTTATCGCGAGGTGCGACCTTTTTTCCACTGATGTATACTTCGACATCATTTTCATCTATCTGTGTCGCTGGATTTTCTTCTATCTCACCGTTGACGCGTACGTATCCACTTTGGATCGCTTTGTCTGCTTCACGACGAGAGTAACTTGAATGGTGTGCTATATATTTGTTGAGTCGGATCATGAAATCCCTTTTTCTATCAGTGTATGAATATGAAGTACACCTTTTACTTTTTTATTTGTATCAGTTACGACGAGTAGCTGAATCTTTTTTTCTTCTATAAGGACAAGGGCTTCGCTTGCGAGCATATCTTCATTATCAATACTCATAGGATGGTGCGTTGCGTACTGAAAAACAGCATCATCGAGAGAAAAATCCTCACGCATAAGTGCGCGACGGATATCTCCATCACTCACAAGTGCGAGAAGTTTTTGCTCCTCATCGGTGATAAGTACAGTTCCGATGCGCCCTTCACTAATTGCTAAAATTGCATCTTTGACACTTGTGTCTTTACCCACCATTGGGATATTTTCGCGTTTCATCAGATCTGAGACCTTGATAAAGAGACGTTTTCCAAGAGCTCCACCTGGGTGGTAGGACGCAAAGTCACTCTTTTGAAAGTTACGCGCACGCATAAGGCAAACTGCTAGAGCATCCCCAAGAGCGAGTGTAAGCGTGGTCGAACTCGTTGGCGCGACATCTAGAGGGCATGCTTCTTTTTTGACGAGAAGATCGATCACTCTATCACTATACTTTGCAAGTGTCGATTCTCTATTGCGGGTCATACCGATGATAGGGGTCTCAAACCTTTGGATGTGAGGGAGTATAGAGCTGAGTTCTTCGCTTTCGCCACTATAACTGATCGCAAGAACTACATCCTCTTTGCCGATCATCCCAAGGTCTCCATGAAGTGCTTCTGTTGGATGTAAAAAGAAGCTAGGAGTTCCTGTAGAAGCGAAAGTTGCAGCCATTTTTGCTCCGATGAGTCCACTTTTGCCAACACCTGTGACAATGAGTTTACCTTTACAGTTGAGAATGATCTCTACAGCATGTTCAAAGTCTTGGTGAATGTTTTGTGCAGCATAAAGAAGTGTTTGTGCTTCGATGTCGAGTGTTTCTTGTGCGATTGTCTTATAATTCATAGTGCAATTATACCCTATATTACTTATAAATTTTCATCGCACCACGCTTTGCCATGAAGATAGCCCAGCTCAAACCCCTTATCAAGATCCTTAAAAGAAAACATCCGAATACTCTCGAGTGCATCAGGTGAGACATACCAGCGTGTATGCTTGATATGTTCGGGAACTTTACACGAGAGTAAGATATGGATAATGTGGCGACTCAGAGAAAAGATATTGCGCTTTTGCGGCAAGATATTGGGGACGAGATTGATCCCAAGGATTGGATAGCCACACTCCAAAAGAGGAGTGGTTGGAAGCATATCCTTGATCCCACCATCGGCGAGTATTGAATCATAAAATTCTATAGGGGCAAAAAGGGGAACAAGTGCACACGAAGCAGTGATGAGTTTTTTCCCATCTCCTCTTTGAAAATAGACCACTTCATTACTGTTAAGATCACTCACACAAACAAAAAGTTTGATACGAGTCTCTTGAATTTTTTCAAGAGGAAAGATGGTTTGAAGAATAGGAGCTTGTGTATCGATACGGTAGAGGCTACTTCGAAACCAGTTGAAGCGAAAGATACGACGAAATGCTCTAGATTTGATAACTTCAAGTACATCACGAGGTTTGAGACCACAAGCAATGGCCCCTCCAACAATGGCACCAGCACTTGTACCGCTGATCGCTTTGATGCGCACATTGTTTTCTTGTAGCGCTTCGATAAAGCCTAAATGAAAAGAGCCACGTGCAGCTCCACCTGAGAGAGCAAGTGCTATCTCTAGTGTTGATTTGGTTGTAGTTGGATTATCTCCCATACTCCATCCTCTCCCTCAGCGACTGCGGTGCAATTTTCTACCCAATCTCCACAATTGAGATAGTGGATCCCGTCGATCATCTTATTTTCAGCTTTGTGAATATGCCCACAAATGATACCATCAAAACCCTCTTTTTGCGCATGAGTTGCCAAGATATCTTCAAATCCTGTAATAAAACTTACCGACTTTTTGACATTATCTTTGACATACTTTGAGAGCGACCAGTACTTGCCTATCCCTAAGATTTTGCGCAATTTATTGATGTATTTGTTGAGGTGTAAAAGCATATCGTAGCCTACATCACCAAGATAGGTGACCCATTTTTTGGTCATAGTGATGCTATCAAAAAAGTCGCCGTGGGTCACATAGTAGCGTTTGCCGTCTTGTGTTGTATGGATGTGACTATTTGTAATAGTAAGCCGTTCCCCCATTAAAATAGGAATAAAGGGGCGTAAAAACTCATCATGGTTTCCCGTAATATAGATCACCTCTGTCCCTTTTCGCGCTTTTCGAAGTATCTTTTGGATCACATCGGAATTGGATTGTGACCATTTAAATTTACGTTTGATCGACCAACCATCGATAATATCTCCGACGAGATAGAGTTTTTCGGATTCATAATCACGGAGAAATTCGAGAAGTTTTTCTGCTTGAGAAAACTTTGTTCCTAGGTGGATGTCTGAAATAAAGAGTGCTTTATATTTCAATGATTCTCTGCCTTTTAATAAGTTTGAAAATTGTAGGTATTCTTGGCTACAAAAAGGTTACATAGCTCTTTATCTGCTATAATTTCGTATGAAAAAAATCGTACTTTTATTTAGTGGTGAGGGTAGCAATGCCCAGAATATTGTCAAGCAACTTCACAAAAAAGAGTGTGAAGTGGTGTGTGGGATCACAAACAAAAAAGATGCCCCGGGTATCGTAAAACTAGAAGCTTTGGATGTAGAATGTCGCGTGCTCGAACATGGCAACTTTGCTTCGCGTGAGGCTTTTGACGAAGAACTTGTGACTTTGATAAAGTCTTATGAACCTGATCTGGTTGTACTCAGTGGCTTTATGAGAATTCTCACAGAGGTGTTTACATCCCAAGTAAACTCGATCAATCTTCACCCCTCTTTGCTTCCAAAATATAAGGGTGCAAAAGCGATAGAACAGAGCTATGAGAGTGGTGATAGGGAGTGTGGTGTGAGTGTACATTGGGTTAATAATGAGCTTGATGGGGGAGAGATCATTTTGCAAAAAAGCTTTGTACGTGAAGATGAGCAAGATTACGAGAGCTTTGTAGCAAAGATCAAGACGCTTGAGTATGAGATCATGCCCGAAGCGATTGTGAAGGTGTTACAATAGGCATAGCATAACATTAAGGAGCCAATGGCTTGCCTTCGGTAAGAGCTTGCTATATTACACAATATAGCTATAATAATAAAAAAATTTGTGGAGAACAAAATAATGAGAGATATATTAGGGAAATACATTAGCAGCATCGATACGCTTAAGATTGAACCGAGAATGCTTACAACAAACACTCTTATCCTCGCTGAACAAGGAGCTGGAAAGACAAATCTTGCATGTAAGATCAGAAATTTTGTCATCGACAACGATGTGCCTACACTCTACTTGGATTTTTCAAACTCTCATGAAGAGGAGATAGAGCTTCGTTATAAAGATGAGAATTTTAACTATATACGATTTGAAGATAATGAGGAGTTTCAAAACGCTTTTGATGCATTGATCGCAGAGAAAAAACATATCTATATGGCGGTAGATCCAAGCCATTTTGGAACAAAAAGGGATGTAAGAAGTAACCTTACAAAAACCCTGCAAAAGCAAGAGCTTATCGATGGATACTACTATTTCTTCCACGATATTGAGAGCCTCAACGGCTTTTATACAAAATTTGAAGATTTCCTTTTGTATATGCTCAACTTTTTAAATATCAAAAAGTATGGTTTGACTTTCTTGGCACAGCCACATACGATCTTTGAAAGCCCACAGATCAAGCTTTTATTTACATTCTTGTTTTTAGGAAAATGTACGAATTTCAACTATTTTAATACGGCTGATCTCAAAAAAATGCCTAAGAATAGATTTTTCTATCAATACAGAACGGACTACCATACGCTCTTGTTTAATGACATCAAAAGTAAGATGGTCGATGTTGATGAGTATGTGTACCAAGAGCAATAAAGATGCAAAAACTCTTTGATGAGGTAGCCACGCTCGATACAAGGTGTTACGAAAAGTTTCACTTGAGTGAAGATTTGCTGATGGAACATGCAGCAAATGGGATCGCTACTTATATCAAAACACATTTTGCAAAAAAATCCACACTCCTTTTTGTGTGTGGAAGTGGCAACAATGGCGCTGATCTTATTGCTTGTGCGCGAATTCTTCACCAAGATTATCAAGTCTCTCTCTTTTTCGTCAAAGAGCCAAAATCCCCCCTTGCACAACTTCAAGCCAAACGAGCTAAAGCTTTGGATGTAGCTATTGTAGAAAATATTTGTCAATGTGATGTCCTTATTGATGGGCTTGTGGGAACTGGTTTTGATGGTGCGTTTTCACCTGACCTTCTTGCTTTGATGAAGAAGCTCAACAGTATAGATGCGTTCAAAATAGCTTGTGATATCCCCTCAGGAATCCAGAAAAATGGAGTGTGTGCAGAGGGATGTTTTGAAGCGGATGTAACACTGACCATGGGCGCGCTCAAAAAGCGTATGTTCTTGGATGAGGCCAAGGAGAAAGTAGGGCGTATAGAGGTACTAGACCTTGGAGTTTCACGAAGTATTTATGAGGGTGAGACACAGTGGAACTTACTCGATCTAGAGGATGTGAAACTTCCACAGAGAAATGCTCAAAACACCCATAAGGGAAGTTTTGGTCATCTATGCGTGATCTGTGGAGAAAAGCAGGGCGCGAGTATTTTGAGTGGTCTTGCTGCGAGTCGCTTTGGTGCGGGGCTTGTCACTCTTGTGGGATTTGAAGACATTCATGTACCTGAGATCTTGATGTATAGCCATGAGATCCCATCAAATGCGACGGCTCTGGCTCTTGGAATGGGGATGGGAGAGGAATTTAGCGATATTGAACTCGATCAATTTTTAGACAATGATCTCCCACTTATTGCGGATGCAGATGTTTTTCATACCCCTTTGATCTTAAAAATCTTACAGAAAAAACAACTTGTGATCACCCCACATCCCAAGGAGTTTGTCTCTTTGCTTCGTCTGATGGGTCTCGCTGATATCGATGTGGTGACACTCCAATCTCAGCGTTTTTACTATACAGAACTTTTTTGCAAAAACTTTCCAAATGTTACCCTTTTACTCAAAGGGGCCAATGTTATTATCGCCAAAGGTGAGGCGTTCTTTATCAATCCACATGGTACGACGGTTCTAGCAAAAGGGGGAAGTGGGGATGTTCTCGGTGGTCTTATCGGAGCACTTTTAGCGCAAGGATATACGCCGCTTGATGCAGCACTTCACGCTTCCCTCGCACACACAAAACTCGCATGTAACTTCAAAGGTGCGAGTTTTTCTTTGACACCTTATGATTTGATTGATGGGATCAAAGATCTTTAAAGAGTAAGGCTTATTACAGATTGGCTATGTTATAAACTTTCAAATAATAAAAAACGAGCTTAAAATAGGAATAAAAATGGATACAAAATTAAAAATTGGAAAATATGAACTAGGAAGTCGTCTTATCGTTGGAAGCGGGAAATACAAAGACTTTGAGACAACAAAAGAGGCTACACTCGCAAGTGGAAGTGAACTTATTACCGTAGCTGTGCGCCGTCTCAATATTACAGATCCAGACAAAGAGAATCTACGCGATACTTTTGCAGGGACAAATGTAAAATTTTTACCAAACTCAGCAGGATGTGTGACAGCAGAAGAAGCGATCACGACATTTCGCTTAACACGTGAAGCAACAGGGATCGATCTTATCAAGCTTGAGGTGATAGGTGATACGCAAAAAACTCTTTATCCTGATGTCTTGGAGACAATAAAAGCGTGTGAAGTACTCTCAAAAGAGGGTTTTACTATCATGGCGTATACATCCGATGATCCGATCATGGCAAAAAGACTCGAAGATGCGGGAGCGCACGCCATTATGCCTTTGGCTGCACCGATTGGGAGTGGTTTGGGGATCCAAAATCCTTATAATATAGTTTTCATCCGTGAGGCGGTAAGTGTTCCTGTAATCGTCGATGCAGGGATTGGATGTGCAAGTGATGCAGCGTATGCTATGGAGCTTGGAGCTGCAGGAGTATTAACCAATACAGCGATCGCACAAGCAAATGATCCGATGATGATGGCTCAAGCAATGAAACATGCTGTACAGGCGGGGCGTATGAGTTATCTCGCAGGACGTATTGCAAAGCGCCCTTATGCAACAGCGAGTTCACCGATGGATGGCTTGATCCAGTTTTAAAGCCAATTCTTTGCCAAAGGCAAGCCATTGGCTCCTTTAGTGTCAAGAAAGCTTGCTTCTCTTTTTGGAAGCGATGGCTTGCCTTCGCTCTGGGTTGTCATGAACGCTCTGCATCCCAAGCCAATTCTTTGCCAAAGGCAAGCCATTGGCTCCTTTAATTATCGAACTTTTCAGAAAGATGGGTCATCAACAAAAGTTGTCCCATCCCCTCAAAAAATTTCTCAACACCCATATTCTCAGCCTCTATCGCTTTTTGCAGTGCGCGTAAAAACACAAGCTTTGATTCCTCAGAAGCTTGCATAAATGTATCTGTAATATACGCATAGGAGAGGGTGTGAAGCTCTCCGTTGACATCAAAGTCTATCTCTGAGTTACTATCGATATTTTGAGCCTCTAGAAGCTCTTGACACTCTTGTAAGATCGGATCCATTAATTAAAAACTCCCAAAAGATTTAACATCACAAAGACCATAGCGATCGGCGTGATATAACGAAGACTAAAATACCACGCTTCAAAAGCAAAACCTAGCTGATGTTTGAGCACCGCTTCAACGCGGGATTTTTCTACTCTAAAGCCAATGAAAAGTGCCATCACAAGCCCACCAAGTGGCAGCATAATAGCCGCGGTGACATGATCGACCCAGTCAAAAAAGCTCTTTCCTCCCCATGTGAGGGTCTCTTGAAATCCTTCTATATTCGATAAAAGCGCGACAATACCAAAGAGATAAAAGAAAAGTCCCATTGCAAGAGAGGCTTTGAGTCTGGAAAAATGAAATCTATCGATAAAGTACTGCACCATAGGTTCTGTGAGTGATACAGCGGATGTAAGCCCTGCAAAAGCGAGTGCAAGAAAGAAGAGCACGGCAAAAAAGTTGCCGATGATCCCCATCTCATAAAAAGCAGCAGGCAAGGAGATAAATACAAGCCCTGGTCCTTTGGCTGGTCCTGAACCGTATTGGTAGAGAAAGGTAAAGAGCATTAGACCCGCTACAATCGCTATGGATGTATCCAAAAAGACAACCCAAAAAGCGTTTGTGACAAGATTCTCATTTTTTTGCATCGATGCAGAGTAGGTCATGATCGCGCCCATACCCAAAGAGAGGGTGAAAAATGCATGTCCCACAGCAGCTACAAATGCTTCAGAATCGATCTTGGAAAAGTCAGCAGAAAACATAAAAGAGACAGAACGTGAAAATGAATCCAGACTTACCGCATAAGCGAACATCCCAAGTAAAATGAGCATAAGCGAGGGCATTAGAATCATATTGAGCTTCTCGATCCCCCCTTTTATTCCACGATGTAGAACATAGGTGATCCCGATAAATGCAAGAGTATGGTAAAAAAGCTGTGTAAAAAAATCACTATGAAGCATCGTTGAAAAGCGTAACTCAGCTTCAGCTACAGAACTTGGAAGATAGAAGAGTGAAGTGACTATATAATGAAAAATCCAGCCAATGACGACTGAATAGAAGATCATAATAAAAAGCCCTGCAAGCCCTTGAAATCCTCCAAACTTCCATAACTCTTTGTGCTTTGGAGCGAGTTTTTCAAAAGAGGTGACCGTATCGCTTCGTCCCATGTATCCGATAAGCATCTCCGCGATCATAATAGAAAAGCCAATAAAAAGTACCGTTAAGAGATAGATAAGGACAAAAGCACCCCCGCCATATTCCCCTGTGATATATGGAAACTTCCAAATATTTCCAAGCCCTACAGCACTTCCCGCTGCCGCTAATATAAATCCGATCCGACTAAATCTAGCTAGTTTCATAGTGTCTTTTTCCCTTTATTTGAAC
>JAGGTH010000033.1 GCA_021163845.1 Helicobacteraceae bacterium | reverse complement strand
ATTCTAAGCTACAATTGAGAATGATAAAAAAAAATGATACTTTTAATCTTGATCAGCACTCGAACGAGCTTCTCAAAAAAGATAGCTATTCACTTCATAAACTTCATATTATAGATAAATATTTACTTATCACTTTTTCTGATCTAGAGGGCAACATCACAGATGCGACACAAGCATTCTTAGACTTTACAGGCTACACACGTGAAGAGATCATTGGGAAAAATCACAGCATATTTAAACACTCTGACGTTCCAAGCAACTATGTCAAAAAAATGTGGGATGTTCTAAATGCAGATAAAATATTTAAAGGCGAACTCAAAAATATCAATAAAGCAGGACAATATTTTTGGATAAAGATCACTATTGAACCGATCTTTGATGATGCAGGTACAAAAATAGGATACCTTGCGATCCGTGAAGATATCAGTAGTAAAAAATCTCTCGAAGAGATATCTACCGTCGATTCTCTCACAGGACTCTACAACCGAAGACACTTCAATGAACTCTTTCGCAAACTGTTTTTAAAGTCCAAACAAAAGCAAAGTAGCTTAGGACTTGTTATTATTGATGTTGATTTTTTTAAACTCTACAACGAAAGTCATTCCCACCAAGCAGGAGATCTTGTCCTTGTTCAGATCGCTAATATTTTACGCGAAGTTACGGAGAATGACTCTTTTGATATTTTTAGACTTGCAGGCGAAGAATTTGCTCTTTTAAGTCTCGATCATACCACCTTAGAACTCGAAGAACTTTGCAAAAACATCAAAGAAAAGATAGAGGCTCTTCATATCATTCATGAGGAGAGTAAGGTCTCAGACTGGGTCACTGTTTCTATTGGAGCAGTCAATCTTGAGTCTACAATTAGCTACTCCATCAACGATATCTATAATGCGGCGGATCAAAACCTTTATCTTGCGAAGAAAAAAGGGAGAAATATCATACAGATCACTTCAAGTATTGACAAGATCTCTTTAGAAAATGAGATCGATGAAGTCACCCATCTTCCAACAAGGGTCAAGCTCACTCAAGACCTCGAAAAACTCCAAACAGATGGTATGATGATCTTACTCTATATCAATGATTTTAGCTCCTTTGCTGAGCATTACGGTTCAGATTTTGTCCAAAAAATGTTGATAAAAAAAGCAAAAGAACTCCGACGTTCTCTGCTTGACAACAGTTCTACTCTCTATAGACTCAATATCAATGAGTTTGCGATTTTAGTGACCGATAAAAATCATTTTAACCGCTACCTCTCACTCTTAAAATATTCAATCTTACAAAATAGTGTTTGTGATATTCAAGGCTACAAAGAAGATAATATAGTGGTCTCCTACTCAGCAGGGATCTCTTATGGTGTCCATCAGATCCTCAGAAAAGCAAATATAGCCCTCCATGAAGCGTTTAAAAGTATGTCAAGTTATGCAATTTATGAAGAGGATGCAAACATTACCATCCACCATCGCAACCGCCTTAAAAACCTCTGTATCTATCAAGAAGCACTTGAAAATGACAATATTATCCCCTACTTTCAACCTCTCGTCGATGCAAAAACAGGCAAAGTGGTCAAATATGAAGCGCTGGCGAGGATCAAGACACGGGATGGTTCTATTATAACCCCCAATCTCTTTTTGGATGTAGCAAAAGAGGATAAGACCTTTGAGTATTTCACAAGGCAACTCTTCCAAAAAATATTTAACATCTATTCCAAAAATGATATCAAGTTCTCTCTCAATGTGACCTATGAGAACATAGTCTCTAGTGAATTTATAAGCTATCTTGAAAATAGACTTATCAAATATGGCGGGGAGAGGATCACATTTGAGATCATTGAATCTGAGGAGATCCTAGATTATAAGGCTGTAGGAGAATTTATAGCATTTATCAAAAAGTATGGATGTAAGATCGCTATAGATGACTTTGGAAGTGGATATTCCAACTTTACAAACCTTGTTAAACTTGATATCGACTATATCAAGATCGATGGTACGATCATAGAAAAACTTCATAGTGATAAGAGCGTCGAGATCATGGCAAAATCACTCATCTCTTTTGCAAAAGCAACAGGTATCGGTACCATTGCAGAGTTTGTCAGCTCTGAAGAGATTATGTATAAGGTCAAACAGCTTGGAATTGATCTCTTGCAAGGCTATTATTACGGCGAACCAAAACCTCCACAAGAGTATGGTCTTCACATCTAGTGTGCCATAGGGTGAAAAACTTCTACGGTCTCTTTGAGATCTTGCTTTTGGATATGGGTGTATATTTGTGTCGTCAAAAGTGATGCGTGTCCTAGTAACTCTTGAACAACACGCAGGTCTGCCCCTCCTGTGATCAAAGAGGTTGCATAAGAGTGTCTTAAAACATGAGGGGAAACTCCCAAGTATTTTTGAGTGATCTTATACGCAGAGATGCGACTAAGCCTCTCCCCTTTATAGTTGCACCACACAAAGTCTTTCTCAAACGCTATCTCTTTCAAATATCTATCCATCGCCTTTCTAGCGAGTTTGGCTAGTGGAACGATACGCTCTTTATCTCCCTTGGCATGACGGATATGAAGCCACTCCCCTTCAATATCCTCTCGCCTTAGTGCTAAAGCTTCGCTAATACGAGCCCCGCTTGCATACAAGAAAAGGATCAAAGCATAATCACGCAGACCGATCCAAGAACTGATATCAATAAGCTCAAGTGCTCTTTGAATCTGGGGATAGGATAAAAACTTTGGAAGAAGTTTTGGGATCTTGGCAGAGCGTATCTTGGTCGTTTCTTGGACAAAATGGTGTTTATAGCAAAAATCAAAAAAAGCATTAACAGAAGAGAGTTTGCGGTTGAGTGTGCGTTTGTTTGGGTACTGGCTTAAAAGCTGCAAAACTTTTTGGGAATCAAGAGTGACTAGAGGCTTGTGCAGAGCCTCTTCGATCTGTACAAGATCACTTTTATACGCCTCGACACTTTTTTTATTGAGTGCTTTGGTAACAGAAATATACTCTAAAAAAGCCTCGAGTTCATTGGACATAAAAGCTCTATTCTAAGGAAAGATACTCATCATCCATATAAAAAACAGTATCACCACTAAGGACATAACCCTTCTCTACATCCGCTTCATATACCTCATATGAGAGTAGATCTTTGCTCAACTCTAAGAGATAGCCCTCTTTTTCAAGCGCATATATTTTTTCTTTATGGTGGATAAGTCCAAGAAAATGGGCAAATGGAAACTTTACTTTTGCATTTACTTGAAGATCTGGTGTCAAAGAGATGATCTCTCCTTGTTTTGTAGCGATAAAGATATTGCTCCCATCGTAGACGATACTTCGAATCTCATGATTGACACGGATCTCTTTTTGCGCCATAGATAAAAGTGTATGACCCGTTGCTGCTATGAGCTTCTCCTCTACTACATTAAAATAGATAATATTATTAAAATGTTCCTCTGAACTCACAATGATAGTTCTCAATTTTTTCTTGAGTGAAGAATTCACGATCACGATCTTCCCATCAAGTGTCAAAAAAAGCACTAAGTCATTCATAAAATAAGGACTTACAATTCTTGAATCGACGATCAAAGGTGGATGTCCTTGTTCTTTAAAAAGAAGCTCTTTTGTAGAGATAGAATAAAGTGCCATCTCATTATCTGCAAAAAGTACAGCGAGAATATCGTTTTGTACGCTGGCACCCGCGATTGTCTTTTTGAGTTGAAACTTCTCTTGCAGAGAACTATCTGCTATAAAATCAAGTGTAACATTGCCATCCATATCAGCACTAATGATCCAACCATCACTCGAACCTATAAGTCTAAATGAAGGTGCTATCTCTACATCCAAAAGCTCTTTTTTCGAAAGTACTTTTCTATTTTTAAGGAGTGCGAGATCAGAAGTGATATCAACGATACTTGAATCCAAGTCACCGTAGTTTTCCCAACTTTTCTCAACATCTTGAGGCTCAAAAACTTTTTTTGAACTACATCCACTCAAACAAAGTAAGGTGATAAGTGTTCCTAATAATAGTGACTTCAAAATCTATTTCACCCCGTAATGAAGTAATGCTTTTGCAATATTTTGAAACGATGAGTTTTCAGAAACCATCTGTAGTTTTTGGTGTGCCTTGTCTACTTTATCCTCTTTGATAAGTAAGATAGCACTGCGAACAAGAGCGAGATCTCTATAGATCGCATCTTGCGTAGAAGCGTACGTATCAAGTGCACCTACATCCGAAGCTGTTTCATATTTTGCAAGATCCGAAACAATAGGCGTTTTTGATTTGCTTAGCTCTACAAGTGTTGCCATATCTTTGTTCGCTACTGCCTGCGCATACATCCAAAGATTATAAAGATTTTTCGAGTTTGATTTGAGCTCTTCTAGAGCTTGTGCATTGGTTGCATCCTCTTTGAGAAGCAAAAGCGCTTCATTTGCACTTGCAATACGCGCTTCATTATTATGCGTATAAACAATATTTGCACCCACAAGTACCACCAAAGCAACAACAGAACCGATCATCCATTTTTTGTATTTCTTGACAAATCTCTCTGTCATCACAGCTTTTTCGAAAAACTTTTCCTCAGAACTCAATTCACTTTTCACTTGTTCAATATTCTCTTTTAGGCTCAAAAAAAATCCTTTTATTTTTATGTTTTAATTTATAAGGCAAGATGATAACGCATACTTTGTTAAAGTTTCATCAAACAATCTCCAAAGAGTTATTCTAAGTTTTTTTTGTTACAATCTTACAAATAAAATTTTCATAGGATGTAGATATGCAAGTAGATGATGCACTCTTAACTAGACTCGAAAAACTCTCTTATTTAAAAGTTTCAGATGACAAAAGAGAAGAGATAATTGAACAACTTTCCCAAATAGTCAGCTTTGTAGACAACTTGAGCGAACTTAATACAGAAGGTGTCGAGAGTACTTTTGCCATGAGTGATGCGGCAACTCCACTGCGTGAGGACGTAGCCTCTTGTGATACAAAAGTCAATGATGCTATTTTAAATAATGCTCCAAAAAGTGCTGATCATTTCTTTGTCGTTCCAAAGATCATCGAGTAGACCCCTTATGATAAAAGTGTATGGGATCAAAAATTGCGATAGTGTTAAAAAAGCACTCTCCTTTTTTAAAAAACATGCCATGGAGTATGAGTTTTATGACTTTAACAAAGAATCGCCTTCGTGTGAAACGATCGATACCTGGCTTCAAAAACTGGATATTGACGCTCTTTTTAATGCGCGTAGCACAACGTATAGGGAACTCAAACTCAAAGAACTTGCTCTAGACAATGTTGCAAAGAGGGAATGGCTTTGCAAAGAAAATAGACTTATCAAGAGACCTGTAGTACAATACAAAGATACAATTATTGTTGGATTTAATGAAGATAATTACAAAGGAGTTTTCTTATGAGTGAAGAGATAGCAAATACAGCAGAACCTAAAAAAGTACTCGATATCAAAAAGCTACTCAAGAGTGTTTTGGCTTACGGTTCTTCAGACCTGCATCTTGTTGTAGGGAGTGAACCACAGATCCGTATCGACAAAGAGTTACGTCCACTCAACCTTGCCGTACTCAGCGCAAAGGATGTAGAGGAGATGGCATACTCTCTTATCGAAGATAAACAAAAAAAGGTCTTTGAAGACAAAAATGAGTTAGACTTCTCATTCGAACTTGAAAATATTGGTCGTTTTAGAGCAAACTATTACCGTACTATCTATGGTATAGCGTGTGCTTTTCGTATGATCCCTATTGATATTCCAACCCTCGATCAGTTTAACAACAATCCGATTTTTAAAGAACTTGTCAAAAAAGAGAAAGGGCTTATCCTTGTAACAGGTCCTACAGGAAGTGGTAAATCAACTACGCTTGCATCAATGCTCCATGAGATCAATATGACAGAGCGACGCCATATCATCACCATCGAAGACCCTGTGGAGTTTGTACACAAAAACATCAAGTCTCTTTTTTCACAAAGGGATGTAGGAGAAAATACGGCATCTTTTGCTGCAGCACTCAAATACTCTCTACGTCAAGATCCAGATGTTATTCTCATTGGGGAGATGCGTGATGCTGAAACAATTGGTGCAGCACTCACCGCCGCTGAAACAGGTCACTTGGTTTTTGGAACACTCCATACAAACTCTGCTCCAGGTACGATCAACCGTATCATCGATGTTTTTGATGGGGATGAACAACCACAGGTACGGGCACAACTCGCATCTTCTCTTGTTGCCGTTATCTCCCAGTCACTGATCCCTCGTGTAGGTGGAGGTAAAGTTGCAACTCAAGAGGTACTTATTACTAATCCTGCGATTGCCAACCTTATTCGTGAAGATAAAGTACACCAGATCTACTCACAAATGCAGCTCAATCAAACAGAAACACATATGAGTACACAAACACAAGAACTGCTCAATCTCTTACAAAAAAAGATCATCTCCAAAGAGAATGCAATCAAAAACTCCAACCGTCCAGAAGAACTTCAAAAAATGATACGTGGCTTATAAGCCACCTATCTTGTACGAAGAGCTACACTATTTTTTCCACTTGCTTTTACTTCATATAAAGCTTCATCTGCTTCTTTGAGTAGCATATCGATATCTTGTGTCTGAGCTGTTTGTTCTGCAACACCTATACTCACTGTAACACTTTGACTAGCATCTTCATTTGAGATCACAAGATGTTCTATCGCACTTCGAATCTGTTCTATTTTTGCATATCCCTTCTCTCTCTTAGAAAAGTGAGCAACAATAGCGAATTCTTCCCCACCCAAACGTCCAAATACAGCATCCTCATCAAGCAAACTTCGTATCTCTTGTACCACGGCTTTGATCACCTTATCGCCAAAGGGATGTCCATAGGTATCATTGATCTTTTTAAAATCATCAATATCTATCATCACAGCCATGAGAGAATCTCCCTCATCAAAGAGCTTTGTTGCTTTTTCAAAGAACTTTCCACGATTGTAGATACCCGTCATCTGATCATGGCTTGCCATATGGTTTAACTCTTCGATCAGCTTGCTCATTTTAAAATGGGTCTTTACTTTTGCTAACAACTCTTTTGGCTTGAATGGCTTTGTGACATAATCTACACCACCAAGTTCATACCCTTTTTCTATACTCTCTTCATCGACACGTGCAGTGATAAATATCACTGGAATATCTTTTGTTTTGAGCGAACTTTTGAGATACTCACACACTTCAAAGCCATCCATCTCAGGCATCATAATGTCTAAAAGTATCATACCGATCTTCTCTTGCGCAGCAATTTGGAGTGCGGACCTACCATCTGTTGCCACCACAAGATCATAATCACTCAAGAGTTCAAGCAGAAGATCTATATTTGTTTTTGTATCATCGACTATTAAAATTGTATCCATGTGAAAAGTATAACACACTTATAAGAGACATCTTATGCTAAAATATTACAGTTTTAAAGGTTTAATGAATTATGATGAAATTACTTTTATTTTTTTCTCTTCTGGCACTCTCTTTGTCTGCCGAGATGAAACATATATCTGTTCAGTTTGAATGGAAACACCAGTTTGAGTTTGCAGGTTTCTATACAGCTAAAGCCAAAGGCTACTATCAAGATGTGGGCTTGGATGTAAGTTTTAAAGAGTACGAAGATGGTATAGATATAAGCCAAGAGGTGTTAAGTAATAAAGCCACGTTTGGAATATCTTCCTCCTCTTTAGTATTAGAGAGACTTCAAGGGAAACCTGTTGTATTACTTGCATCCTATTTCAAGCAAAACGCACTTGCAATACTCAGCAAACCTGAGATCAAATCTCCCAGAGATCTTAAAAATAAAAAGATTATGGCGGTTCCTTGGGAACTTGATCATAGTGGTCTTGGGGTAATGCTCTCAGAGTTTGGAGTGAGTAAAGAGGATTATCAACTCGTAGCACATGACTATAAGATCGACAAGTTTGTCAACGGTGAGATCGATGCGATGAGTATTTTCATAACAAACCAACCCTACTACCTTGACAAAATTGGGATAAAATACAATATCCTCAACCCAGCAAATTTCGGTATCTTCTCTTATGATCTAGAACTTTTCACTTCTGAAGAGGTATTGAATAATGATAGCAAAATGGTCAAAGAGTTTGTCGAAGCTACAAACAAAGGCTGGAAGTATGCACTCGAGAACAAAGAGGAGATCGTCGATCTCATCTATGAGAAATACACACAAAAGAAATCAAAAGGTGCACTTCTTTATGAGGCACAAAAGACAGATGATATCTTCAAACGATCTATTTTCCAGATCGGTGCGATCGCACCTGAACTTATCAAACTCAATGTTGGGATGTATGAAAAACTAGGGCTCATCAAAAAAGATATCAAGCTCGAAGAGCTGATATCTGGCTATATGATCGATGAGAGAAATATCCCATCGGTTTCTTTTACAAGAGAGCAAAAAGAGTTTCTTAGCAAATATAAAAAGATCTCTATTGCCTATGAAGAGGATAGTGAACCATTTTTTATCAAGAACAAAGATGAAAGCTATAGCGGATATATCCCTGAACTTCTCAAAAAAATGGAACAGATGACAGGTATTGAGTTTGTCATTGATGCTTCACGATCACCCAGCGATGCAAAAGTCAAAAAAAGCTTTCACCCTTCTAAGCCAGAAATTATGCATCAATCAGATGCTCTTTTAAAGTTTATGCCTCTACTTATTACAAAAAATGATAATCCTAAAAATATCCAAAACATACAAGATCTTGCCTCGAAAAAAGTGCTTATTCGAAGGGGGAATCTCTGTTTTGAAAAGATGCTTTTACAAAATGATATCATCGGTCTGGAAATTCTTTACGCCGATACCACACAAGAGCTTTTGGAGATGCTTACATCCAATCGTGCCGATGCAGCCCTTATCGATGAGAGTAGTCTTTATCTTGCAAAGAGAATCGCCCTGGATGAAATGATACAGGTGCAATTTAGCCTTGGAAAATATTTTGATATCGCTTTTGAGACAGATTCCCAAGAGCTTAGAGATATCTTCAATACCATCATTAATGAGATCGATGCAAAAGAGAGGATCAAACTCAAAGAAAAGTGGTTCTCTTTTCATAAAAATGGGATTAATCTTTTACCAAAAGAGCTAGATTATTTACTCGAAAAAAAAGAGATCAAGTATTGTGTTGATCCAAATTGGCTTCCATTCGAAGGTTTTCAAGATGCTAAGCATGTAGGTCTAAGTGCGGACTATTTTAAGCTTTTTGAAAAAAACCTTGGGATCACAATGCGTCTCGTTCCTACGAAAAACTGGTCTGAATCACTCGCCTTTATCAAAGAAAAAAAGTGTGACATTCTTCCACTGGCTATGAAAACACCCAAAAGAGATAAATATCTTGACTTTAGCACACCTTACATCTCGGCTCCCTTGGTGATCGTCACCAAAGCGGATGTAACATTTATTGAAGATATCTCAAAACTTGAGGGGAAAAAAATAGGGATCACAAAAGACCATGCTTTTAATGAACTCTTTCGCAAAAAGTACAAAAACTTCACTATTGTAGACGTCAAAGATATGCAAGATGGCCTTCGCAAAGTACAAAATAAAGAACTTTATGGCTATGCCGGAACACTTTACAACATTGCTATGCTCTTTCAACAAGAGTTTTATGCAGATCTCAAAGTGACAGGAAAATTTGAGGAAGAGTGGAAACTCTCTGTGGGTGTACGTGATGATGAACCTTTACTCAAAGATATCTTCAATAAAGCGATCGATCACATAAGCCAAGAGGAAAAAAAGAGTATCTTTAATAAATGGATCGCTATCAAATACGATCAAGGAATCGATTATACTTTGGTTTGGAAAGTAGTATTTACCTCCTTTCTTATTCTATTAGCAGTATTTTTTTGGAATCGCCGACTTTCTCATCTTAACAAAGAACTCACACGTGCAAGAAAGGTTGCAGATGAAGCGACACGCGCCAAATCAAACTTCTTAGCAAATATGTCCCATGAGATCCGTACTCCGATGAATGCTGTCCTTGGGATGATCCATTTTATGAAAGGGACACAGCTCGATGATGCACAAAAAAACTATCTCAAAAAAATAGAAAAAGCATCCTACAATCTTCTCACGCTTATCGACGATGTCTTAGATTTTTCAAAAATAGAAGCAAAAAAACTCAAGATCAACGAAATTGACTTTAACCTGCTCGATATCTTTTATAACTTAGACTCAATGTTTAAGATGAAAGCGGATGAAAAAGGGATCCTCTTTGAGATCATATATGATGAGACACTTCCTTTGCATCTGCATGGTGATAGTCTCAGACTGATGCAGATACTTACAAATCTTACATCCAATGCTCTCAAATTTACACACCAAGGAAAGATCATACTTCGTGCTGATAAGATCTCAGATGATATGTTTCGTTTTAGTGTCGAGGATACGGGGATCGGCATCTCCAAAGACCAACAAGAGAAGCTTTTTGAACCCTTTAGTCAAGCAGATGAAAGTACTACTCGAAAATATGGGGGAACAGGACTAGGGCTTTCTATCTCTAAAGAGCTAGCCACTTTGATGCAAGGAAGTATCTCTTTGATCAGTGAGGTAGATAAGGGAAGTGTTTTTACTCTTGAAGTACCTCTTCAAGATGCACAACAAAATCCTGAGCAAACAGCAGCAAGTAAACAAATAAAAGAGGAATTTTCTGCGCAAAATGATCTACTTTTGCTCAGCGCTTCGGATGTAGAAAAACTTTTTGCACAGCTCTCTAGCGCCATAGAAAAAAGAAGACCTCAACTCTGCCATCCTCTTTTGGATCAGCTCAGACAAACACAACTAACACCAGAGGATACACGCCTCTTTAAAGAACTCGAAAGCCTCATCATGAGTTACCAATTTCAAAAAGCAAAAGAGCTCTTAGATGAAAAAAAATAGTACTCTTTTACTCGTAGATGATCTTGCTCAAAACATAGATATTCTCCTTGAGCTGCTTTGTGAATATGATCTTATCCCAGCACTTGATGGACAAAGTGCTTTGGATATAGCTACATCCGAAGATATCGACTTGATCTTGCTTGATATTATGATGCCCCTTATGGATGGTTTTGAAGTATGCAAAAGACTCAAGCAAGATCCAAGAACTGCAGATATACCCATCATCTTTTTAAGTGCAAAAAACCACTATACAGATGTTCAAAGAGGATTTGCTCTTGGCGGTGTTGATTATGTCAGCAAACCGTTCAATCCAGATGAGCTCAAAGCAAGAGTCACGACACATCTACAGCTTCGAGCGTACCAAAAAGATTTGCAAGAACAGGTTCTCATCGAACTTGAAAAAAACCGTCTCAAAGAGCAACTTTTATTTCAACAATCCAAACAAGCCGCTCTTGGAGAACTTTTGGTACATATCGCCCACCAATGGAAACAGCCCCTTGCCTCACTCGGTTCTATCAACACGATCATACGCGCAAAACTTGAAGCCTCCATAGATATCCCCAAAGAGCAGTACCTGCACTACACACATGAAGCACAAACGCAAATAGAATTTATGTCAAATACAATAGAAACTTTTCGTGATTTTTATCAGCCCACAATAAGAGAGCAAGAGTTTTACCTCTCAGAATGTTTAGAGGATGTACTTGCTCTTTTACATGCTAGCTTTGAGTTTGAGTCAATAAAACTAGAGGTACATACAACAGCACAAAAGTCTATCCATGCCAACAAAAATGAAATTGCTCATATTCTTTTCTCCATTTTGACCAATATGCGTGATATTTTTCGTTTGAGACAAACCTTACATCCAAAGATCACCTGCCATATTAACGGTAATTCAATTCTTTTAGAAGACAATGCAGGGGGAATTGAAAATGATAATTTTGAAGCCATCTTTGAAAAATATATGAGTACCCATTCAAGTAGTGGCATAGGCCTTTATCTCTCCAAAAATATAGCTAAAAAGAACCATGCTTATTTACGCGCAAGTAATAGTATGTATGGTGCTCAATTCACATTAGGCTTTACAGATGCATAGACTCAAAACACTCAGTATTTTATTTATCGAAGATAACGAAGCTTTTGCAAAAAATACTATCGATTTTTTACAGCTCTACTTTGGTAGAGTGCTTCATACAAAAACACTCAAAGATGCCCTGAATCTTTTTGAGACAGAAGATCCTGATCTTATCCTCTCAGATATCAAAGTAGAAGATGGAAATGGCTTAGAATTTATCCAACAAGTGCGACGTCGCAACAAAGAGATACCTATCATCGTTATGAGTGCACATAAAGAAGAGGAGTTTTTATTCAAAGCGATCCCTCTTGGGATCCTCTCTTATGAAGTAAAACCTATCAACTATGAAAACTTTCTTTCACTTTTAAAAAAGATAAGCCAACATTTCAAAGAGCTCTCCTCTGTTCAAATATCTCCTAATCTTCTGTACGATCACAAGAACAAAAAGCTTTTATTAGAAACACAAACAATTGCACTTACAAAAAAAGAGATGCTTTTTATAGAACTCTTACTGAAATATCCACAGCAGATCGTCTCAAACGATATGATACAAAATGATGTGTGGGAACAAACGATCATGAGTGATTCAGCTATCAAAAACCTCATTTTTAGATTACGAAAAAAAGTGAACCAAGACTTCATCCAAACTATTCACAGCGTAGGCTATAAACTCATTACAAAAAGAAACTAGTTCAAAATAAAAAAATTATAAAAGTAAAAAATTAACACAAATGTAACACTTTCAAATTATACTTCTCCTAATATTCTTATAGGGAAGTTATATGAAACATAAGATTTTTTTATCAGCACTTTGTGCTTCTGCTCTTCAGTTGGGAGCAACAGACCTCGGACTTATCCACGTTGAATCTTCTACGATCGATGACAAATTTGAAACAAAGATGAGTGAAGTTTCAAATACTTCTACAATTTCTGGAGAAAGAGTAGATGATAGCCATGTCGAAAACCTGCAACAAGTACTTCAATCTATCCCAGGTATAACAACGACAACAAGTACAGGAGACTCCCTCAAGATACACTTACGTGGGGTTGAAAACCAGATGTATATGGGTGAAAAACCAGGAGTCGCTATCGTTATCGATGGGGTACCTGTATTTGAACGTACAGGTTCTGTCAATATAGACCTTGATAATATAGAAAATGTCAAAGTGATCAAAGGGGGAGCATCCTATCTCTTTGGAGATGATGCACTCTCTGGAGCTATCATCATCACAACAAAAAAAGGGGCAAAGTATAACCATAACTTTGCCACTGCTGAAGCTGGGAGCTATGGATACAAAAAACTTCTCGCACGCACAGGGTATGCAAATGGGGATTTAAGTTTTCATATTCAAGCGAGCCAAAGAGGTGCTGATGGCTACTGGGAAAACTCTGATTATGATGCAAAGTATTTAAATGGAAAATTACAGTACTATCTTGATGATACATCCGATATCACTTTTGGAATGGAATATTCTCAAAGAGAAAAAGATTCTCACGGCACAGTAGGTGGAGAAACACAAGCCCAAATCAATCCAGAGTCCATCTATACAGGGGATCAACAAAGTAGAGACTATACACGAAAGTTTGATGTAGAGCTTCTCAAACTTTTTCTCACTTACTCAAAAGATTTTGAAAATAACTCCAATCTTCTTGTCAATGGATACCTCTATACAGATGACACTCAATTCATCTCATCCCCACAAACACGAGATGCCTCAGGTTCTAAAGATGCGACACTTGGTGATGAGGATTATGTCTATGATAATGACTATGCTCAAATACAAAGAGGGATTAAAAGTGAATATCGCTCCTCTTTTGAGAGTTTTGCAACACTTTTAGGAGTAGACTTACGTGCAAATACTTATGAAAATGAGGTGAAGTATAGAGTCAATCAAGCACTCATTAGATACTATCCATCTTATTCAGTCACACCAGACTACTATCAAGCGGGTGAATTTAAAAGTAGTGATACAACGGATGAAAACGTCTATGCAATCTATGGCGAATACAAACAAGTGCTTTCAGATAAACTCACAGCAACGGCGAATTTACGCTATGACAAGATCAAGCTTGATTACAAAGACTATGAACGACAAAGCTTTCAAAATCAGTTTAACGTCTATTCTTATAGAATCGGAGCAAATTACCAAGTAGGTGAAAAATCAACTTTTTATGCAAACTATTCGACAGGTTTTCGTGCACCAACAGTTACACAACTTTATGCTGGAGATCTCAGTAGCTGGGGTTCTACTGCAAACAATCCTGATCTAAAACCAGAAAAATCACATAACTACGAGATAGGTTTTCGCACCATCCAAAGCAAGATCAACTACGATGTCGCTCTCTTTCAAATCGATAGAAAAGATTTTATTATGAAGAGTTCTGGAAACTATGGAGATACAGATACAACAGATATGTGGGCAAACATTGGCGGAGCAAAACATAGAGGTTTAGAGCTCTCTGTCAACGGAAAAGCGACACAAGAGATTTTCTTTAATCTTGCTTATACCTACCTTGATGCCTATTATACAAAATACGATTCATTTGGCATCGATCTCGATGGTAATCCGAGAACAAGTGTTGTGACTTTTTTCAATGTTACAGACAACACCATTCCAAGAACCTCCAAGCATCAACTCAATACAATCTTTGAATACATCCCAAGTACATGGCTCAAAGTAGGTGCTGAGATGAGTTTTAAATCGAACTATTTTGCAGATGATTTAAATCGTATTAGAATCCCTTCTCATGCAGTTTATAACCTTACATCAAGCTATAAGAAGAAATTTGCAGATACGACCTTTGAAGTTTTTGCAAGGATTGATAATCTATTTGATAAGGACTATTATCAAACAGCACGATCCAGTGGAGATAGAAATGAAGATGGAGTATTCGATGCAGAGGATCTCTCTATAACAGTCAATCAAGGAAGAGTCTACCGTGCTGGTATGAGTGTAAAATTTTAAAGGACAAATGATGATAGAGACAAAAGAAAAAAGAGATCGCAACGATATATTTGGGATGCCGATTTTAGGTTTTATCTTTAGCAATAAATACTTCATTATGCTTATTCGTTTCCTTGTTTTAGGGCTCTTTGCCTATGGTATCTATTTTGGATTCGTAGAACCAAGCAAGGAGAACACCTTTACAAAAGAACTCTTTTGGGGGCTTTTTTGGTCTCTTTTTATGGTGGTCACACTCGCAACATTTGGACGTATCTTTTGTGGTATCTGCCCCCATGGTTTTGTAGGAAAACATATCACAAAATTTGGTTTGAACAAAGAGATGCCGTCATGGCTGAAAAACCCTTGGTGGGGGCTTATGCTTCTCATCATTGGTTGGTGGGCTGTAAGCTACTCACTCCCTGGTTTCTATCGTGCTCCACTTGTCACAGCCATTTTATTTACAGCTATCACAGCTGTGGCATTTCTCCTTTTTTATCTCTACAAAGATATGAGCTATTGTAAATATATCTGCCCGATCGGAAGTGTTACTAAAGCGTATCACAGAGTCTCTTCTACATGGCTTGGAAGCTATAAAGAGGATTGTAGCGAGTGTAAGACATTTGAATGTGCTTCGGCGTGTTCGTATAATCTCAAACCTTTTACATTCAATAATAAAAATTCTATGCAAGACTGTAGCCTTTGTATGGACTGTGCAAGTGCTTGTGATGCGATCAGTTTTAAACTTGTCAAACCCTCTACATCCCTTTATAAAAAGTTTAAGATCGACAAGATAGAAGTTTGGACCTATATCCTCATCACAGCTGCTATCACTATCACTATGAATTTTCATCATGGTCTTGGACGAAGTCCAGTGGCTGAAACGATGCCTTGGGTGCAAACAGCAGCATACTTTGAAAACATTTTCAACTTTGGAGCAGTGGATAGTATTGGACTCTTTGCTTTTTTATATGCAGTGGTTATTACCCTTTTTCTCGTATATCTTGGGATGTATGTCGCTTCAAAAACACTCAAAGTGGAGTTTAGCAAAACATTTTATACCCTAGGCTACGCTTTTGCTCCGCTCTTTATCATTGGTGGGCTCACACATCTTATGCATAGCTTCTTTACACATACCTATGCCGATATTGCCAATGGTTTTATCTATGGCTTCTCTTTGGATGTAGCACAAGTACAAAACCTCGCATCTAGAAAAGATGGATGGCTAGCGATCTTTGATATCTTCAAATACCTTGCAGCTTTCTGGGCATTTTTGATCATGTATAAGCGTGTCAATCTTTTTGATGCAAGTAAGAGCGCAAAAACAATTGCGTTTTTCTTTGCTTCTTTACTGATCATTTTTTACCTTGCTCTGAATCTCTCAAGATTTTATATTGCTAAAACGCAACACAATGGCTCTGGTATGCACAAACACTCAAGCCATACACATCAAAGTCAAGCAAGAGGCTAAAAGATGATACAACTCGCAAACTTTGAAAATACAAAACAGAGATATATTAGCTCTTTTTTATTGAGCTCTTTATTGTATTTTCTTTTGCTTGGTCTGCTCTATTTTTTTCTTCTTACTAAAGAGGAGCCATTTAAAACCCAAAAAGAGGAGCTCTCAAGGATCTCTCTTTCAACTCTGACCTTTCAAGAACCAAAACCTTTACCAAAACAAAAAGTGCAAAAAAAGCCTACAGAACAAAAACCAGTACTTCAAAAGCCACTAGTAAAGAAAAAACAAGCACTTCCACTCCCTCCACAGACCGTAGAGAAAGTTCTCGAACAAGAACCAGTGCTTGAAAAAGAGGTAATAAAAGAGGAGATGCAAACACAAGAAAAACTACAAGAAGAGATCCAAGCTCTTGAGAGACGTAAACAAAAAGAAGCAGAGTTATTACTTGTAGCAAAACAAGAGCGTGAAGCAAAACAAAATCTCTTTGTTCAAGAGTTACGTGATCGCATCAACAAAAACAAATCCTACCCAATGACTGCAAGAAGAAGAGGAATAGAAGGCTCTATCGAGATGCAGTTTTACCTCCTAGAAAATGGTCATGTCAAAGATATACGCTATATTTCAGGAAAAACACTTTTTGAAAACTCAGCGATAGAGGCTATACAAAAAAGTTTCCCTATGGATGTAGACAATAAACTTTTCACATTCCCTAAAGAGTTCAAAATAAAACTGGTCTATGATATAATATAACACTCAAAGTTTTTAAGAGGTAAAAATGAAAAAAGCATTTACCATGCTAGAACTCGTGTTTGTTATCGTCGTCATTGGAGTTTTAGCTGCTGCAATCATTCCAAGAATGGATAGAGATAATGTCGCAGAAGCGACGATACAGTTGCAATCTCATATCCGTTATACACAGCATTTAGCGATGGTAGATGATAAGTATGATGCTACCAATCCTACTTGGTTCCGAAATAGATGGCAGATCCGTTTAAATACCAATGGTTATTCTGTAGTTAGCGATAATAGTGTTGCATTTGCGACAAATCCTCAAAATAGTTCAGCATTTTTACAAAATATCAATCTTAATAATGACTACGGTGTAACGTTAACGTTTACTGGTAGCTGTGCTGCTAATCAAATCATCAGTTTTGACCACCTTGGGCGTCCTATGGCAGGGGATCTTAGTCTTGACAACGTACCTTACGTGGCAGGCAAGCTTCTCCAAAACAATTGTGTTATCACAGTTGCAGATGGTGGAGTGGACTTTAACATCACAATCCACCCTGAAACAGGCTATGTTCAAGGGATCTAAGAGAATATCTTAGGACTCTTTTTTAAAGCGAATCATCTTAAATCGCTCCCCTAAAAAGTTTGGCATCAAAAGCATTTTTGCTTTTTCAAGCTCTTGTTTGTATATCTTCTCTTCTACATTTTCTTTGAGTATCTCTAAGAGCTCTAATATCCCCATATCCACAAGTGCCACCATCTGTGCTTTGAGTTCTATAAACTCTACACCCGCCTCTTCGTACGCATCTTTGACATGGGCAAAAGTAACATCATAGGTGATGTCTGATTTTTGATAGAGTTCTTCTCTTTGCACCTCTTCATCAAAGAACGGGAGGACTTTGTGCTTGGTATAGATACGAAGAGAAAAATCGGGACGCGCTTGCATCTCCCCATAATCAAAGCTGATAAACTCAAACTTTTTCGCAGCACTCGCCATCTCTTGGGCAAACTCTTCATAACCTCTAGCGATCTCTCCTCTATCTTTATGATACTTTTTTGCTTTTGTCTCGACCCATACATCCTCTTGATCAAACTCCACACTATGACCTTGAACACGAGCGCTTTTGCCTTTGTAATAAAGCTCACAAGGAAAGGCATCAAAGATCTCATTGGCAACAAAAAAAGCGTTTTCACACTCTAATTCACTTAGAGACTTATAGTGTGTCAACTCTATAGCATCCCCAAAACTCTCCTCGAAGTATTTTTTTTGAAACTCCTGCATCGCATCAAAACGTTCAATAATAACAAATTTTAAACTCTCTAATAATTTTGGTCTAAGCGTATAGATAAACTCGATCACATCTGCCAAAAAATAGCCATGATGTGCCCCGATCTCACATATCACACTGTTGTTATGTAAAAAGCCCTCATCTATGAGCTTGATAATATGATTTGCAACACTGCCACCAAAGAACTTACTCGTACTTACAGCGGTGTAAAAATCACCCTCTTTTCCAATGTTTTTATACTTTGCATAGTAACCCTCATCTCCATAGAGCCACTCGCCCATATATTCACTAAACTGCATCTACTCACTTTCATTTGTATAGATCTCATAGAGTGTTAAAAGTTCTAATTGTCTATCAAGTTTAAAAATATCCAGATCGATCCCTTGGATCTTATAAGAGTTCTCAAGTAGATCTACATCATAATGTGTTTTATATCCAGCCTCAAACAACTCTTGTGTATCAGAGAGTATCCTTGCATACAGCTTTTGATTCTCTTGGCTGAGTGCTATTTTTTTCTCAAAGTTCTCAATATTTTGCAACACTTGCTCATAGATCGCTTCGATTTCACGCTTCTTATCAATCTCTAGTGTTTTTGATTTGAGGTACTCTAGGCGCGTAGTTTGGATCTCATCATAGCTATTAATACTGATCGGCATAGAAGCCTTGAATCCGTATGTATAATAATCTGTTTCTCGTACACTTGAAGCACCACCTAATGTTTGCCCACCAAAATTGAGGTTTTCCACCTTGTCATAGTTATATCCACCATAGACACTCAGTTGTGGGAGGTACTTTGCCAAGGTTATGTTTTTGTTATAACGATCACGCTCACTTTGACTTTGTGCGAGTTTATAGGAGAGATTATTACTCATAAACTCCTCTTGTTCTATCCACGCTAAAGTGGGAAGAGAGACTTTTTCATAATCAACATCACTGATCACACGAAGCCCTGAGACAAGACGCTCTTTGGCAGTTTGTAGATCATAAAGAGCCTGTGTTGCAGTGTTTTTGCTAATAATGGCATCGTCTAAAAAACTAGAATCAAGTTGACCACTCATAAACTGCTCTGTTTTGAGCTCAAGATTGATACGAGCGTTATCGATAAGGCGTTGTTGTTTTTGAATTTTGAGTTCACTCTGTTTGATCTGAAACAAAAGAGAGAGTGCATCTTTGATCAGCTTTCTCTTTGCTACATCCGCAGAGTATTGTGAGTAAAGACGCGAAGCCTCTGCAAATTTGATCCCAAAATAGATCCCTCCACTTTGAAAGATCGGTTGGTCTATGCTGATGGAGGCTTTTTGGGTCGTTGATTCTGTATTGTACGCTTCACTCACTCCATAGGAGTAGTTAAGCATAAGAGGAGAGATCCAAGAGTCTCGTAGCATATCGCTACTTTGTTCGATGCGCTCCTCCTCGAGCTCATAAAAATAGCGTTTATTCTCAGAGATATACTCTTCTAAGGAGTTCCTCTCTTGCGCCTGTGTAAGACTACAAAGAAGACAAAGCGCGATTAAGGGATGTAAAACCTTCATCAATTTCCTCTTTTGTAATAGTGAGTGCCGGTAAGAGTCTGAGAGTATCACGTCCAGCTTTGAGTACCATCACACCCTCTTCTCTTGCTTTGGTGATGATAGATGCAAGAGTCGCTGCATCTTTAACGCGTAGTCCACACATCATCCCGATCCCCACTTTGGATGTAAATATCCCCTGATGTGCTTCATACAGCTTTTGTAACTGGGCATCAAAGTAGTTGATATTTTCTTTTAATGTGCCTGCGTTATACATCTCTTCTAAGATATCTACCACTTCACACGCAGCAGTAGCACTAAGGTAATTTCCCCCAAACGTAGATCCATGATCTCCTGCAGAGAAAACATCTTTTTTGCTCGTCATCACCACACCGATAGGTACACCCCCGCCAAGACCTTTGGCTAAAGTGATCACATCAGGTTCGATCTCAAAGAGGTTCGAAGCAAGAAATTCACCTGTTCGATACACTCCCGTTTGCACCTCATCAATGATCAGAAGTACATTTTTAGATTTAAGGTAAAGAGCGAGATCTTGCACCGCTTTTTTATCAAGTGGTTGTACCCCACCCTCCCCTTGCACAAGCTCGATCATCACAGCACAGGTGTGATCATCTATGAGTGAGGGGATCTGCTCAATATTTTGTGCATACACAAAACCATCTGGAAAAGGTCCAAAATAGTTATGCATCGCCTCTTGTCCTGTTGCTTTAACCGTTGTGATAGTACGTCCATGAAAAGAGTGCTCTAAAGTGATGATCTTATAACGTTTGACTTCACCATCTTTTTCTCCATATTTACGTGCAATTTTGATTGCACCCTCGTTTGCTTCTGCTCCACTATTTCCAAAGAAACACTTCATATCATAACCACTTGCTTTGACTATTTTTTCCGCGGCTCTTGCTTGTGGTGCCATATAGTAAAGATTGGAGATATGCGTGATCTTATGGAGTTGCTCACAAAGTGCATCACTAAGTCTCTTATTGGCATGTCCTACACTACACACCGCAATTCCAGATGTAAAATCTATATATTTTTTTCCATTAGCATCCTCTAAACGTGCATTGTCACCACTCACAAACTCTACATCCGCTCTTGCATATGTTGGAAGAACATAAGACGTGTCTAACTCTTTTATACTACTCATATCGCTTTTACCTCTACTTTATTTTCTTGATATATTGCATTTTTCCCATCAAGGGAGTGTCTGGATGAAGTAAGCATATTCACCCCTGGTGTCCCACTATAAAGAAGGACACAATCTTTTCGAATTGTAGCATCAATTTTCACTTTTAAAACAATTTTTCCTTGCTCTGAACTGATTTGCACCTCTTGGTTTTCTAAAAATCCAGCCTCTTTATGCAAATAGACATATTTTTCACGATAAAACTGTGAATTGAGACTCTTTGGGCTTTTAGGAGTCAGCAAAAACATCTTCTTGTTCATATCAAAGTCGTTATCGTATTCCTCTAAAAAGCAAAACTCCCCATCATCAGTGTCAAATCCATTTTGATAGGGGATCTCCTCACGTGATTCAACCTGCCAAGAGCCATCTATTCTCTGGACTGCAAAATTTTTAAAGTGGCTCAGATAATACTCTTCACTCTGTATCTCTATCTCAAATGCCTTACATAAATAGCGACTCAGTTCATACTCGCTAATTCCATATTCACTCTCTAATATTTGTGGCATAAAGAGCATCGCATTGTGTGCATAGGATGTACGAATATCCTCTTTTGCCAAAAAGTTTTTCGCAGGGATCACTAAATCAGCCCTCTGGCTTGTTTCATTTTCATATAAACCAAAATAGATCACATTTGCCACAGACTCCATCGACTTTATGACCCTTTGTGTATCAGGCATCTGGGAAAGAGGATTTGCCCCTTGAATAAAAACACTCGAAAAAGCTGAAAAGTCAGTATTGACCTTTGATACTCGTTTGGCTTGTCTCTTAAAAGGGGACTCGATCCCCTCTTTAGACTCTCCCAAATACGCAACACCACATCCCTCTTTGCCAAAGAGACCCAGCATCACCGCAAAAGCATCAATAGCACGCATAATATCTGCACCATCGCTATATTTTTGGATCCCTACACCACAAACAATGGCAGTTTTTTTGCCCTTTACAAGTTCAAGAAGCATCCCAATCTGTCCGAGTGTTACATCAATATCTTCGAGTGTTGCTTTGATACGCACCGTTTGCGTAAGTTCATAAAGCTCTTCATATTCTGATGCATACTCTTGAAGATATTCCTCATCGTACTCATTTTCTATATGTAAAAAACGGCATAAAAGAAGTGCAAGGTAGAGATCTCCATGTGGTTTGAGCTGAATATGTAGAGCAGCATTGCGTGCACTCTCTATCTTTCTAGGATCAATGACGATGAGTGTTTTATCTTTGAGTAAAGGTAAAAGGTGAGAGTTTGTTACATGAGGATTGCGCCCCCAAAGAATCACAACTTCAGACTTCTCGATCTCAGAGAGTGGCATATTCTTGTTACTTCCACGCCCCTGTATAATTCCAGCAGCTCCTGCTCCATCACAAAGGCTTCCATTGGTCAGTGTTGCACCAAAGGAGGCAAAAAAATGATCACTAACCTCTTGCATCAAGCCAAAGTTGCCACTTCCACGATAAAACAGTGTTTTTTCTGCCCCAGATTCACGCAGTGTCTCTACAAGTCTCGCTAAGGCTTGCTCCATTGAGATCGTTTTACCTTTGTAACGCGGTTCTTTGATCTCTTCATGTTTTTCATAATGGTTTAAATGGGGACATAAAAAACCTTTGGTATGTCCATTTTTTGCCCCTAGAATCTTCCCATCATGCACTATCTCACACGCATCATAACAATCAAGAGGACAAGCTGTCGTCTTTTTATTCATCACGCAACTCAACTTTTACAAGTTTTGAAAAGATTTTTGGTGCATCAATAATGATCTGCGCCATGTATTTAGAAATATTTTTACTGTCTGCTATTTTGAGAAGTCTTGAGATTTTATATTCTGTCTTGAGTCCATCTATGTAAACGGCTTTAGTTTTTGCATCTGCTACATCCTCTTCATCCAAAAAAAGTGTGAGTTTTGCGCTTGAAGTATCCGCAATCTTTGCAAGTAGGGTCGCCATATTGACAACTTGCCCCACCTTTACATCCAAACTGTAAAGAACAAAATCTTTAGCTATCAAATGTTTATCTTTGATCGATTTTTCAAGCTGTGCTCGTCTGAGTTTGAGATCTGTGACTTGCACTTTAAGATTATCGATCTCTTTTTGTGTGTTTAAAAAGAGATTCTCACTTGTAATGAGTTCATGAAACTCTCTATCTTTTTCAACGATAGATTTTATCTTAAGAGATTCTATGCGCTTATAGTTCTCTCTTTTTTTACCCAAAGACTCTTCGAGATTTTCTAGAATATCTTCATTGACCTTGATCATCTCTTCAAGATAGAGAAGCTTCTCTTGGATCAGCACAAGTTCTTTTTGATCAAGCTCGGCATCGATTATGAGGTAAGGATGATTTGTCAGTTTTTTTCCAATATTGTCTTCATCAATAAAGAGTACTGTCCCACTGACATTAGAGGATATCTCACGCAATTCATAAGGTTCTACCTTTGAATAATAAACTTTTGAAAATACAAGTGTACATAAAAAAAACAAGCTAATAATAATTTTCACTCTTCACATCCCTTTTTGAAAATAAGGATATTTTACCATTTCATTATTAACATTCAAGCATAATTCATAGAAACTTTGCTATTATCGTGTTAATTTAGAATTACTATCAAAAGGGTGTAAATGTCTGTTTTAGATAAAGTAGATGCTGCTACCAACCTAGCAAAAAACAATGAGCTTCAACTCTTGGTATTTAGAATAAGTGAAAGTGATGATTCTGCGTTTTACGCGATCAATGTGTTTAAAACCAGAGAGGTGGTCGAATCAAAAAATCATTACCTCACTCAAATCCCCTCAGCACATCCAATGCTAGAGGGTACGATCACTTTACGTGGGATGCAGATCCCTATTCTTAATCTTCCAAGTTGGCTGGGTGTACCACTCAACAAAGAGGAAACAAAACGCTCCAATATCCTCATTTGTGATTTTAACGGTGTTATCATCGGCCTTCGTATCATGTCAGCGTACCGCGTGATCAAGAAAAACTGGAATGAGATGCATGCGCCTGAGAGCTATAGGCTCAAAAATGATGGTTTAGTGATGAATGATACGCGTCTAGAAGATGGTAGCTTATGTCTTATCTTAGACTATGAAAAGCTCCTCTCAGATGTTATTCCTCAAGCAATGGTAAATGTCTCTAAAGATACCGAAGCACTCAAATCTATCGAGATTCCGGCGAAACTCAAAAAAGGGACGACCCTTATCGCTGAAGATTCCAAAACAGCACAAAGAGCACTTAAACAGATCTTTGAAAATGCGCATCTTAAAATGTTAATGTTTGACAATGGCAAAAAGCTTATTGATTATATAGAAACACTTGAGGATCCTTCAACTATTCCAGCTATTATCACAGATATTGAGATGCCTGAGATGTCTGGGTTTACAGTGATCCAAACACTTCGAGCAAACCCTTCGACTAGAAAAATACCTATCATCGTCAATAGTTCTATGACGGGTGAAAATAATAAAAGAGAAGCGGAAGTTTTAGGCGCGAATGGCTTTGTAGATAAGACAAAAAGTCATAATATCATTCCACTCATTATAGAAAGAATGGAACAACTTCAGTAGTCATAAAGACTACTGAAAGAGTGAAATCAATACACCAGCTGCAACCGCTGAACCGATTACACCTGCCACATTTGGACCCATCGCATGCATAAGAAGCATATTCGATTTGTCGTACTGCATACCCACTTTGTTTGACACACGTGCTGCCATAGGTACCGCTGAAACTCCAGCTGAACCGATAAGTGGATTGATCTTGTTTCCTGGGAAAAGATTCATAATCTTTGCCATGATAACACCCGAAGCCGTTCCAACAGAAAACGCCACGATACCAAGTGCTAAGATCGCTAAAGTATCTGCTACCAAGAACTGATCTGCTGCGAGTTTTGAACCAACTGCAAGACCTAAAAAGATCGTCACAATATTGATAAGCGCATTTTGCATCGTATCTGAGAGACGATCCACTACACCACTCTCTTTTAAGAAGTTACCAAACATAAACGCACCAATAAGTGGTGTTGATTCAGGTAAAACCAAAATAGCTAAAACAAGAACCATGATTGGGAAAACAAGTTTTTCCAAGCGTGATACGTGACGTAAAGTGGTCATTTTAATCTTTCTCTCAGCATCATTTGTAAGTGCTTTCATGATCGGAGGTTGAATAATCGGAACCATCGCCATATAAGAATACGATGCGACTGCAATTGCTCCAAGAAGCTCAGGTGCCAAAGCTGTTGCGATAAAGATCGATGTTGGACCATCTGCCCCACCAATGATAGAGATCGCTGATGCTTGTTGGAGTGAAAAATCAAAGATCGTTGTATACTCGGAGAGTGCTACAGCCCCTACAAGTGTTCCGAAGATCCCAAACTGTGCAGCTCCACCAAGAAGTGCTGTCTTAGGATTGGAGAGAAGTGGACCAAAGTCTGTCATCGCCCCAACACCCATAAAGATCAAAATAGGAAAGAGCTGATTTGCAAGCCCCATCTCATAGATGATCCCTAAAAATCCATCATGTCCTGCGATCCCTGCGATTGGGATGTTTGCCAAAAGACCACCAAATGCTATCGGTAAAAGCAAAAGTGGCTCAAACCCTTTTCTGATCGCTAACCAAAAGAGTAAAAATGTAATGAGGATCATAATGATACGACCCCATGACTTGTGAAAATCACTCATAGGCTCATCATGAGAATTCAGCTCGTTTGGATCTGGATTGATCAGAGCATTAATACCTGTAGATTCCAAAAAACCACCAAACATCTCTGAAAATGGCTTTACTTCATACGCTTTTTCAGCATTCGCTACACTTGCATGTTCTACATCCGCACTCGCAAAAAGCGTAGCCGAGGTCAAGAACACCAAGAGTGTTAAAAATTTAAAAACAACAGACTTCATATACACTATCCCATTGTCGCAACAACTTGACCTTCTACTACTTTGTCATTTGTTGCTACGTTAATCGTTTTTATCACTCCACCTTTTGGTGCTACTACATCGATTTCCATCTTCATAGATTCGAGTATCATGATCACATCCCCCTCAGCTACACTCTGACCTGGATTTGCAACGATTTTCCATACACTTCCAGGAAGAAGTGCTTTGATCGATGTAGCACCACTTTCAGATGTTGCAGGCGTGGATGTAGATGCACTCTCACCATTTACTGCAGTTACTTGAATATCAGCATCACCTTCTGCTACTTGAACACTAAATTTTTGACCATCTACAACAACTGTATAATTTCCGCTACCCATATTTGCATTTCCTTCTTTTTTCATCTCTGAATTTTTACGAACATTCACTTCAGCTTCACCTTTTAAGAAAGTGATCCCCTTTTCTTGACACGCTGCTGCGATAAAAATATTTTCATCGCTCGTCTCAATCCCCTCTTCTTCTAGCTTACTCTTCCAGTACGCTAAAGATTTTGTCTCATCTGCTTCTGTAAGATCCAAAACCTTCTCTGTCGTAGGTTCTAAACCTAGTTTTTCAGAAGCGATTCTCACAATTTCCGGATCTGGAGCTACAGGAGTTCTTCCAAAGTATCCAAGTACCATTTTTCCATATCCAGGAGCGATCGCTTTCCATGGACCTTGCATTACATTGTTAAGTGCTTGTTGGAAATAAAACTGTGAAACAGGAGTCACAGATGTACCATACCCACCTTTTTCAACCACTTCACGCATCGCGTCAATAACCTCAGGGAATTTTTCTAAGATATTGTTATCGCGCATCATTTGTGTATTTGCAGTAAGTGCTCCACCTGGCATTGGTGAAAATGGGATAAGAGGAGAGACCATCGTAGCCTCAGGCGGCATAAAATAGTCTTCTAAACACGCTGCCACCTCTTTTTCATAGGTAAGGATCTTCTCGATCTCTAAACCACCAAGATCAAAATCCATCCCTTTTGTTGCATGAAGCATTGTTAGGATATCAGGCTGACTTGTACCACCAGAAACAGGCGATGCCGCCATATCTATCCCATCTATTCCAGCCTCAAGAGCTGCCAAGTATGCAGCAACACTCACCCCTGCTGTCTCATGTGTATGAAGTCTAAGGTGTGTTCCTTCAGGAACAAGCTTACGAGCCATTTGAATCGTCTCATATACTTTTTTCGGGCTTGATGTTCCACTTGCATCTTTAAAACAGATGCTGTCGTATGGGATCCCGCTATCTAAGATCTCACGAAGTGTTTTCTCATAAAAAGTGACATCATGTGCACCAACACATCCAGGAGGAAGATCCATCATCGTCACAACCACTTCGTGTTTGAGTCCGTGGTGGGTGATTCTCTCTCCAGAATATTTGAGATTTTCTACATCATTGAGTGCGTCAAAGTTACGGATCGTTGTTGTCCCGTGTTTTTTAAACATCTTTGCGTGTAAGTCGATAAGATCTTTACTTCCAGTATCGAGCATAACTGTATTTACACCACGTGCGAGTGTTTGCAAGTTTGCATCCGGTCCAACGATCTCACGAAATCTATCCATCATCACGAATGCATCTTCATTGAGATAAAAATAAAGAGATTGAAATCTCGCTCCCCCACCAAATTCAAAGTGCGTGATCCCTGCATGTTTTGCAGCTTCAACCGCTGGGAAGAAGTCATCCATTAAAACACGACCACCAAATACTGACTGGAAACCATCTCTAAAAGTGGTGTCCATTATATCTATAAACTTTTTAGCCATACTTATCCTTACCCTTGTCTATGATGAGAAATTGCAGCCGTGATAGCGGCAATAACCTTATTATTTTTTGAGCCTTGTTGTGTATGAGACTCCCCACTAGCTTGTGGTTCAGGAAAAAGTTTATGAATTACCATTGACATAACATTCATCAGTCCAATAAGGATGATCAGAAATGCAAAAACAGTTCCCATCCCCAATACCATAAACTTAAAACCTTCTATAACGAGGTTAGTGTCCATAAATCTACCTTTAATTATATTTGCGCGATTAGTATAGTGTAAAGATGTTTAAAAGATTTTTTAACCATTCGAGATGTAAAGAAATGTAAGTTGCTTGTTACCTTTTGATAGTATAATCCATTCAAATTTTTACAGAAAGAAGAATAGTGTGAAAAATAGTGTAAATCAATTTCGAAAAATAGGAATTATCGAAGGATATTCTTACCTTCTTTTACTTTTTGTAGCAATGCCACTCAAATATTTTATGGATTATCCAATCGCAGTTAAAGTTGTTGGGATGGCACATGGAATACTTTTTATCATTTTTTGTATCTTGTTGGCACTTGCTTGGCAAAAAGCACGTTGGTCTTTGAGAGAAAGTACTCTTTTCTTTGTTGCTTCCCTCATCCCTTTTGGTACATTTTACACAGATAAGAAAGTAAAAATCTATGAATAAAAAAGTCTCAAGTTTTTTTGAGATAAAATATATTTTTGATTCAAAATAAAAGGATATAAATAGATATGATATTTGGTATGCATGAACAAGACCTTATGGCCTACATAATCTTTGGGCTTAGTCTAAACTTTTTATTTTCCATTCTCTTTGGGATCTATCTAACAAAAAATATAGGGATGGAAGAGATGATTCAGTCTAAGGGAGATAAAGAACAGTCTTTTATCGTAAGTTTTAGTCTGTTTATCCCTTATGCGAAAATGCTCATCACACTTTACCGTGTTGCTATCTTACAGATCTACTTTTTAAACAAAGGCTACTCTCACAAAGAGTTTTGGATATACATGACACATGAACAAGGGAAAGAGTAAAGACACCGTAAGCTCCTCTTAATTATTTCTGTGTAATTATGGTACTCCTTAATAGAGGAGTCTGTTTATGAAAAACTACCAAACTCTTGATGGCAATGAAGCTGTTGCCAGAGTCGCCCACAAAATCAACGAAGTTATCGCCATCTATCCTATTACGCCCTCTTCTGCTATGGGTGAACTTAGCGATATGTATAGTGCGAAAAAACAAAAGAATATCTTTGGCACCATCCCTGATGTTTATGAGATGCAAAGTGAGGGAGGTGCGAGCGGTGCTGTTCATGGAGCCCTGCAAGCTGGAGCACTCACCACCACTTTTACAGCCTCACAAGGTCTGCTTTTGATGATCCCAAATATGTATAAGATCGCAGGGGAACTCACACCAACTGTCTTTCATGTCGCCTCGCGTAGTCTTGCGGCACAAGGTTTATCTATCTTTGGTGACCATCAAGATGTGATGGGTGTGAGACAAACTGGCTTTGCTCTTATGCCCTCAAACTCTGTACAAGAAGCACACGACTTTGCCCTTATCGCTCAAGCCGCAAGTTTGCAATCACGTATCCCCTTTTTACATTTTTTTGATGGCTTTCGAACATCGCATGAGGTAAGTAAGATCGAGCTTCTTGATGATGAAGTACTCAAAAGTATGATCGATCCACAGCTTGTAGCTTTTCACAAACAAAGAGCTTTGACACCTGATAAGCCAGTACTGCGAGGTACAAGTCAAAATCCAGATGTCTATTTTCAAGCCAGAGAATCGGTTAATAGATACTACCAAGAGCTCCCTGCTATCCTTCAAGAGAAGATGGATAAATTTGCATCACTCACAGGACGACAATACTCCCTTTTTGATTATGTAGGTGCAAAAGATGCGAACAGTATTATCGTACTCATGGGTTCGGGTGCTGAAGCTGTAGAGGAGAGTGTGCACTATCTCAATGCACAAGGAAAAAAAGTGGGACTTATCAAAGTGCGTCTTGCTCTCCCTTTTGCCCACGATGCTTTTTTAGCTGCTTTACCAAAAACTACCAAAGCTATTGCAGTACTAGATAGAACCAAAGAGCCTGGAAGCTCAGGAGAGCCACTCTATCATGATCTCATCACCTCTTTGTTTGAAAATAAAGAGAAACTTGATTTTGCTATGCCTAAGATCATAGGGGGACGTTATGGGCTTTCTTCCAAAGAATTCACTCCTGCGATGATCCATGCTATTTTCGATGAACTAGATAAAGAATCCCCGAAAAATCACTTCACTATTGGTATCAACGATGATCTCACCTATTCAAGTTTGGAATATGACCAAGAGTTTATTTTAGACAACAAAGAGCAGTTTGAAGCGGTTTTTTATGGACTTGGATCAGATGGAACTGTAGGAGCGAACAAAAATAGTATCAAAATAATTGGAACCCAAACAGACAACTACGCCCAAGGCTATTTTGTGTATGATTCTAAAAAATCAGGTTCTATGACAATCTCTCATCTGCGTTTTGGTCCAAAGCCGATCCAATCGAGCTATCTCATCCAAAAGGCAAACTTTGTCGCTGTGCACCAAGCTGTCTTTTTAGAAAAGCTTGATATTTTAGAGATCGCAAAAGAGGGAGCTGTCTTTTTACTCAATACTCCTTATACTAAAGAGGAGGTCTGGGAGAGACTTCCGCGTGTAAGCCAAGAGCATATCATCAATAAAAAACTCAAATTTTACGCGATTGATGCCTATAGTGTTGCCAAAAAAAGTAAAATGGGCTCACGCATCAACACCATCATGCAAACATGTTTTTTTGCTATTAGTGGGATACTCCCTCAAGATGAAGCGATCAAAAAGATCAAAGACTCGATCCAAAAGACCTATGGTGCCAAAGGGGATCAGATCGTAGCGATGAACTTTGCTGCGGTGGATAATACCTTAGAAAACCTCTACGAGGTAGAAGTTCCTCGCACAATCTCTAGCACTCAAGAACTCCGCACCGCACTTAAAGGGGATCTCGATAGTTTTGCCAAAGAGGTGATTGCACGGATCACAGAGTATAAAGGCGATAGTATCCCTGTCTCAGCCTTACCAAATGATGGAACATGGCCAACAGGAACAAGCCAATATGAAAAACGAAATATCGCTCATGAAGTACCTGTGTGGGATAGTGAAGTATGTATCGCGTGCAATAAATGTGTAAGTGTTTGCCCCCATTCTGTTATCCGCTCTAAGGTTTTTGATAGCTCTTTTTTGGAGGGTGCGCCTGAAAATTTTCAATATAGAAAAGCCAAAGGTTCCCTTTTTGGTGAAGATGAGTTTTTCAATATCTCTGTAGCTGTTGAGGATTGTACGGGATGTGCGCTATGTGTAGAGGTGTGTCCCGCAAAAAACAAATCACAAACCAATCTCAAAGCAATCAATATGCAGCCACAACTTCCTCTACGCGAAGAGGGGATCGAGCTTTGGAATTTTTTCACATCCCTTCCTTATGTAGATAGGGAAAGACTCGATCACACAAAAGTTCAAGAGGCGCAGTTTTTAGAACCACTCTTTGAGTTTAGTGGAGCCTGCCCTGGATGTGGAGAAACCCCTTATATTAAGCTCGCTTCACAACTCTTTGGTGATCGAATGCTTGTGGCAAATGCTACGGGATGTAGCTCTATTTATGGGGGGAATCTTCCAACCACCCCTTGGAAGAAAAATGCACAAGGCAGAGGTCCAGCGTGGTCAAATTCTCTTTTTGAGGATAATGCCGAGTTTGGTCTAGGTTTTCGCCTCGCTGTGGATAATCACACCAACAAAGCACGCGATCTGCTTGAGAGACTCTCGCCCCATCTTGATAGCACTTTGGTAGGGAAAATACTCTCAGCCAAACAAACAGAGGAAAAAGAGATCAGCGCACAAAGAGCGCGTGTAGAAAAACTCCAAACTCTCCTGCAAGATATGAAACAAAGAGAGGCTCAAGAGCTCCTTGGATGTGTAGAATATCTTGTCAAAAAATCTATCTGGATCATCGGTGGAGATGGTTGGGCGTATGATATCGGTTATGGTGGACTCGATCATGTACTTGCCAGTGGAAAGAATGTTAATATCTTGGTTCTAGACACACAGGTCTATTCCAACACGGGCGGACAACAATCTAAAGCAACCATGACAGGTGCCGTAGCAAAATTTGCAGCAGGTGGAAAAGCTGCTATGCCAAAAGATCTCGCATCCATGGCGATCAACTATGAACATGTCTATGTCGCAAAAGTAAGCCTTGGAGCCAATGACAAAGCGACACTCAAAGCCTTTGTAGAAGCCGAAGCGTATGATGGTCCTTCACTGATTATCGCGTACTCTCATTGTGTGGCACACGGCTATGATCTACGTTATGGGATGGAGCAACAACAAAAAGCGGTTAAAAGTGGTCTTTGGCCTATTTTTCGCTTTAATCCAACACTCGCTAGCGATGGGAAAAACCCAATGATCTTAGATTATAAAGAGCCTAGTATAGATGTCAAAGAGTTCATGTATGGAGAGACACGCTTTAATATGGTGGAGAAAATGGATAAAGAAGCGGCCAAAGAGTATCTCACTACAGCACGCTATACAGCTAAAAATCTCTATAAAAGATACACGACACTTCAAAATCAATTCAATGAAGCAGGAGAATAAAATGATAGACCTCACAACACAATATCTTGGACATACACTCAAAAATCCACTTATCGCGTCTGCTTCACCACTTACAAAAGAGCTCGGCAGTATCAAAAAACTCGAAGATTATGGCATTGGAGCTGTAGTAATGCACTCCTTGTTTGAAGAGCAGATCAACCACGAACAACACCAACTCGATCATTTTCTACACAACTCTAACCACTCCTATGCAGAAGCACTCGATTATCTGCCAAGTGATATTGACTTTACAAATATAGAGGCTGATGACTATCTTGAAGAGATCCGCCGTATCAAAGAGAGTGTCGATATCCCTATCATTGCAAGCCTCAATGGGGTAAGCAGTGGGGGTTGGATCAAATATGGACGTAAACTCCAAGAAGCTGGCGCCGATGCCCTTGAACTCAATATCACTTACATCCCAACATCCCTCTCACTCGATTCTTCGCAGGTTGAAGAGTTGTATCTCAAAACACTTAGAGATCTCAAAGAGCATATCTCCATCCCGCTCAATCTAAAGATGAATCCTTATTTTAGCGCTCCTGCACATATGGCAAAAAAGTTTGTAGAGGCAGGAGTGAGTGGACTCACCCTCTTTGATAATCCTGTGGAGGTAGATATTGACCTAGAAAAGCTCATTCCACTGCACAAAGCCAATATCACCTCTTCAAAAGATAAAAGTGAAACCCTGCGATGGTGTGCTATTTTATATAACAAACTCGAAGTAGATATCTGTGCAAATACAGGGATCCATAGTGGTTTGGATCTACTCAAAGCACTTATGAGTGGTGCGGATGTGTGTTCATTTACCTCTGTATTACTCCAAAAAGGGGAACAAGAGATAGAGCATATTTTAAAACAGATGCTTACTTGGATGGAGGAAAAAGAGTATAGTTCCACCGATCAAATGCGAGGAAGTATCTCACTTGCACACACAAGCAATCCTGATGTCTATGAGAGAAACTCTTATATAGGAGCTCTACAAAGCTTTCAAAGATAAGAAGATCTTTCGCTCTACAAAATAGGAGACAATAAACATCACAAAGTAGCTAAATACGAGGGAGATAATCACAGATATTTCACTTTGTGAATAAAAGTAATAGATAATATAAAATGTACTTATAAGAACAACTATTCCCAAAAGTCTAATAAGCAAAGCACTCATAAAAGCCCCACTTGCTTTAATAAAAGCGATCTGATAGGCATTGAGGATCAAAAAGATAAAGAAAAATGCCAGGTGCTTTAACATCAATGAAGCGCCCGCATATTCACTTGGAAAAAGTATCCCTATCATATCCTCAATAAAAAGAAGAGTAAGTACCAAAAAAACTCCACTTACAATAAATGCATAACGAAGTATCCACACCTTTAAAGATCGGATCTCCTCTATATTTTTTTCACTAATGAGCTTAGAGAGTTCAGGAAGCACAAAACGGAAAATAGGGAAAACAAAAAGCATTAACATATAAGAGAAGATCGGCTTGGTCACCACCTGAAAGTCACCCAGTTCATCAATGCTAAAATAGTGGAGCATCAAAAAGACCACCATATAAAGCAATACGATCCCAGAGCCAAATTCAATGGTCGAGATGACAGAGTTTTTTAAGAATCTAATCGCTTTTTCATCAAAATCTGGTCGCTTTAAAGAAACCGCTGCATAGTAGCGCTTGCTCATCATATATACAAACATACTCACCCCAAAAGAGCTCATGATAGTGGCAATAAAAAGAGGTTGTACACCATCAAGTGAAAAGGCAAAAAAAGCGATCATAAACCATAAGAGGATCAAAAATGGCTCTAAGAGTGTGACGGCATTAATGATATGATAGAGTCGATACATCGCTATGATATTGGAAAAATACAAAGAAAGACTCAGAGCTAATACGGTAGCGACAAGATACCAATAATGGATCTCAACACCTATTTTGTGCTTTAAAAATGGAACCACAAAAGCCCAAACGGCCAAAACCACCACCACGATCACACCCCGAAAGATATTGATGATCATCTGATCGTTTTTAAACTGAGAAAAAGCAACTACCATAGAGGAGCGAAATCCAACTAAGATCAAAAGTGTAAGTGTAAAGATATCTATGGCGGTAAAATAGAGGGTAAGCGATGCTTTTTCTATGAGATTTGCTGCAAGTACCTTAAAGGAAAAATTGAGCACAATACTCAAAAGAGTTACTAAGATACCACTATAAAATGCTTTTTTCATTTCTCTTCCTCTCTAAATATAAGAATACATTCACTCAAAGTCTCATCTCCCCATATCCCTTTTTCATTAACTTGTGCATTTTTTTGTGCTTTTTTATAAAGGTAACGAAACTCTTTGTCTTGAAATACAGGTTTGACGAGAGCTAGACCATTCTTTAATAAAAGCTCTGAGAGTGTCATCTGCCCTTGTGCGTACATAATACATTTTCTTTCCCGAAACTCTAAATGATACAGCTGCTTAAGATCTAAAAGAGTAGCAGAAAAATATTGCAAATGGGGATTTTTGAGATAAAATCTTTGTATCTTTGATTTGCATACATCACTTGTATTCGCATCATGATAAAGCTCTTCTAAACTTACAATACCATATGCGTTGCAGCCAAAGTGTGTATTGCCAAAAGAAAATTTTTGAAAAGCGTTGGATTGTACAGCTCGAAGCATTCCAAGTGCTGGTTCTGCTGCAATGCAAGAGAGAAGTATAAAGTGTTGTAAGAAAAAAACAGATATAATTTTGTACATTAGGTATTTTAGCATGATATCATGAATGCTAGAAGCACAAACGAAAGATGGATAAAAATGGGTGAATTTAAATTAAAACTGATACTTGTCATCGTGGGTGGGCTTGCTTTTTCATTTGTCTTCATTTTACTCGCTTTTGCCATTCCTCTCGATAAAGAGCGTGGTCTTATCAAAAAACCAAAAGGGGTTTTAGAAGAAGTTTCTCACTCTTTAAGAAACAAAGGCAAAGACTAGATAATACTCTTGACTTCCATAAGTTTGAGCGTATTCAATGCACACAGAGGCTTTAAACGTACTGCACACGCTTTGAGTGCTTTTAAGCAAATATCAAGATACTCTAGATCATCTTTTATCATAAGCTCGTGTAAGAGTACTTCTCCATCTTTTATCCGCAAATTTCTTGCAACACCCAAATTTTTATGTGCTAATTCTCTCAGAGGTGTATAGTCAAGTTCTTGGCTGTTTTGTTTTGCTTCATGGAGGGTTTGTAAATGTTGTGCAAATAATGATGCTGTTTTGAGTATTTGTATCACATAATCTTCAACGAGTTGGTTGACGAGTTCATCATCTAATCCAAGCTCATTAACCGCTTCTGTGGTGGTGTATGAATAAGCACAAATATTAAGATCTTGAAGTTCACTGCACGTAAGCTCTTCGCAGAGTTTCGTTGCTTCATCAAAATATATTTGAGCTTTCTCTTCTTTAGATAAAGCGTTATTAAGAGTTAAATTTTTAAACATCTTGTAAAGTATCATATTTTTCATCAAAAAACATTAAAATGATTAAATATTTTTGATGAAAAACAAATGAGTGTTTTTATTTGACACTCATTTGAAACTTTTATAATGCTTTTGAGATTATTCTATTAAGACGAGAGATAAAATCTGCTGTATCTTTGAGCTCTCTTCCATCAAAGAGTTTTGCTTGATCAAGGAGCACATGCGCAGCATCATTAATGAGATTTTGATCTGCAGAATCACGAAGTTTTACAAGAAGTTCATGGTTTGGATTGATCTGTAAAATTGGAGCTGGTTCAGGCACATCCCCACCTTGACCCATCTGCTTCATCATCTGTGCCATCATATACGATGGATCTTCTTTATCTATTTTCAGTGCCACAGGAGAGTCTACAAGATCAGAGGTTGTTTCTACATCTTTTACATCCTCACCCAATGCATCTTTAAACTCTTTGACAAGTCCTTCGTATGTTTTTGCTGTTTCCTCTTTCTCTTTTTTCTCCTCTTCACTATCTTCAAACTTTGCATCACTTACATGAACAAGCTTGTATTCTTTATACTCTGTCACCATCGGGAAGATGATCGTATCTACCTCTTCGTTGAGTACGAGTACATCAATGCCACGTGCTTTGAATTTCTCAAGTGCAGGAGAGTTTTTGAGCATCGCTAAAGATGTTTTTCCTGTGATATAGTAGATCTCTTTCTTTTGCTCATCTACATTTTTGACAAAATCTTCGAGATAGACTGTCTCAGTACTATTGAGTGTATGAAACTGTAAAAGATCCAAGATCTTCTCACGATTTGCAAAGTCATTATAAAGACCCTCTTTTAACACGTTTCCAAACTCTTTATAGAAGGTATCATATTTCTCTTTGTCTTTCTTGAGTTTTGAAAGTTCTGAGAGTACTTTTTTTACCGATGCGTTTTTGATCTTATTCATCACCGCATTGCTTTGTAAGATCTCACGAGAAACATTCAAAGGAAGATCTTTAGAGTCGATCACCCCGCGTAAAAATCTCAAATACGTTGGCATAAGCTCTTTTTCATCATCTGTGATAAATACACGATTGATATAGAGTTTGATCCCTGTTTGATAATCAACTCTGTACATATCCATAGGCGCTTTGCTTGGGATGTAGAAGAGTGTCGTGTATTCTATCGCGCCCTCAGCTTTGTTGTGCATCCAAGCAAGAGGCTCTTCAGATGAGTGAGCAATAGAGCTATAAAAATCTTTGTACTCCTCATCTTTGATCTCACTTTTTGCGATCGTCCATAGAGCATTTGCACGATTGATCTGTACATTTTCGATCTCTGTTTTAGAAGGCTCTGTTTCATTCCCCTCATCATCTTTGATCGCAGGGATATGTTTTTCTTTATCCATAAAGATAGGGAATGGGATGTGGTTAGAGTATTTTTTAATGATCGATTCGATTCTATAGGCTTCTAAAAACTCATCTTCGTCTTCATTGAGATGCATTACGATCTGAGTACCGTGTCCCTCCATCGTTGCAGGCTCGATCTCAAACTCGCCATCGCCTTTACTGATCCAAAGGTACGCCTGTTCTTCACCCGCTTTTTTTGTAGTCACCTCTACCTTGCTTGCCACCATAAAACATGCGTAAAAACCAACACCAAACTGACCGATAAGGTTAGAATCTTGTTTTTGATCCCCTGTAAGATTCTCTAAAAATGCCTTCGTACCAGACTTTGCGATCGTTCCGAGGTTATTCATGAGATCCTCTTCATTCATTCCGATACCGCTATCTTTAATAGTGAGTGTTTTTGCTTCTTTATTTGCTACGATATCAATGCGAGGTGCAAAGTTTACACCCTTATAAGCATCATCTGTTAAAACTAACATGTTTAATTTATCAAGTGCATCTGAAGCATTCGATACTAACTCACGTAAAAAAATCTCCTTGTTCGAGTAGAGTGAGTGTATCATTAAGTGTAATATTTGATTTGCTTCTGTTTGAAACTGATGTTTTGCCATCTCAATATCCTTGTAGTAAAATTTTTCAAAAGTGTAGCAAAAAAAAGTTAATAGTTGCAAATTAAATCAAGAAAGTTTAGTCACTTAAACTAAACTTTCTTTAGTATCATTAAAAAGATCTCTTGAATCAGAGAGAAGAGATAGAGCTATAGAATATCGCGCGATGGCTCTCCAAAATAATACCCTTGAGCAAGATCAACGTTTAGTTCAACAACCTTTTCAAAAATATTTTTAGAGTAAACAAATTCTGCTATTGTCTTGATCTTCATTTTATTTGCGAACTCAACAATTGTCTGTGTAATCATTTGAGAATTTATGTCTGTATCGATATTTTTAATCATAGAGCCATCAATTTTTATGAAATCTACTTTTAGCTTCATAAGATATTCAAAATTGGAATAGCCCGTTCCAAAGTCATCTATGGAGATGGTACAACCATATTTTTTAACGTTGTCTATAAAATCTATCACTTGTTCAAAATTTTCAATCCCCTCAGATTCTAAAATTTCAAAACCAATCCTGCTTCCCATCTTGCTTGTTTGAAGTTTTTCTATTATAAAATTATAGATCTCTTTATGTAAAATATCTTCAACAGAGATATTAATCGACACAGAGTAAGGGGAATCTTTAAACTTCTCAAATGTTTTTTCTATCATGATCTTGGTCAGTTGATGGTAGAGTTTATTTTTCTTCGCCAACTCCAAAAAGAAAACGGGTGCAATCAAAAGATTTTCTTTATCCACCATTCGAATTAAAGCTTCATATTTTATGATCTTTTGCGTTTTTGCATCCACTATAGGTTGAAATACAGGTATTATCTTGTCATTTTCTATGGCATGTTTGAGACGTTTACTCCAATCAAAGTTTTTTTCATACTCTTTTAGCATAGCCATCGATTCATCGTATAACAAATAATTTTTTTTACGTTTTTTTGCCAATCTTAGAGCTATATCTGCATTTGCAAGTAACATTGTCGAACCATAAGAAGAACCTATGGTAACACTGATACTAATGTCACCCTTTTCACTTATTGCAAAACTTTTTTGCGAAATTTTTTCGCTGATCATAGAAGCAAATATATTATATTCCTTAGGACTCATGCTCCATTCACATAAATAAGCAAATTCATCTGAATGTAACCTATATAACATCCCACTTTGAGGCATTATCTCTTTTAGCAATACTGCAAATTCTTTTAAAACAGCATCTCCTGTTTCATCACCATACAAGTCATTGATCTCTTGAAAAGAGTCTATATTGATGATCATCAAAAATGAATTTATCTGTTTTTCAAGTTTTTCAGTCAGTTTTCTTCTATTTTCTAATCCTGTCAATGTATCATTATAAAACTGGTGTTCTATCGAATCTAGCATCGTATTGAATATGTTTTTTATCGAGTCTATCTCTTCAATATTATCATCAACATCTACACGTTTTGTCATATCATGAGAATTGATAATATTTTGTATTACCAAGGAGAAGTTCTTTATCGGCTTAATAAGAAACTTTTCTAACTCTATAAAAATTGCAATAAATATCACTAAGGAAAAAAGAATGATAAAAAGCACAAAGAAATTGATCATCTCACTCAAAGAGACTTTTAGATCTTCAATCGGATAAGCGATCTGAATAACACCTAAAGTATCATCTACTTTCGCATTTGTGTGGCATTTTAGACATTCATCTTTTGCAATAACGGGATAATGATACTCAATAAAATTATCCTTCACTTGCAATATCTCGTGCCCACTCATAGCACTTTTCACATTGTTATCTGTTTGTCTCATTCTTTTGTCTTGTTCTATTTCACCATAAAGAGTAGCCACGAGCTCACTTCTGTAAACACTGATGTGCAACTCTTTATCAATACTATTGAGTCGATGAATAATTTCACCTAAATCATCTTTCGTCCAACCCCGTTTCATGGCAGAATAAAGTGATTCAAAAGCAAGTTTACTTGTTTTTTTAGCATCAATTTTAGATAAACGTTCTATGGCACTTTGCTTCATATACTCACTATAAAAATAGGTACTTACAAGTGTAACGAAGAGAGTAACAGATATTATTTTTGCAGTAATTTTTGTATATGTCGTTTTGTTTTTCAAGATGTTCTTCTTATGTGAAAAAATTAAAAGAAAATGCTATCTAATAATTGAGTACATTGTGCTTAATCTTAAATTTTTAGACTAAAAAGCTTAGCTGTAACAGCTAAACTTTCTTTACTATGTGAGTTTTAGATTAGAAAGAAGAGGATAAAAAATAAATTTATAACCTCTTATTAAGATACTTTTTACTAGTCTAGGAGAGAACTAATTTATCGTAAGGAATATAATTGAAAACACTCTTGATAATAACTTTTATTATGATTTGTAATATTTTTGCCCAAACTCACGAGGAGGTAAAAGAACCTTTTGAACCACTTATACAAAGATATATCCTTGATGAACTCAAAGAGATCCGCATCGATCACCATAAACTTCGAGCCGATACAGAAAAACGGATCGCACGTGCAGAGGTAGAAAATACAGACCGTTCGGCACGCTACATTACAGACACAGTAGGAAATATCTTTTATATTATCGCTGCGGCAACCTCGATCCTTATCTTTTCAGGTTGGAACTCCCTACGTGATATTCGTAAAAAGACAGAAGAAACAATTGAGCTTAAAATTGACAAAATAACAAAAAAATACAATGAAGAGCTTGAGTCCCTGCAAGAAAAGCTCAGAGAACAATCTGAGAAGATCATCATCAATCAAAATAAGATATATAGCACACAACTCATGCATTCTCTTTGGATGCGTGCAAACCTTGAGACAAATCCTCAGGCAAAAATAGATATTTTCGATGAGATCCTCGCACTTAACTCCAACGATGCTGAAGTATATGCATATAAAGCAGATGCTGTACTAGATCTGGATGAATATGAGTGGGCACTCAATCTCAGTAACAAAGCAATCCAGATCGATAAAGATTATGGCTATGCTTACTGGCAACGTGCCTGTGCAAATGCAAAGCTTAACAATCTCAATGAAGCTATAAGTGATCTTGAGACAGCACTTACTAAATCACAAAACCTAAAAGATGAAGTGGAGACTGAGCCCTCATTTGAAACGATAAAAGATACACCAGAATTTCAAGAGATGATGGAAAAATACACAACGTAAAAAGGAGTACATATGCATGAACATACAAATATTATCAAGCAAGCAAAAGAGGTCGCTACTAGGTGGCAAAAAGAGATAAGTGTCAGTAGAGAAAAAGATGAGCAAAGGCTCCATGACATTATGACCAAGATGCTCCAAGACCCTCACAACAAAGTGTTTCTTATTGAACTCCTCGATCAAAGTTTTCGCTCTCATGATGCAAATAGAATTGCAGATCAGCTCCAATTTATCTTCGACAAATACAACAATACATCCTTTTTTACACAGTTTGAACAACTTCTTGTTTCTCTTTTTAGACATCTAGGGATCTATCTACCTGCGATCTCGGTTCCTTTATTTATCAAATATCTTCGTGATGATATCAGTACCATTGTCATCAAAGGGGAAGATAAAGAGCTCAATCACCATATTCAAAAAAGAGCCGCAGAGAATACCCGTGTCAATCTCAATATCATCGGTGAAGCTGTTCTTGGTGAAGAGGAATCTGAAAAAAGAGCACAGAAGTACATCCAAGCACTCCAAAATCCAAATATCAACTATATATCTATTAAAATCTCTACGATCTTTTCTCAAATCGTTCCCCTTGCACATGAGTGGAGTGTAGAGGAGATCTCACATAGACTTGAGAGTATCTACGAAATAGCGATGCAAAACACTTTTACCAATGCACATGGAAAGCAAGAGCATAAGTTTGTTAACCTTGATATGGAAGAATATCGTGATGTAACACTCACCATCGATGTATTTATGAAAACACTGGATCTTGAAAAGTTTCATAATCTCTATGCAGGAATAGTTCTGCAAGCCTATCTTCCTGAGTGTGTTGAGCATCTTCGTACGCTTGTCACTTGGGCAAAAGAAAGAGTAGCAAATGGGGGCGCACCTATCAAGGTTCGTCTGGTCAAAGGGGCAAACCAAGAGATGGAGCTTACCGAAGCATCACTACGGGGATGGGAATGTGTGACTTATCGAGAAAAAGCACAGAGTGATGCAAACTATAAAGTTTTAATGGATTTTCTCATAGATCCTGAAGTGAGTAAAGCAGTCCATGTAGGTATCGCCTCACACAATCTCTTTGATCAAGCGTTTGCGATGCTTCTAGCGCAACAGCGTGGTGTCTCAGATGCTATTACAGCAGAGATGCTAGAGGGGATGAGTGAGAGTGCTTACCATGTACTCAAAAAAGAACCTTTGGATGTGATCCTCTATGCACCAACGGCAACACGTGCTACTTTTACCAATGCTATTGCTTATCTTGTACGCCGTTTTGATGAAAATACCGCAGAGCAAAACTTCTTACGCCATAGTTTTGGACTTGAGGTGGGAACAAAAGCTTGGGATACACTGATTCAAAGCTATGATCGCTCGATCGAACTGCTTGATACTATTAAGCTCACTCCTTATCGAACACAAGACAGAACAAAAGAGTTTGAGCCCCAAGAGATCTGTGTAGAAGAGTATACTTTTTCGAATGAAAGCGACACCGATTTTATCTTAGTGAACAATCAAAAATGGGCATACGCTATCAAAGAGAAGTGGCAAAATATCTCCACTCAAGGAGGCTACCATGCCAAACCAGTCGTTGCAGGGGCAGAGGTAGATGGGGAAAATACCAAAGAGATATTTGACAAATCTCAATACCATGAGAAAAAAAGTGTAGGAACATGCCAAATGGCAAGTGCAGCGCATCTCCAAGAAGCACTCAAAGTTGCACGTGAAGATAGAGATGCTTGGAGCCAGCTCGATCTCAAAGCGCGTACAGAGATCTTAATGCGCGCAGCAGATGAGTTTAGAAAAAAACGCGCTGATCTTATAGGGGTCGCTGCAGCGGAAGTGGGAAAAGTTTTTTCTGAAACTGATGTAGAGGTCTCAGAAGCGATCGATTTCTTAAACTTTTATCCACAAACGGTCAAAGAGCTTCAAAAACTTGAAGGGATTACACTCAAAGAAAAAGGGGTGGGCTTAGTAATCAGCCCTTGGAACTTTCCTATAGCGATCCCTACAGGTGGTATAGCAGCGAGTTTGGCAACGGGAAATAGAGTAATTATCAAACCATCCTCGGAAGCTCTTTTGTGTGCTCACATGCTGTGTCAATGTTTTTGGGATGCAGGTGTGAGTAAAAATACCCTCCAGTTCGTACCAACAAGCGGAGCGCTTGTAAGTGAACACCTCATCAGCAACAAAGATATTGATTTTGTGATCTTTACAGGAAGTGACAAGACCGCTTATGATCTTTTGGATGTACGCCCTAGCCTTCATCTGAGTGCTGAGACAGGTGGAAAAGATGCAACGATCGTTACATCCCTTGCTGATAGAGATCAAGCGATCAAAAATGTGATCGGTTCTGCTTTTAACAACTCAGGGCAAAAATGTTCAGCAACATCCCTTCTCGTACTGCAAAGAGAACTTTATGAAGATAAGGCATTTAAAGAGATGCTTGTGGATGCGACCAAGTCCCTTCATGTGGGATCTGTATGGGATTTTAAAAACAGAATAGGAGCGCTCTCAAGCAAGCCATCTGGAAATCTTGCAAAAGCGCTTGAATACCTCGATGATGAGGAAGAGTGGCTTATCAAACCATCCTACGCAGATGAAGAGAATCCTTATATGTTACGCCCATCGATTCGCTGGGGAACAAAACCAGGAGATTTTTGTCATATGAATGAGCTCTTTGGTCCAGTGCTAAGTGTAATGTGTGCTGATACACTCGATGATGCGATCGATATCGTCAACTCTACAGGCTATGGACTCACATCGGGAATAGAATCTCTTGATGAGAGAGAACAAGAGATCTTTAAAGAGAAGCTTCGTGCAGGAAATCTCTATATCAACCGCATGACCACAGGAGCGATCGTGATCCGCCAACCTTTTGGTGGTATGGGAAAATCCTCTGTTGGTACAGGGAAAAAAGCAGGTGGATACAACTACACTGCACAATTTATGGAGATAGACTCTACTCTTGAAATACCAAATCAAATGAAAGAGCACAGCTTTATCAGTAAGATCAATCTCCTTCGAAACAATGTAGAGAGAAAATGTGACACCCTTAAAAAAGCGACACTTATTATCAAGAACTTTGCATACTGGCTCGATAAAGAATTCAACAAAGAACATGATTATGCCAATATACGTGGAGAGAGCAATGTGATCCGCTATCTTAACCTTCAAAATGTACTTTTACGTTTTGAAAACCACAACACCCTTTTAGAAGTGATCTGCTCTCTTGCTGGGGCAAAAATGTCTGGATGTAGAGTCCATGTATCTCTACCTCATGACCTTACATCCGAAGATCTTCTTTGGTTTATGCAAAACATTACATATTTTATAGACGATGAAGATAGCTACGCAAATGATGATGAGCAAAGCCTTATAAAAGCTATCAATAAAGTACAGCGTGCACGATTTATTGATGCACATGATCTTAATGATAAGCTTTATGCAAGCATTACGAATAAATCTATCCATATTGCGACAGAGAAGTTCATTCCACATGGGAGGATCGAGCTGATGCACTATTTTATTGAGCAAAGTATCTCTAACTCTTATCACCGTTATGGAAACTTAGGTCTCAAAGGGCTTGAACAAAAGGAGGAGTTATAAATGGAAATTGAAGTTTTAATATCTTTTTTACTTTATATGACGCTGATGGTAGGCATCGGTTTTTACTTTTATTTTAAAACAGATGATTTGAGCGACTATGTTTTAGGTGGACGTGGACTTGGTCCTGGAGTAACTGCTCTGAGTGCAGGCGCATCTGACATGAGCGGATGGCTTTTACTTGGGCTTCCTGGGATGATGTATAGTGATGGGTTGGTAGGTGCATGGATAGCGATCGGGCTTTTTATCGGAGCGTATCTCAACTGGCATTATGTGGCAAAACCTTTGCGTGTTTATACCCACTACCTCAATGATGCCATCACCATTCCCGATTATTTTTCCAATCGTTTTGCAGACAAAAAAAATACTCTGCGTGTAGTTACAGCGATAGTCATTCTTGTTTTTTATACCCTTTATACATCCTCAGGTCTTGTAGGTGGTGCAAAACTCTTTGAAGCGACTTTTAATCTTGATTATTCCACAGCTCTCGTTGTTGGAAGCATCATTATTGTTTCTTACACATTTTTGGGTGGATACAATGCGGTGAGTTGGACAGACTTTATCCAAGGGATACTGATGATGCTCGCTTTAGTCATTACACCACTTGTTGTGATCTTTGAGATTGGTGGTGTGAGCGAAGCGCTAAAAATTATCGAGCAAACAGATGTACATAAGCTCGATTTTATAAGTTCAAGCACTATTATTGGCGCAATTTCTCTTATGGCTTGGGGACTTGGCTATTTTGGGCAACCTCATATCCTCGTTCGTTTTATGTCTATACGTGATGAGGATGAGATGTCTCGTGCAAAAGCTATCGGTATGACATGGATGGGTCTAAGTATTATAGGCTCTCTTGCAGTTGGATTTTTTGGTTTTGCTTATGTTGTTGCCAATGGTGTGGATCTTCAAGACAGTGAAAAGATCTTTATCACACTCACACAGCTTTTATTTAACCCATGGATCGCAGGATTTTTACTCGCAGCAATTCTTGCCGCTATCATGAGCACGATTGACTCTCAACTTTTAGTCTCCTCCTCAGTTCTCACACGTGATATCTATAACGCTTTTTTGAGAAAAGATGCAAGTAATAAGGAACTTGTATGGGTGGGTCGTGCGACGGTCATCGGTATCGCCATCATCGCTTGGTATCTCTCAACTGATAGAAACTCAAGCGTATTGCAACTTGTATCCTATGCTTGGGCAGGCTTTGGAGCTGCATTTGGTCCCCTTATCATCCTCTCGCTCTATAATGCAAATATCACAAGATCTGGTGCAATTGCAGGAATGGTTGCAGGCTCACTCACTGTGATTATTTACAAACAATTAGAGGGTGGTATTTTTGATCTTTATGAGCTTTTACCTGGCTTCATTATTGCGTGGATAGCGATTCTTGTATTTAGTAAATTTGGTGAACAAGCAAGCCAGGAAGATAAAGAGATATTCAAAGAAGTACAGCAAAAACTCCTCTAAAATTTTTAAGAAATTTTTTAGCGCAAAAGATATCATTTGTGAGTATAATTTCGCTCCAAATCGATATCTCGGAGGTGGTTGGATGAAATCATCTAAATGGTCAATAGGAAGCGCGTCTTCTAAAAAGTCGATTCGTCTGAGTGCATGTAGAGGTACGAGACAATCAAAATGGAGTGTCGGGAAAAATCCTAGACAGTCAACATGGACAATTGGAAGTTGCGGTGCGAGACAAGTAAAATGGGGTATTGGAAGTTAAATGAATAACAGAGAACTTATCAACGCATATTACAAGATGTGGAATGAAAAAGATTTTGATAAAGCAGAAAACCTTCTCGATCCTGATGTAAGGTTTCGCGGTTCTTTAGATATCACAGCCAATGGGATAGAAGGATTTAAAGAGTACGCACAGATGCTTACAACTGCATTTCCAAATCTCTATCATGCAGTTGAGATGCTTATTGTTGAAAACAACACAGCCGCTGCTTATGTAACCTACACAGGGACACATGAGGGAAAGATCTTTAACTATGCACCAACAGGAAATAGAATCTGCTACTCTGGAGCTTCTTTTATCCAGATCAGAGATAATAAGATCGCAAGTATCAATATTCTTGGCGATCTCAACTCTCTTTATAAGCAGCTAAGTAGTTAGAAGATAGATAATCCTGTCTTTTGAGCAAAAAGTTCAAGCGCCATCGTCCCAACAAGTGAGTTTCCTTGCTCGTTGAGACCTGGTGCAAATACGGCAATTCCCATCTTTTTTGGAACCACTACAATGATCCCTCCCCCTACTCCACTTTTTCCAGGTAATCCAACATGAAAAGCAAAATCACCTGAGGCATCATAATGACCACAGGTAAGCATCACAGCATTGATACGTTTTGCCTGCTGTGCAGAGATATAGATCTTGTTGGTGATGGGATCTTCTCCATGATTTGCTAAATAAAGTACTGCCCGAGAGAGCATCTTTGTATTCATCTCTACAGCACAATGTCTAAAATAAGTTTCCACAACGCGCTGGGGGCAATTATCTAAGTTTTTAAAACTCTTCATCAAGTTTGCAAGTGCAAGATTTCTATGTCCGTGATCCATCTCTGATTGTGCTACAAGCTCATCCGTGACGATGGAGCTATCATCTGCAATAGAGCGAATAAACTCTAAGACCTCAGCATACGCAAGCTCTTCACTTCCATAATAATTAATCAGTGCATCAGTGACATTGATCGCACCTGCATTGATAAAAGGATTACGCGGTTTTCCATGTTCATATTCAAGCTGTACAAGAGAGTTAAAAGGATTTCCTGATGGCTCGTGCCCTATTCTTTTATAAAGGTTTGGACCAAAAAATTTGAGCGCCAATGTAAAAGTAAATACCTTCGAAATACTTTGTATCGAAAAAAGGGTATCTGATGCTCCAACACTATAGTTCGTTCCATCAAAGAGAGTCAGTGAGAGTCCAAACTGCTCTTTTTTTATCTTTGCTAAGGCTGGGATGTAGTCAGCTACTTTTCCCTGACTCAAAAACGGCTGTATCTCCTCTTGTATCTCCTCTAATATAGCTTGATAGTCCATTATTCTATGATCTCCTCATTATTAAGTTCATAAAACTCACTCTGCTCAATTGCATCTTCGTGAAAATACTCAAGTTTATTATCTGCCATCTCTAAGTTTTTAAATTCGGCTATATGAAAAATAGCATCCCCCTCTTGAATCAAAGGGATCTCAGACTTTCCGATGATCACTCCAGAAAATGGAGAACGTATCTCAAAAAACACATCATCGAGTGGCTCATCAATATACGCGATCACCTCATCTTTTTCGACTGTATCTCCAAGTGCCTTAATGGTACGCAACATCCCACTCTCAGTTGCACGTATCCATCTGCTTTCACGCGTGACTATAGGAGTTTTGAGTGTTTTTTTATGCAAAGATTTTGGAAGCATCCCATTTTCTCGTAAAACATTCACGATCCCTTTGACTCCAATGCGGATACTTCGCTCATCAAAACGAAGCGCTTCTCCCGCTTCATAGAGTAAAATAGGCACCCCTTTTTCTTGGGCTACAGCACGCAAAGAACCATCACGAAGTTCTGAATGTAAAACCACAGGAGCCTCAAATGCTTTTGCAAGGGCAAAGGTATATTCATTGTCAATGTTGGTTCTTACCTGAGGAAGGTTCGATTTATGGATAGATGCCGTATGTAAATCTATCCCCAAAGAGCACTTGCTCACCACTTCATCAAAAAATATTTTCGCTATCCTCGCTGCAAGAGATCCTTTGAAACTTCCAGGAAAACTTCTATTGAGATCTCGTCTATCAGGCAAATAGCGAGAGAGGTTCATCACCCCGTATACATTGACGATAGGAACAACAATCACTGTGCCTTTGAGCTTTTTTAAAATATTTAGTTTTCGAAAACGTCTAATGATCTCTATGCCATTGAGTTCATCCCCATGAATCGCTGCACTCACAAATACGACAGGTCCATCTTTCTTACCACGAATCACTCTTAGTGGTAATTTTGTAGGGGTGTTATAAAGCTTAGGAAGTTCAATGTTTATAATCACATTCGTCCCCCTTTTTACCGCAACACCACCAATAACAAATGGATCATTCTCCAAATTATGCTCCTATGCTATCTCTTTTGAGTTTTCTTTTCTTCGTAGGTTCTGCCGATTTGGGTGTGACATTCTTTTGGATGTAGTCCATTATTTTTCCCGCTATATCGATGTTGGTCGATCTCTCGATCCCCTCTAATCCAGGAGAAGAGTTCACCTCCATCACTAAAGGACCACGTGCTGATGGAATCATATCGACCCCACATACACCAAGCCCCATCGCTTTTGCAGCGGCGAGTGCCGTTGCTTTTTCTTTACGTGAGAGTTTATGTGCCGAGGCACTTCCCCCTTGATGCAGATTCGAGCGAAAATCACCCTCCGCCCCTTGACGTTTCATCGCACCAACTACCTCGCCACCTACGACAAGCACACGGATATCAGCTCCACCAGCCTCTTCAATATACTCTTGTACCAGCAAGTTTACATCCATTCCATAAAAAGCATCAAGGACCGATTTCGCAGCCTTTTGTGTATCTACAAGTACCACACCTACCCCTTGTGTGCCCTCTAAGATCTTTAATACAAGAGGTGTTCCGCCACTCAGTGCTATCACATCTTTAGCAGTCGATTTATTTGAAGCAAATACCGTTTTTGGCATATCGACTCCATGCTTTGAGAGGATCTGAAGACTTCGAAGCTTATCGCGACTTCTTGCAATAGCAAGATTGCCTGCCACACTAAAGGTTTCCATCATCTCAAAATGGCGCACCATCGCCGTACCATAAAACGTTCTACTCGCACCAATACGAGGGATGATAGCATCAGGAGCTGGAAGATCTTCACCGTTGTAGCTAATATGTAGTTGCCCTTTCATGATCTCGATACTACAACGAAGATAATCGATCACTCTCATCTCCCATCCTCTTTGTTCCCCCGCCTCGACAAGTCTTTTTGTAGAATACAACTCTGGATTTCTTGATAAAATATAAACTCTCATAACACTCTCTTTATTCATTATTTTGCTTTGTTACATACTCTTGTGAGACATCTACTAAAAACTTGCCACTTAAAAACTTACGTCCAATGAGCATAGGGTATTTCATATCTGCTCTATTGGTAAGCGAGATCACAGTATTATATTCCTCTTCAAAAAGCTTCACTTTAACCTTTATTGAAGGACGCTCTTGAATCACACCATTGGAACTCTTCACACGCTTCATGCGATACAAAGGCATACTCATCTCTTTGCCATGATAAGAGGGATGTACCTCATCATGAAGCTTAAAATGCACAACATCGTCATCATCCACATAGATATCATCACAATGAAGAGCATTTGAATCTGCCCCTGTATCCACTTTTGCATCAAGATCGTATAACTCCAAATCTAAAATACTTATCAGTTCTTTACGCCCAACAATTTTCTTTTTATCCATATCTAACTCCATAGGTGATATTATAGCATCCATTCAAACATCGAGGTATCTTTTATGCGAGAAAATACGATCCATCTTTTTGAACCTACTCCAACACTCCACTCAAAAAAATGCAAATATCTTGCCAAGAGCTTGGAATATTTTTTAAAGTATACTACTTTGCTCACTACTCTGCTGAGTTGGTATCTTTTTGACTACTTCATAGCGCTCATGGCTCTTATCCTCAGCTACATCATTATGGGGATCATCCGTTCCAAGCTTCGCAACAGTGTTATCCCTCCAAATCAAAGAGAATATCAATACAATGATGAGGGAATCGCTTCATGGTATGTAGCCAAAGAGCTTTGTTTTGAAGAAGATGAAAGTATATCTTAGGTAAAATCGCAAAAACTCTTGACGAGGGAAAAACAACAACTATGGCACTTATCGATCTACTCAATATATCCAAACATTATAGCGCACAAAAGATTCTTACCGAGGTCAATTTTCATGTAGATGAGGGGGAGCGTATCGTCATCATTGGAAAAAACGGAAGTGGAAAATCAACACTCATGAAGATCATCCACGGTACCTTGATGCAAGATGCTGGAGAGCGGATCACCAAAAATAATCTTGAGATCAAGATGCTCGCACAGGTTCCAAAATTTAAAGAGGGAGCGACTGTTCGCGAAGCCGTTGAAGATGGGCTAGAAGAGCTCAATCGTGCCAAAGAGCGCTACCATGAGCTTTCAACTCTTTTGGCTGAAGATTTTGAAAATAAAATTCTTTTAGATGAGCATTCAAATGTATCTGCTTATCTCGAACACCACAATGCTTGGAACCTTGATGACAAGATAGAGCGCATCATTGGGCATTTTGATCTCAAACAGTACGAAAATAAAGCGATCGCACTTTTAAGCGGAGGGGAGCAGCGCCGTGTGGCTCTTGCTTCACTTTTACTTCAAAAACCTGATATTTTACTCCTTGATGAGCCTACCAACCACCTAGATGTCTATATGGTGGAGTTTTTAGAAGAGCTGATTCTCAAAGAGAAATTCACCCTTGTTTTTATCTCGCACGATCGTTATTTTATTGACCGAATTGCTACAAAATCGGTCGAAGTGGAAGATTGTAAACTTCGTGAGTATAGCGGTGGTTATAGCGATTATTTGACACAAAAAGAGGAGTACATCCGAACATTAGAGAAACAACATGACAATCTCCTTGGTATTTTAAAGCGAGAGAATGAGTGGTTTGCCCGTGGTGTACGTGCAAGACTCAAGCGAAATGAAGGAAGAAAAGAGCGTCTGATGCAACTACGTGAAGATGCAAAGACAAATCCTGCAAAGATTCGAAAGATGTCACTCGAGCTTCAACGAGAAGCCAAACACTTCAATCGTGACAAAAGTATTAACAAGCAAAAGATGCTCTTTGAGGTAGAAGACCTCTCGTTGACGCTAGGGAATAAAGAGCTCTTCAAAAACTTCAATACACGTATCTTACAAAAAGATGTCATCGCCATCGTAGGACCCAATGGAAGTGGTAAATCAACCCTGCTCAAAGCCCTTCTTGGGAGAATCGAGCCAACGGGTGGTAAGATCAAAAGGGGTGAGTTTAAAATAGGCTACTTTGACCAGCACCGCGAGATGCTCGATGATGAGAAAAACCTCATAGAGACCTTTTGTCCAAATGGTGGAGATCGCGTGAGTGTACGTGGAACAGATATGCATGTCTTTGGCTATCTGAAAAACTTTTTGTTTCCACGAGAGTTTTTAGACAAAAAGATAGGCGTGCTCAGTGGTGGTGAAAAAAATCGTATCGCTTTGGCTCTGCTCTTTACAAAGGATGTAGATATTCTCATCCTCGATGAGCCAACCAACGATCTTGACATCCCAACGATCAACATTCTCGAAGAGCAACTTACAAACTTTGCAGGAGCCGTTATCATCGTCAGCCATGATAGATATTTTGTCGATAAGATCGCTAAAAAGCTCTTTATTTTCAAAGAGGATAAAACGATAGAAGAGTCATATCAACTCTACTCAGAATACCTTGAGATGGAAAAAGAGCTCCAAGAACTCGAAGCGATGCAAAAAGAGGGAGCGCCAACAAAACCAAAAGAGATCCAAGAGGAAAAACCAAAAAACCTCAAACTCACATTTAAAGAGAAGATCGCCCTTGAAAAACTCCCTCAAGAGATCGAAGAACTCGAAGAAAAAATAGAGCAAAAGAATAAGTGTCTTGCAGATCCTGCATGTTATGAAGAGATAGGAATCACCAAGCTCGCCCAAGAGTTAGCCGAACTAGAAGAGCTTTATGAAGCAAAAGTTGAAGAGCTTTTGAGCATTCAAGAAAAAGAGGAAGAGATCAACTCCTAATTTCCATTGAAAACTTCAATAGAAAAAAGTACAATAAGAGACTCGTTTACTATAAAATAAAGGAATACTTTAATGGCTACAGGAATTTTTGCTCTTTTAGATGATATCGCACTGCTTGCGGATGATGTGGCGGTTTCTACAAAGATCGCTACTCAAAAAACAGCTGCTATTTTAGGGGATGACTTGGCTGTCAATGCCCAAAAAGCAACAGGTTTTGAGCAGCACAGAGAACTCAAAGTGATCTGGGCGATCACTAAAGGCTCACTTCTTAATAAAGCAATCATTCTCCCCATTTCTTTTTTACTGAGCATCTTTGCCCCTTGGATTATTCCCTATATTCTTATACTTGGTGGACTTTATCTTCTCTATGAGGGTGCGGAGAAGATCGTTCACTCTTTTTCAAAGCATAGCTCAAGCGAGCATGAAAAAGAGCTTTTAAAATCAACTGAGGATAATATCCTAGAGCTTGAAGAGGGAAAAATCAAAGCTGCCATTCGTACCGACTTCATTCTCTCTATTGAGATCATTATCTTGGCTTTAGGGACTGTTCTTGATAGATCTCTAGCCGTACAAGTAGCTGCAACCACTTTTGTAGCACTTGTGGCTACTTTTGGTGTCTATGGGCTTGTAGCACTTATCGTTCGTTTGGATAATATCGGCTTTTGGTGTATAGAGAAACAAAGGATCAAGTGTGGTAATTTTCTCGTCTCGCTTATGCCAAAGATCATAAAGACACTTGGGTATATAGGAACAGTGGCGATGCTTTTGGTCGGGGGTGGTATCTTAGCTCACAATGTAGAGTTTATCCATCATCTTATGATCGAATCTATCCCTTCTCTTTTACAAGAACTCTTTATCGGGCTTTTTGTGGGGCTTATCTTGGTAGCGATTTTTGAGCTTATAACGATGGTCAAGAGAGGTACTTCAAAAGCTTAAACGGCTTTTAGATCCCTAGATTGTCTCGTACCATTTTTTTAAATTTTTTCATATCTGTTTTTTTGGTTGATTGCATCACTTCCATTTTACACGTATGGATCTTCGATGCAAATTCAGGTTTTGAGATTATCGTTTGTCTATCTCTAGCCAATTGGATAAGTTGATTCACATCATCTTGAAGTTTAAGATCTTCTCTATCGCTCAGTGCATCATATACATAGAAAAAAATTTTTCTATCCTCATCTGTCATATTGCACGAATCATCCAACATCTTGAGTGCAAGTCTTGTAGCATAGTCAATCTCTATTGGCTCAAAAGTATTAGTTTTAGCCCAGTCATAGGCTTTGTGATATATATTTTTTTGCATATAAAATCCTTTGATTTGTAAATGCAAATTTTATACTAAAGATGAAAGAAGGAGGAGAAGAGCAGAAGGAGTATCCTTCTGAAACCTCTTATGTAAAAAGCTATTTTAGGTTTAAAACGATCGCAGCTTCAGGACCTAAGATTCTAAAAGCACAGGTTTGGATCAAGAAGAGTTCTACTCCCTCTTTATTCTCTTTTTCATACCCTATAGAGATATCAAGCCCACTAAAAAACTCAAAATCCCCACCGCGAGCTGAGAGAATAAGTGCTTTGTTTTCTCCAATATCTTGGTTGATGACGATATTACCAGCACCCAATATCTCATCGAGTTTATTTTTAAGGCTTATCCCATCAAAAAACTCTGTGTAAAGTTTTGCCATTGTTGCACTTGAGAGCACAAGTTTAAATGGGGCATCAACAAACTCACTATTAAATATCCCAAGAGATTTTGCAACAGCGCTCAGAAGCTCTTTTGTAGACTTTACATCCAAAGAGTTTACTTCGGGATGTGCAAGGATCCCTCCGATATTTGCAGCTTTTATCCCCTCTAAGATCATGGAGTTTTCCACTGAAGCAAACTCATTGGCAGCACGTGCAAACTCTTTGTCATCAAAATCTTCAACACCTCTTTTGATATCTTCGATCACTGACTTTGAGAGAGTGAAATTTTTCTTGATCTCTAGCATTTTGATCGGTTCTCTTGAAGCAATGCTCAGACCATTTTTATTAGAGATTTCACTGCGTTGCTTTGTAGAGATAGCATCTGTATTGTATGTTGGTGTTTCGTTAAAATCAACAACACTTCTTAGACTCAAACGCTTGGACAAAAACGCACCTAATGTTGCATCGATCTCACTCCATACTCCTGTACTAAAAGGGGCATTCGATCTATTTAATATTTCCATTTGACTCTCCTTTATTTTTTGTTATTTCCGATATTGAGGGTTCCGCTTTTTGGGGATTCTTGTGGCTCTGCATCAGCGGACTCTTCACCCGCCATCGCATTTTCATTTCCAACAATACTACCCTCTTTGAATAAAAACTCGCGAAGCATTGCATCCCAAACGGGAGAGTTTTTACGCAGCCACTCTATCCCCATGCAGGCATGTTCAATCTCTTCATCGCGATTATGCTCTATGATCGCTTTTGCTTCAGGATCTGTTGCACATTCTGCTCTTTGGTTGTACCAATCTACCGCCTCAAGCTCCTCCATTGTACTTTGGATGATACGGTGATAATCTTTTGCAAAATTAGATAACTGATTTGGATCTTCGTGAAAACCTTCGTGCGCCATTGTCTCTCCTTTGTGAATAATAAATTCATGGTTTATCGTAGCATAGTTTTGTTAAATTAAAAAATATGAAGTAAAAAGAGAGGGAGAGAAAAGAGACTCCTCTCAGATTTGAGAGGAGAGAAAAAGTTTATTGTTTTGCTTCTTTGAGACTATCTGCTATTAGAAATGCAAGTTCTAAGGCTTGGTCCGCATTAAGACGTGGATCACAGTGTGTATGGTAACGTGAGCTAAGATCCTCTTCTGTTACCACAAAAGAGCCACCGATACACTCAGTTACATCTTTTCCTGTCATCTCAAGGTGAACACCACCACCAAAGGTACCCTCAGATTTGTGCACTTGGAAGAATTGTTTCATCTCTCTTAGCACTGCATCGACTGGGCGTGTTTTAAAATTATTCGATGATTTGATAGTGTTTCCGTGCATTGGATCACAACTCCATACTACTTTCATCCCCTCACGTTCGATCGCTTGGATAAGACGAGGCATACCAGTTTTTTCATCACCCACTTTATCTGCACCCATTCTCACGATGATATTAAGACGTCCTGCTTCATTGTTAGGGTTAAGCGTATCAACAAGTCTTACAAGATCATCAGGATCCATCGTAGGTCCCGCTTTGATACCGATAGGGTTGTGTATCCCTTTCATAAACTCAACGTGTGCGCCATCAATTTGACGTGTACGATCTCCGATCCAGAGCATATGTGCGGATGTATCATACCAATCACCCGTCAAAGAATCTTTACGCGTAAATGCCTCTTCGTATGGAAGTAATAAGGCCTCATGAGATGTATAAAAATCAGTCTCTCTGAGCGTTCTATACGTCTTGGATGTAACCCCACACGCTTCCATAAATGTGAGTGATTTTCCGATCTCTTCTGCAAGCGCTTCATATTTTTTTGTCACGTCACCTTTGTGTGCAAAGTCAAGCGTCCATTTGTGAACTTGATGCAGATCAGCCAATCCACCTGATGCAAAAGCTCTTAAGAGGTTAAGCGTAGCAGCAGATTGGTTATACGCACGGATCATTCTTTGTGGATCTGGAGTACGAGCTTCGGATGTAAAGTCTACACCATTGATAATATCTCCACGGTACGAATCGAGTGTCACACCACCGATAGTCTCCGTATCACTTGAGCGTGGCTTCGCAAACTGACCACCTAAACGACCCACTTTAACTACAGGCAACCCCCCTGAGTACGTCATCACGACAGCCATCTGCAAAAGTGCTTTGAATGTATCACGAATATTGGCTGCGCCAAACTCACTAAAGCTCTCAGCACAGTCCCCACCTTGAAGTAAAAAAGCTTCCCCATTCGCAACATTTGCCAATTGACTTTTTAATGAGCGCGCTTCCCCTGCAAATACTAAAGGTGGATAGTTTCTCAACTCATGTAATACTTGATTTAATGCTTCTTCGTTTGGATATGTTGGTTGTTGTAATATTGGTTTATCTCTCCAACTTGCTGGACTCCAAATACTCATAATCAGACCTTAATTTATATAATTTTGAGAATTTTACAAAAATATACCTAAAAGTGCTCTGATTAAATACAACTTTACTCTTATAAAAGCTTTTTTTATGCTTCATCTTTGTATAATTGCGCAACATTAAATTAGGAATTCTACTCTTGGATAAAAACAAACTCAAATCTCTTGTTACGGATATGTATGAGAATTTATTATCAAAAATAGATAATCAAGATGATTCATCAAAAGAGAATCTAGTTGAGCTTCTCAAAGAAGCCACAGAGGTCATCTCCACTTTAGATGAAGAGCAGATTAACTCCATTACGGCAGAAAATCATATCTATTCGGATGCATACAAGAAGATCGCTAAAGAGAGTTTAGAATCCTACGAAACAACGAATGCGAAGTTCCAAGAACTGACCGCAAAACATCAAGACACCATCCAAGAGTGTCAAGAACCACATATCGATCTTCCTAAGCTGACAGAGAAGTTCAATGAGATCCAGCGTCATATGGAAGATGAAGTCAGCAAAGCGAATCTCGTTATCTCTGAGCTGACACAGCAAGTAAAAACACTTGAAGAAAAATCAAATCTTGATCCTTTAACAAAGGTATTTAACCGTAGAGCTTTGAGCTCTTATCTCGGACATATTTGCTCTCAAAAAAGTATACCTTATGAGCTTCATCTTATGATCCTTGATCTCGATGACTTTAAAGAGATCAACGATACACATGGACATTTAGCAGGCGACAAGGTGCTTATCTTTATCGCTAATATCCTCAAAAAAACACTCCGAGATGGAGATAAGATATTTCGATATGGTGGAGAGGAATTCATCATTATTCTTAACCGCATCGATACCATCCATTGCAGAAAAATCATCATGAGACTTCTTGAACTCGTACGCTCAAACAAGCTGATCTACAAAGGTGAAAACCTCCAAGTCACAATGAGTGTAGGTGCTACACGATTACGAAAAGATGACACTTATGAGACCATCCTTTCAAGAGCTGATGCAGCCTTATATGCAGCAAAGAAAAATGGAAAAAATCAAATGTATTCGGATGTAACAGATGGAATTTAATTATTTTGACCTCGTCGTATCGATTGTTATCCTACTTTTAGGATTAAAGGGGATTATTAACGGATTTTTCAAAGAGATCTTTGGTCTTATTGGAATCATCGGTGGTATCTTCATCGCTTCACGTGTTGGGGATTCTGTTGGAGAATACCTTAGTAACCTTATCTTCAAATTCGATAATACATCCGCGATCAGCTTTACAGGCTTTTTAGCGACACTCGCTATCTTTTGGCTTTTGATGATCGTAGCTGGAATGCTTTTTAAAAAGCTTAGTTCCCTAAGTGGTTTGGGTGCAGTCGATAAACTTTTAGGTTTTGTTTTTGGTGCAAGTAAATTCTTTTTGATCGCAGCTGTTATTGCACACGCTGTTTATAACATCAAAGCGGTGAGAAACACGGTCGATGATATGATGAGTACAAGTATCGTTTTCCCTATCCTTGTAGAAACAGGGAGCGTCATCATGAAACTTGACCCTGTCGAGATCAGCGATGAGATCAATGCGACAATAGATAAAAGTACAAAAAGTGTAGAAGAATCTCTCGTAAAAGCTATGGACAACTCTACAAAAGAGATGATACAAAGTACAAAAGAGGAGATCCAAAAATCTCTGCAAAATAAAGATAACAACGAAACTTTAAACTAAAGGATTGAGGCGATGATAGAGAATGTAAATACTGACTTTAATGATAAAACTGTTGAATATGAACAACTCCTCAATGACTTTAAAGCACTATTAAAGAAAAACTCCCTAAAGTTTACTATCCAAAGAGAAGTTATTTTAGAGACTCTCTACAACTCCGATGAACATCTTACACCCGAAGCATTGCATCATCTTATTCAAGAAAAGTTTCCCGATCTCAATACGGGGATCGCAACAGTGTATAGAACACTAGCACTCTTAGAAGATTCAAATATCGTCACCTCACTCTCTTTTGGAGCACAAGGCAAGAAATATGAACTAGGTGCAAAAGAACATCATGACCATATGATATGTACAGAGTGTGGCGATATCACAGAATTTGTCGATGAGCAAATAGAGCAAAGACAGCACAAGATCGCAGATGAGCTTGGATTCAAGATGACAGATCATTCGATGCAGATCTATGGCATTTGTAAAAAATGTCAAAACAAATCATAAAAGGAAAACTATTGGCTTTTGAAAATAAGTTTATACAACAAAGAATTGAAAAAGCAGAGCTACTCAGAGCTGAGGGGATCAACCCATATGCGAATAACTCTCAAAGAAATACAACGATTGCAAAATTTTTAAATGTAAACTCTGATGTCGCAGAAAAAGAAAATCAAAGAGATGAGAAAAGACACTATATAGTTTCTGGAAGAATCAAACTCTTTCGTATCATGGGGAAAGCAAGCTTTATCAAAATCGAAGATGAGAGTGGAATGCTACAAGTCTATGTAGCGCGTGACAACCTACCTGAGGGTTTTTATAACGATACTTTCAAAAAAAATATCGAAACAGGTGATATCGTAGAGATCAATGGTTTTCCCTTTGTCACTGGAAAAGGAGAGCTCTCCTTACACGCTGAGGGTGTCAAACTTCTCACCAAAGCGATTGCTCCACTTCCTGAAAAATTTCACGGAATCACAGACAAAGAAACACGCTATAGAAAAAGATACCTTGATCTTATTATGAATGCTGAAGTGAGAAAAACGTTTAAGATCCGTTCGAAGGTGATCTCGCTTACACGCCATTTCTTTGAAGATAAAGGATTTTTAGAGGTAGAAACTCCTATGATGCACCCGATCGCAGGTGGTGCGAACGCAAAGCCATTTGTTACACATCATAATGCTCTTGGGATCGATAGATTTTTACGTATCGCGCCTGAGCTTTATCTCAAAAGACTTATCGTTGGTGGTTTTGAAGCCGTATTTGAGATCAACCGTAACTTTAGAAATGAGGGGATGGACGCAACCCACAACCCTGAGTTTACATCCATAGAGTTTTACTGGGCGTACAAAACATATAAAGATCTTATCAAGATTACAAAAGAATATTTTGAATATTTATTCGATCATTTAGATTTGCCAACTATACTTCCATATGGAGATCTGGAAGTGGATTTCTCAGAGTTTAAAGAGATCCCACTTATTGAATCTCTCTCTGTTATAGGTGGCGTGCCAGAGGATATTGTCAACGACAAAGAGAAGATATTAGCATATCTTAGAGCCAATAAGCTCGAAGCAAAAAGCGAGATGACGCTAGGACAACTCCAAGGGGAGCTCTTTGATGGATTTGTAGAAGAGAAGCTTATCAATCCTACTTTTATCACAGAGTATCCAGTAGATATCTCTCCACTGGCTCGTAGAAGTGATGTAAACCCAGAGATCACTGAGAGATTTGAGCTCTTTATAGCAGGACGCGAGATCGCCAATGCTTTTAGTGAGCTTAATGATCCTGTGGATCAGTATGAAAGATTTAAGGCACAAGTAGAGTCCAAAGAGAGTGGTGACGATGAAGCACACGAGATGGATGAAGACTTTGTAGAAGCACTCAGCTATGGAATGGCTCCAACAGCAGGTCAAGGGATAGGGCTTGATAGACTTGTGATGCTCCTTACAAATGAGCATAGCATTCGAGATGTATTACTTTTCCCAGCGATGAAACCATTACACAATGAACACGCGAATGATAAAAATGAAGAAAACAAAACAGGAGAATAAGATATGAGTTTTTTAAAAGAATTTGACAACGAAATTTTTGAGTTGTGTGAAAAAGAGCTAGAGCGTCAAACAGACCATTTAGAGATGATCGCTTCTGAGAACTTTACTCTTCCAGCAGTCATGGAAGCGATGGGAAGTGTTTTTACAAACAAGTATGCAGAGGGTTATCCTGCAAAACGTTACTATGGTGGATGTGAATACGCTGATGGTGTAGAGCAACTTGCCATTGACAGAGCATGTAAACTCTTTGGATGTAACTATGCAAACGTACAGCCACACTCAGGAAGCCAAGCGAATGGAGCTGTGTATGCGGCACTCCTCAAAGCAGGTGATAAAATCCTTGGTATGGATCTTAGCCACGGTGGACACCTTACACACGGAAGCAAACCAAGTTTTTCTGGAAAGAACTACCAGGCATTTTACTACGGTGTAGAGCTTGATGGTCGTATCAACTACGATCGTGTAATGGATATCGCAAAGATCACACAACCAAAGATCATCGTTTGTGGTGCTTCGGCATACGCTCGTGAGATCGACTTCAAAAAATTCCGTGAGATCGCAGATGAAGTGGGAGCTATTTTATTCGCAGATATCGCTCATATCGCAGGACTTGTAGCAGCGGGTGAACACCCTAGCCCATTCCCTTATGCGGATGTAGTAACAACAACAACACACAAAACACTTGCAGGACCTCGCGGTGGTATGATCATGACAAATGATGAAGAGATCGCTAAAAAAGTAAACTCTGCGATTTTCCCAGGTCTTCAAGGTGGTCCACTCGTGCACGTGATCGCTGCAAAAGCGGTAGGATTCAAATATAACCTCTCAGATGAGTGGAAAGCGTACGCAAAACAGGTCAAAGCAAATGCAAATGTTTTAGCAGAAGTTCTTGTCAAACGTGGTTATGATGTGGTGAGTGGTGGAACGGACAATCACCTTGTACTTGTTTCATTCATCAACCGTGAATTTTCAGGAAAAGATGCAGATGCAGCGCTTGGAAATGCTGGGATCACAGTGAACAAGAACACAGTTCCAGGTGAAACAAGAAGCCCATTTGTAACTTCAGGTATCCGTGTAGGAAGCCCAGCCCTTACATCCCGCGGTATGAAAGAGAAAGAGTTTGAGATCATCGCAAACAAAATTGCAGATGTTTTAGATGATATCAACAACACAGAACTTCAAAAAACGGTCAAAGCAGAACTCAAAGAGTTAGCACAAAAATTTGTTATCTATAACCAATCGACGTATTAGGATTTTATGATGACAGCAATGGATTTGAAACTCATAAAAATGGTCTCAGACCACTACTGGATCAAAAGAGATACAGTGGTGGAAAAGATAAGTTTTAAAGGGCGTACCTTTTACAATAAATTTGAAAAAGTGAATGCTCCGCTCAACCAAAATGTCATCAATCAACATCTCAAAGGGGAGATCACTGTAGCACACTCCCTTGTCAACAAACACAACAAAGTGGAAAATATCGTCATTGATTACAACGGAAGAGATCCTGAACGCTTTTACCATAAAGCGCAGCTTCTCTTGCGTGAAGAGGGTTTTATCAACTTTACAGCCTACAAGACACATACAGAGGGTCACTTACATGTCTACATCCACAAAGGGCATACCACGCTCTCTGAGGCGATCCAGCTTGGGAAGATGATCAGTATGAAACTCGCAGCAAAACAACCCAAACAATGGAAAATGTTTCCAAGTGCGGATGTACCTGATTCTTATAATATTTTAACACTTCCATACGAAGTGTATGCCAAAGAGCGTGGGGCTTCTTGGTCAAAACATATGTAATGTTACTTTAGATATAAGAATTTATTCTACAATTTTTAGATATCATAAGCCAAAGAACTTAATAAAGGTGATTTTATGGAAGAGAAAAACGAGTTAAATGACATCATACTGAACAAAGGGACAAACTCAAGTTCAAACAAAAAAATTATTTTGGCTGTAGCAGCGCTCGGTGTTATTCTTATCATCGTTGTTATGCTAATGAATTCACTCACATCAAGTGGAACAGACAATCTCCCTCAAGCAGTTTTACCACCAGAGCCTAAAATTGAAAATTCTGCTGATTTTAATGACGAGCCTCTCTTTGAAGAGGTGGAAGTGATCCAAGATGAGTCACAAAACAATGCTGATCTCGATCAAATAGCACAAAGACTCAAAGAGGAGAGCCAAGCTGAATCACAACCAGAAGTGATCACACCGGTAACTGAATCGCTTAAAGAAGAAAAAGTAGAGGCGCCAAAACCTACAGTAACACCAAAGCCTACTCCAACACAAAAGAGTGTTGTAGCTACAGGTTCTTACTACATTCAGGTTGGTTCTTTTTCAAAATATGAGCCAAATAAGCAGTTTTTAAAGTCTATCACCGACAAAGGTTTTAAATATAGATACCATAAAGTGACTACAAATTCAAAAACACTTACAAAGGTTTTAGTTGGCCCATTTAATTCAGAAAAAGATGCAAGAGCCGCTCTTAGAACTGTACGAAGCTCTATTGAGGCAGGCGCTTTTCTAACAAAAATCTAATCTATTCTCGAAATGATCTCCCAAAAGCGGAGATCATTTTTTTCATAAGGTTTTACCATTGATATACTCACAACAATTCATACTTGATCAACTCGCTCCAATAGCTGTTTATTCCAAACTCAAATCTATGTTTCCACAAGAGATCTCTTACCTTTTTGAAAGTGCTGGACAAAGTGAAGGGAACTATAGTTTTATCTGTATCGGTGCACGCCAAAGGCTCCAATACAAAGAGAATAAAACGATCCATATTGATGAAGAGGGACAGAGTAACGAACTCTCTATCAACCCTTTTACTTTTCTTAAAGAGTACTACAAAAATATAGATACCACCCCATACAAACAAGCGACAAAAGAGCTTCATGTTGGCTATGTAGACGGATTTATTGGCTATATCGGCTATGATATGGTCAAAGTATTTGAGCCAAAACTAAATGCAAGCATGGATCATTTACTTGATGAATTGCACACTCCTGATCTTGACCTTATCCTACCAAAACTCGTGCTTGTTTATTCTCATAAGAATCATCAGATCTCTCTTATCTCTACACTCAAAGAGTACGAAGCACAATTTGCAGCTATAGAAAATGCCCTCAAAAGTACTTATGAGTATGTTCCGATGAAAAAGAATATCGGTTCTGACAAAGGTAGCTTTGCTCATTCAAAAGAGAAATTTTTTGAGATGATCGAAAAATCAAAAGAGATGATACGAAGTGGGGATGTATTTCAGATCCTTATGACCAATCGCTTTACGCGCCATATCAAAGTAGATCCTTTTAGTTTTTACCGTATTTTACGTACAAAAAACCCATCTCCTTATATGTTTCTTATGGAGTATGAGGATTGTAACCTTGTGGGTTCTTCTCCTGAAGTGATGGTACGTCTAAGCGATGGAGAACTTCTTTTGCGACCCATCGCAGGAACAAGAAAACGTGGAAAGACTCTACAACGTGATAAAGAGCTTGAAGAGGAGCTTCTTGCAGATCCAAAAGAGCTTGCAGAACATCTCATGCTCATCGATCTAGGGCGCAATGATGTCGGACGTGTCGCAAAGACAGGAAGTGTCAAAGTAGAAGATATGATGCATATCGAGCGCTTTTCGCACGTAATGCATATCGTCTCAGATGTTCGTGCTACACTTGCTGAGGATAAAGATATGTTCGATCTTTTTATGGCAACTTTTACTGCAGGCACAATGACAGGTGCACCAAAGATCCGCGCGATGGAACTGATCGCAGAGTACGAGGGGATCAAGCGTGGATTTTATAGTGGGAGCGTAGGATATTTTGGTTTTGATGGCAATATGGATAGCGCGATCACTATCCGTACAGCACTTGTCAAAGAGGATAAGGTTGTCCTACAAGCAGGCGCTGGTGTGGTCGCTGATAGTGTCAATAAACTTGAGTATCTTGAAGTCAGCAACAAACTCGGAGCACTTATCCACTCTCTAGAGGATCTCGACGCGTGAAACTCTTCGCAATATTTGGAGATCCTGTAGCGCATTCTCGCTCCCCTTTGATGCACAACACTGTTTTTAAAAATCTCCATTACGATGCTTGCTACACACGTGTTCACCTGCTCGATGGCTCCAAACTTCGTGAGACTTTCTTTGCCCTTGGACTCTCTGGAGCGAATGTCACAGTTCCTCATAAAGAGGAAGCTTTTAAAGCTTGTGATGAGATACGCGGTTTTGCAAAAAAAGTAGGTGTGGTCAACACCATTGTCAATGAAAATGACAAACTCATAGGCTACAACACCGACGCTGATGGATTTATCTATGCTATCTCTGAGTTTGAAAATATTAAAAAAGTACTCATTTTAGGTGCAGGTGGCACTGCTAAGGCCCTTAGTGCAAAATTTTTAGAAGAGTCTTGGGATGTAAGTGTGCTCAACCGCAGTGAGAATCGCTTGGGGTATTTTAAAAGCTTGGGATGTACGTGTTTTACTTGGGATAGCTTTAAACTTGAGGAATATGATCTTGTGGTAAACACTACAAGTGCAGGACTCAAAGATGACAATCTCCCTGCTCCAAGTGAGATGATTGAGAATATCCTAAATCACACACGCTACGCCGCCGATGCCATCTATGGGAAAGTGACCCCTTTCTTACAATGTGCACAAAATAAAGGGCTTACATCCAAAGATGGAGCTGCGATGCTTTTAGGGCAAGGTATTTTAGCAAACGAGCTTATGACTCGTAATGAACTGAGTAAAGAGGATATCCACCGCTTTATGCAAGAGAGCTTTCTTTACTAAAGCTCAGAAGGTATTGAGAAGTGATAGCCTTGTGAGTACTCAATACCGAGCTCTTTAACCTTTTGGTAGATCTCCTCAGAGCTTACAAACTCTGCTATCACTTGGATCCCAGCCTCTTTTGCAAAGCCCACAACACTTTTGACCAACAAGTAAGAGATCTTATCGTCTAAGATCTTTTTGATGATCGCCCCATCTATTTTTATAAAATCAGTTTGAATTTGAGCAAGATAAATGAAGTTAGAATAGCCACTTCCAAAGTCGTCAATATATATTTTATAGCCCAACTTCTTAAGTGTTAAGAGATTCTCTTTTCCATCAGCCGTACGAACAACATCCTGTGTTTCGACGATCTCTAAACCCAATCTTTTTGCAATTCCCTCTTGTTGTGCATACTCTGTAAGTATTTCTATGATAGAAGGATTGATAATATCTGTAGGATTGAGATTTACATTGATAGAGATATCAGGATCGACTAAGAGCTTCTCATAGCATATCTCCAAGACAGCCTTTGTAATATTGCGCAAAAGAAAAGTTCCCTCAATGGCTGGAAGAATTCTATCAGGAGTAATAATATTTCCTTGTTTGTCTCTTATGCGTAAGAGCGCTTCATAGTGAGAAGATTCTAGTGTTTCATTGGAGACAATCTTTTGATAATAACAAAGTAATCGATTCTCTTCTATCGCCTCTTTTATCTCATTTATAGACATCATAGTTGAATTATTATTGTGGTTATTTTCATCATAGATCTCAATATTGTTACGCCCTCTGCTCTTTGCATTAAAGAGAGCGATATCTGCTAGCTTAAAAGCTTCAGAAAAGGTTCGAGACTGATGTGGTGCAAGATTTACTCCAATAGAGACCGTTATTGCCAAAGACTCTTTCTTTTGGATCCAAAAATCTTTTGTTTGAATTGCTTTAAAAATATATTCTACAATATTGATCTCTTCAAGCGTTTCTTTTGGATCACGCTTGATGAGAAGTACGAACTCTTCTCCACCATAGCGAATAGCAATATCTTGATGCTTACGCATAGATCCACGTATACACTCAGCGACTTGAGTAAGTATCTTATCACCTACATCATGTCCATAGGTGTCGTTTACCGCTTTAAAATGATCAATATCAAGGGTTGCAAGTATATAATCTTGAAGATGGATAAAATCTTGTGCATCTTGAAGATAGTTTCTATTATAAACCCCTGTAAGTTTATCAACATAAGCATTTTTTCTCATTTTTAAATACCGCAATGTTTGAAAAAGCAAGATCGCTAAAAAGAGTATGATGATAATCACGATAGTAATAATCCCATTTTTCATCATAGTGAGAATTTGATTGATCTTGCGCACTTTTTTGATCGAAAAATCTACCGTGAGTAACATCTCTACCTTACCTTTTCTAAAAACAGGTGCAATATGTGTAATGGAGAGCTCTTGAAGATAGCTATTCTCAATCTGCAAACTTTCTTTTGTTTTGTACACATCAAGCCATTGAAGATTGTCGATATCAAATTTTTGATTGACAAAAGCCTTGTCTTTTTTAGAACCATCGGCTAAAAAACGAAAGACTCCTCGCTCATCCTTGTAAAGAAGATAGGTATATGCAATATTTTCGGTAATAAGAAGCTCTAATTTTTTCTCTATCGCTTTTTGAAGTATTTCATTTGAAAGGATCTGGGAGCTATAGTCTTGCTCTTTATCTAAGAGCTCTTCTATTTGTATCACACTATTATTGACGATCGTAAAAACATCATTTGTCGATATCTCGATCATCTTTTTTTCTATGCTCTGTTCTATTTTTATAGTGCCATAAAGCAAGAGCATAAGTACCCCTGAGATAAATACAACAGAAAATATAAGATAGAGCGGTTGCTTGATTAAAAACTTTTCTTTCAATCAAAAATCCTCTACAAACTTATCAAATTCTGAAGGAAGTTTCACACCACGTTCTTGAAGTCTTTGAGAGATGAAGGTGATATTAGGTCGACTCTTTTGCCAAAAGAAAGCTCCGTAATATTTCTCATCACTAAGAAGTTTTCGATAGTTGCTTGTCAAAATTAGCTTTTTTGTATCCTTACAATAGCTAGAAATATCTACCGATTTTTTTACGAATACAAAATTCGCATCCTCACAATTTGAACTAAGTATAAAGAATTTTTGATACACTTTTTGCTCTAACTCTGAAATCTCTGGGATAAAGAGTCGTATCTCCTCTTGCGGTAAAGAAGCAGACGCAACTCTCTTGATGATTGTCGCTTCGAGTTCTGTTTCTTTTGTGTAGGTATCGAGCATAAACGTATAATTTTGTGCAGGCAAAAAGCTAAAGAGTATCAGTGTAAGCCAGAAGAGACGCATCAGAATCTCCAGCTCAAAGAGAGACTTACTCTCTTTTCGTAATCATAAAAAGAAAAATGCTCAGCTGATGGTGGAGGAAAAGAGACATGTGTGTACAAAGATTGTGTCGCTTTTTCAAGAAGATTCTCCCCCTTAATACTCAAAGAGATATCTTCTGAGTAGTTATATCGCATCCCTAAAGAGAGATCAAATGCATCAACAACACCCACATAGATATTTTGACTCGGATCATCATACGCATAACCCTTGCGATAAATCAAAGAGGAAAAATAGCTTAGATCTTCATAGGCACCCATGATCTTGATAAAACCACCCTCTTTAGAGTTATTCGCTTTTTCGCTGAGTTTATTGGCAAAATAGTTAAGCTTCAAGCGATAAATATCAGAAAAAAGATACTCATAACTCAAAGCTAAGCCTTGGGTTGTCACAGTATGAGGGATATTGATAAAACCCACAGGAGTAAGATATATAAAGTTATCAATGCGTACATGGTTATACATCAAAGATAGCTTCGATTTCTCATTTGAATAAACACCCTCTATAGTAAAAGTACGATATTCTTGTGGCTCTAGATCAAGGTTTTGTTTTTGGGCGAAATCAACATTAAAAAATGTGGGTGGAACATAAGTATGAGTATAAAAACTCTTTATCCCAAAAGAGTCAAAGGGTGTATATATCGTACCAACACGAAAGAGTGATTCTGTAGAGTCTTTAAAAAAACCGCTTCGCTCATACCTATCTATCTTCGCATTTGCAACAAAGTGGAGAGTATCACTCCATCGATACTCCTCTTGAAAAAGTAAAGAGTAAACACTCTCCTTATCAAAATTATAAAATTGTTGTTCGGCAAGCTCTACTTGATTTGCTCTTCGCGATTTTACTTTATATTCTTTCTCCGAAAAATTAAGTGCTATGAGCAATTTATTTGTATCTATTTCAAAAGTTTTTCCCCCATAAAAATTGAGTTTTGTCAACTTGAGATCTTCGCTAAAGTGCTGTATGCTTGTATCGTAGGGATGTGCCGTTATGGGGAGCATCGCTATCCCCTCTTCGTTGAACTCTTCATAAGCACGCTCATATTGAGAAAGGGAGATCCGTGCCTTAAGGGATCTGTCATCCAAAAAATCGTGTGCAACATTGACAAAGAGATCCTCAGCTTCAAGCTTTCCTGCATCAGAGCTTACATCCAAGGCCAGCCCCATATAGTTCTCTTTTTTTACCCCTGCATAGCCTAATTGGATAGAACTTCTCTCATCGCTCAAGTCAAGATAAGCATATTCTCTTTTTGAATCATTACGCAAGGCGTTAGATTTATGTTCTCGTGTTTCGTTGATACCCTCTCGATTGACAAAGGCAAAATAAGACCAGCCATTTTCAAGTGTTTGCGCGTGCATGAGCGATTGTGCATTTGAACCTTGAGAGAAGAGCCGTGCGACGAGTTCTGTACCACTTTGTTTGTAGGCTTCTTTTGTATAGATGCGAATAAAATAGATCCCTGTTTCGTTGCCAAGGGAGAAAGAACTATCTCCATAATATACCTCTACTGATTCTATAAAATCGAGTGGCAGATCACCCCACGTCAAAAATGGAGACTGTGTATGCATTGAGCTTATCTCTTGATCGTTAATAAAAAAACGGAAAAAACCACTTACTGTTGTCTTGGTGCCAGCTAAGGATAAACTAGGTAATCCAAAGCGATTTTGATTAAAGTTCACATGAGGGAGCTCTTTTAATATCTCACCGAGCTTATGATACTGCATTCTTTGTATCTCATCTTGAGAATAAACAAAAACATGCCCCAACTTTTCATCTACTTTTTGAAGAGATTTCTCATTTGTTTTTTGATATGCATCAAGCAAGGCATCAATATCTTCTGCAAAAAGAATTTGTGATAAAAAAAGGAATAAAAATATTTTCTTCAAAAAAAGTTCCCCTATAAAATGTGGAAGATTATAATCCAAAAAGCTTTAATCTAAGCCTAAAAAAGCAACAAGAGCGTTTACTTTGTCTCTATAAAGTCTTATGTTTTTTATTGTATCAAAATGTGAAGTTAGCATTGAGAAAATCTCATATTTCACCTCTTTGTTATAAAGTATTTGCAGTGATCTTATAATGGTTTGTGGTGTGATGTGGTGCGAGAGTATCACTCCATTTTCTCTTTCAAGAGAACAAGCAAATCCGTAAGGTTCTTCTTGTGAGTAAGCTGCATCGATAAAAACTATCTCCTCTGCATCCAAGAGCTCTAAAACGAGCTCGGGAGTGAGTTGAAAAACTTCTAGAAGTTTTGTATTGTGCAGTTTTTTTGTTTCTAGTAAACGTACTACATCCACACCAAAGCCATCTTCCCCGCGCAGAGTGTTTCCATAGCCTATAATGATACGCAAACTTTTAACTTCTTGCTATTGTTTCTATCACTTGCTTGTTATGATCACGTATCTCGATGTGCGAAGAGATGATCCCCAACGCATGTGTCGAGCAACTCAAACATGGATCAAAACAACGGATCACCGCTTCAACGCGATTGAGTGCTCCATCTGTAATGTTTTTACTATCTACAAAGGCTTGAGCCACCTGCTTGACACCTGCATTCATAGCAAGATTATTATTTCCAGTAGCGATGATCATATTCACCCCTGAGATCACCCCATCTTTTGTCACATCATACTCATGAAAGAGCGTCCCTCTTGGAGCTTCTGAACACCCTACTCCACTCAAACGATTGATCCCACTATGAGCCCGGACATTTTCCTCCATACTCTTTGGATCTTCTAAGAGTTCTTTGATACGCTCGATCCCGTAAATAATCTCAATGAGACGTGCATAATGGTAATAAAAAGAGTTGAGTACTGGCTTGCCATCATTGATCTTTTTAAACTCCACAAGCTCTGCATCTGCCAGTGGTGTACCACAAGACTCTGCAATATTCAGACGTGCAAGAGATCCTACTCTATAGATCCCCTGAGGGTATCCCATCGGCTTATAATAAGGTGATTTGAGATAGCTATCACTCTCGACGGCTTCTCCGATATACTCTTTATAAAAACGTGGATCGATCCCATCTTCAAGGATATTTCCCTGTGCATCCATGATACGCAAGTGACCATCATAATGATCGAGCGCTCCCTTTTTATTAACTAGTCCTAAAAATAAGCTATCAAAAGTCGCAAAACTCTCAATCTCTTTAGCAAACTTATGAATATTTTCTTTAAAAAAAGCAAGTGCTCTTTGAGCGATCTCAAGGGCCTCAGGAATCTGTGAGAGAATATTCTCTTTTTGCTCCTCTTCGAGTTTATGGCTTACACCTCCGGGCACAACCCATTCAGGATGGATCCGCTTGCCTCCGAGTTCTTGAATTATCTTTTGTCCAAATGCACGAAGTTTGATCCCATCTTTTGCCATCTCTGGATGTGTCTGCATCATCTTAAAGATATTTCGATCCTCTTTTGGGGCATCAAAACCGTAAAGAAAATCGGGAGCACTGAGATGATAAAAATTGAGTGCATGCGATTGTACGATCTGAGCAAGGTTGATAACACGACGAAGGTTACGTGCAGCTTTTGGAGGGCGTACAGCCATGATCGCATCACACGCTTTGGTTGAAGCGATCACATGGCTCACAGGGCATATGCCACAAGTACGCGCAGTCAGAGCTGGCATCTCGGTCAGAGGTCGTCCCTCACACATCTTCTCAAAGCCACGAAACTGTGTCACATGGATGCGCGCATCCTCAACGACTCCTGATTTATCAATATCGATAGTGATCTTTGCATGTCCCTCGATCCGAGTCACCGGATCTATTACAATTTTTTTTGCTTCCATACTATTTTCCAAACCTTGTCAATTCACTAATATTTATCTCTTTTCCCTCTAACACTGCTTTGAGCACTTCATAGATCGCATCAGCAGGTGTTGGGCATCCTGGTACAAAATAGTCAATATCAACCGCTTCATTGAGTGGAATTACTTTATCTAGAAGTGTTGGAACTATCTCTTGTGGATATTTTCCACTTTCATTGTGATCTACGAGATCAAAGTAAGCTTTTTGCATCACAGCTTCTGTGCCAAAAAGATTCTTCATAGCAGAGATATTTCCCGTCACAGCGCAATCCCCAAGTGCCAATATCTTTTTAGAGTTTTTACGTATTTTTTTGATCATCTCTATATCGTGATCTGTACTGAGCGCTCCCTCAACGATCGTCAAGTCTACATCCGAAGGGAACTCCTTTTGATCGACATAGGGGCTATAAACTACATCCATATATTCACTCAGTTCGACAAGGCGCTCATCCATATCCAAAAAAGACATATGACATCCAGAACATCCATCAAGCCAAATTGTTGCTACGCGTGCTTTCTTCATCGCTCTTTCCTTGTCTTAATGAGATTAGTAATAATACTTTTTTTCTTCACCATCTCTGTAGCACTCACACCTTTTTCAAAAAGGGAACCTGTCGGGCAAACATGCACACATTTGCCACAGCTCGTACAGCTCTCACTCAGCGCCCAAGGCTCATCCATATCGTGAATGATCTTTGCATCGATCCCACGTGAAAGAATATCAAGTGCATGAGCCCCTTCTACCTCATCACACACACGTACACAGCGCGTACAGAGAATACAACGGTTTGGATCATAAATATACTCTTTATGGGATGCATCGATCTCAAATACCTTGTGGATGTAAGGCACTTCGCTATGGTCTAGCCCTAAATCTACAGCTTGATCTTGAAGTTCACAATGCCCGTTTGAAACACAAACACTGCAAGTATGCGTTCTCTCAGCAAAGATCATAGAAAGGATCATCTTTCGATGAGACTTAATTCGCTCTGAATTTGTAGTCACCTCCATCCCCTCTTTTATCTTTGCTGTACACGCAGGGATCAGCTTGTCACTTCCCTCTACCTCTACAAGGCACATCCGACATGCTCCAGCAGGTGTAAGCCCCTCAAAATAACACAAAGTAGGTATCTTGATTCCGTGTTCGTTCGCAACCTCTAGCAAAGTCGCATTGGATTGACCCGTCACATCTATACCGTCAATTTTAAAGGTTTTGACTCTTACTTTTTCTTTAATCATCTGCGATCCCTTCGAGATATTCCTCTTCAAAATATTTCAGAGTACTCAGTACTGGATTAGGTGCTGTCTGCCCCAAACCACACAAAGAACTCTCCTTGACCACTTCACACATATTTTTAAGAAGTTCATAATCACTTTTAGAAGCTTTTTTGGCTACAAACTTATCTAAGAGATCAGTAAGTTCTGTTGTTCCAACACGACAAGGGACACATTTACCGCAAGATTCACTCCGACAAAAGTCCATAAAAAAGCGTGCTACTTCAACCATATTTGAACTCTCATCCATAACGATAAGACCCCCACTTCCCATGATGGAACCTATCTTTTTGAGTGAATCGTAATCTACAGAGATATCAAGATGTTCCTCAGGGATACATCCACCACTTGGTCCTCCTGTTTGTATCGCTTTGATCGCTTTTTCACCCGATGCACCACCGCCCACGTCATAGACAAGTTCACGCAGGCTCATTCCCATAGGGATCTCAACAAGTCCTGTGTTTTTAATATGCCCTGTGAGTGCAAACACTTTTGTTCCTGTTGATGAGGGGATACCGATATTTTTAAACCACTCAGCACCTTTTTGAATAATTGGAGCAATATTTGCGAGTGTTTCGACATTATTAAGTACAGTAGGCTGAGCAAAGAGTCCATGATCACTCAGATGTGGTGGCTTTTGACGGGGATTTCCACGTCCACCCTCAATAGAGGCGATGAGTGCAGTTGCTTCTCCACACACAAAAGCCCCTCCACCAAGGCGAATATCTATATCAAAGCTAAAACCACTCTCCCCAATATTTTTTCCTAGTAAGCCGTATTTTCTTGCTTGCTTGATCGCTTTGGTAAGCTTCTCAACAGCAATAGGATACTCGGCACGCACATAGATAAAACCTTGGCTTGCACCACAAGCAAAACCTGCGATTGACATCCCTTCAAGTACCTTATGAGGATCTGCTTCCATGACAGCTCTATCCATGAAAGCTCCTGGGTCACCTTCGTCCCCATTACAGATAATATACTTCGTATCGCTATGAACTTTTGCGACACTCTCCCACTTCAGACCAGTAGGATAGCCCCCACCTCCACGACCGCGAAGCCCACTTTGTTTGATCTCATCTAAGACATCCTTTGGCTCCATCGTATCGAGTACTTTAAAGAGTGCTTGATAGGCTCCATGTGCAATTGCATCCTCAATATCATTTGGATCGATATAGCCTGCATTTTCAAGCACTATCTTTTTTTGTTTAAAGAAAAATGCTTGTTGCAGATCGTAGAGTTTCTCTTTGAGATCTTTTTTATTTTGCAATAAAGCGATAAAATCATCCGCCTGTGATGCTTCAATGTTAGTATAGAGATCTTCGGATGTAGCACCTTTTTTCTGATGTGAGACAAGAATCGCCTCCGAGCATAGACCGTTACATCCCACCCCTTTGACTCTGCATCGTTTTTGTAGTCCCTCTTGCTCCATCTTTTGTGCTATCTCTTTGGAGAGATCTTCTGAGCCAAGAGAAGCACAACTACTTCCAATACACACACGAATCTCATCTTCACAATCCCCTTGTGCACAGAGTTTCTTTTGCGCTATTTCGTTTAAATCTTCAAGTGATTCGATCATGAGAGTGTCTCCTCTAGTTTATCAAGTGCATCTTGGGATGTAAGTTTCCCTGCGACCTTATTATCGTAGATCACAACAGGAGCCAGAGAGCAAGAACCAACACAGCGTGCACTCAAAAGGGAGACAAAAGCATCACTTGTTGTCTCACCTGCTTTGATACCAAACTTCTTTTCAAATTTGTCTAAGATCTCATTGGCACCTTTAATATAACATGCCGTCCCCGTACAAACGACCACAGTATGTTCCCCTTTGGGTTTGAGCCGAAAAAAATGGTAAAAGGTAGCAACACCATATACTTTTGAATAAGGAAGCCTGAGTCTTTTGGCGATCATCTTGAGCGCATCTATCTCAAGATAACCAAAAGTCTCTTGCGCAGTGTGAAGGGTCTCGATCAAGGCACTTCTTTCGTACCCCAATTTTTTCATCGTTTTTTCCACCATTTTATAGCGGTCATCATTTGTTGGCAACATCAGAAATCTCCTTAGGGAAATATTATAACAAATGTTTATCTTGAAAAACTAAATCCTATCGAAAATTTTGTAATCTCATTGTTATAATCTATCAAGCTCTCACCATAGCCATTAAAGATCTTAGTAAAAAAATACACATCATCTGCCAAAGGATAGGAGTATGTCACCTCTACGGCACCTTTGTTTGTTTCCATATTGAGACGAGTCATAAGGGTAAAAAGGTGGGTATTGTAAAAGTACTTCAATTCAATACTTCCATACCCCATATAGTCTACAAGATCAGGATTATCTTCTAGATCATTATTGTGTCTGTTAGGAAGCCAAAGTGTAATATTTGTAACTAGAGCCTCTGATTCAAAAGAGAGCGTAGTGTACAGATAGTTCACACTCCGTGAACGATTTTTCAAATAAAGAGGATCCCCTTCAATATTTGCTGCTTTAATATCTTCCATAATCTCTGCTTCTTCAATATTGCCTTGCCCATTGGAAAGATGTCCTATACCAAAAATAACGGAGCGCAAAGAGGGGATCACTTTTTTGTAAGAAGCTGGAAAGGTAACAAAAAACTCAGGATTGTAATTGGTCTCTCGAAATGGGGAAGAGTCTGTATACGCCTGCCAAAAAGAGCGATGAGAGTAAGCAAAAGAATAAACCTCATCAAGATCTAAAAGATCACGAAAAGGTTCTATCTTCAGACTCACTTGAAGCTGTGCTTCTACCTGTCTGTAATTATCTGATGGAACATAAGAGTTATACTCTTTTGTCGAGTAGCCATAAGGAAGAAGATAGTTTGGATAATGGGGCTTAAGCCCAAATTCTGATCCACGCCACTCTTGCATCGCTTTTGTGGTTTGAGAGTCTTGATTTTGTGGAGCCTCTTGTGCTAAAAGCATCGTAGACACATATAATAACAAAGCGATCTTTTTGCTCATATTTACACCTTCACCCTATCTTCTAAAGCTCGAGTCAATGAGAGAATATCAATATTCTCCAAACTCACACCCGTTGGGACACCTTGAGCGATCTTAGAGAACTTTATCTCATAATCACCTAGCTTATCTTCTATGTACAAGATAACTGCATCATTAGAGATCGAGGGGGTAAGAGCAAAGAGGATCTCTTCTACTCCTGATGCTACGATGTTTTGCAAAGTAGCGATACTCAACTCTTCAAGTGAATCAAGTACAAAATAGCGCCCCTCAAAAAGAGCATTTTCTTCTAGAAGTAAAATATCCTTTGCATTTTCTACAATACACAAAACGGTTGAATCACGCGCTTCATCACTACAAATAAAACATAGTTCATCTTCACTCATTCCACCGCATACAGAACACTTCTTGAGACTTCCTAGTGCATCTTCGATCGCATGGGATATTTTCATCCCAACAAAACTATCCTGCATCACCATAAAATAGGCGAGACGTGTCGCTGATTTTTTTCCGATTGTTGGAAGATCTTCGAGTGCACTAACAAGGCGGTTGAATTTCTCTAGCGAACCCTTCATATATTCTCCTCATCTCTTTTGCGTGGCACAAAAAGCCATAGATCTAGGGGTGCTTTGAGCTCCCCTGCGATCTGCATCGCTTCCTCTCCATAGCCCAAAAAGAGATCTGCTCGCACAGCTCCTTTGATAGCACCACCTGTGTCTTGAGCTAAGACGATGCGGCCTAGACTTTGGTGAGCAACATTTGCATGAAGATACAACATTCCGCCAAGCGGGATATAACGTCTATCTATCGCAACAGATCGCTTCGCACTTAGAGCTAAGCCCAGTGCTCCTGTTGCTTTTTGCTCTCTTTGTTTAAAAAAGACTACAGAAGGATTATAATTAAGCACTTCATCCACACGCTCTTGATTTGCATCCAGCCATTTGCGGATACTTTGAAGTGAGACCTCTTCTATACGCAATGCTCCGATCTCGACAAGATAACGTCCTATAGCGCGGTAGCGATGTCCATTTTGATTGTCATAGCCTACAAAAATCGTCTCATTTGTATCGAGCGTAATGCGCCCTGAACCTTGAATCTCCAAAAAGAATTTATCTATCTTGGAATCACAATAACATAAAACACTCGCATTGAGATCCTGCTTCTTCGTCTCTTCTCTATTAAAATAAGGGATCAGCCTATTTCCTTGTATACGCCCTCGCAAACGATAGTGCGCAAGCTCTGGATATACAGAGCTAAGGTCCACCTCTACGAGATCGTTGGGTGTTTCATAAATAGGATAGCGATACTGTTCACTCCGCATGCGTGAAGCCCGAAGTTGCGGTTCATAATAGCCTGTGAGCAAACCTTTTTGATCCGCTTGGATCTTATAAGGGATAAATTTCGTTTGCAAAAACATCTGAGCATCTTCTACATCCGAAGCCTCTTGACAAAGTTCTTGATAAAGCGCTTTTGTTTTTGCACTTTGACAACTCTTTACAAAAAGTTCTAATGCCTCTTCATAATCTTCCTCTTCCCAGTGTGGAAGTTCTTGAAAATCACTTGCAACTGCATATGTTTGAGGATACTCCTCTAGCACAACTTTACTGTATTTTGCACAGCCACTCAAAACGAATAACACCACTAAAATATTTAAAAATCTCTTCATGGCACTTATTATACTTAATTTTAAACCACAAAATGGGTATAAGTGCGAAAAAATTTTATATATGTAGGATAATTATGGAAGATTTAAGCTATTACGAAATACTCGAAATTTCGCGAGATGCGGACAAAACAACAATTAAAAAAGCATATAGAAAATTGGCGAAGCAATACCACCCCGATAAAAATCCAGGGGACCAAGAAGCAGAGCATAAATTTAAATTGTGTAACGAAGCGTATCAGTGTCTCAGCGATGATGAACAAAGATCGATCTATGATAGATATGGTAAAGAGGGTCTTCAAGGAATGGGTGGAGGACGTCGCTCTTCTGCAGGTGGCTTTGATGATCTGAGCTCTATCTTTGAAGAGATGTTCAATGGTTTTGGTGGAGCTGGTGGCTCACGTCGTCGCCAAAATCCTGCGGATATGGATAAATACCCGCTGGATATGAATGTCGATATGACACTGAGTTTTCACGAAGCGGTCTTTGGATGTGAAAAAGAGATCAGCTTTCGCTACAAAAACGCTTGTGATAGCTGTAGTGGAACTGGTGCAAAAGGTGGTAAACTCAGTACTTGTAAGCAATGTGCTGGTCAGGGTCAAGTGTATATGAAACAAGGTTTTATGACCTTTTCACAAACATGTCCTGCATGTCATGGAGCAGGAACTGCAGCAACTGATAAATGTTCTGATTGTTCTGGAAGTGGCTTCAAAGAGGAAAAAGAAACGATCACTATCAAGGTGCCAAAAGGGGTTGATTCAGACAATCGTCTCAGAGTTTCAGGCAAAGGAAATATCGGTAAAAAAGGGCATCGCGGTGATTTATATGTCACCTTTAGTGTCAAGCCTGATAAGCACTTTATCCGCCGAGACAATGACATCTATATCGAGATCCCTGTCTTCTTTACCCAAGCGATCACAGGAGAGACACTCACTATTCCATCACTCACAGGCGAGTTAGAGCTCAAACTAGATATGGGAACACGAGACAAACAACAGTTTCGATTTAGAGGTGAGGGGATCGATGATGTACACGGTCACAGAAAAGGGGATCTTATCGCTCAAGTAAACCTTACCTATCCAGAGTCTTTAAATGATGAGCAACGCGAACTTCTCTCAAAACTCCAAGAATCTTTTGGGATAGAGTCAAAACCTCATGAGGGTCTCTTAGACTCAGCTATTGAGAAGATGAAGAGCTGGTTTAAGTAAAACCGGTAGCGCTATGATAAAGCTCTCACTTCTTGCCCTATTTTTTACGATCCCTTTTTTTGGATCTGAAATCTACTATGGTGTTCCTCGTTGGGTCTATATCTCCCTTGGAGCAACCCTAGCTTATGTCGTAATACTCCTCTTTATTATAGAAAAAAGATACCACACTCTCAAAGACGAACATGACTGATCAAGCCCTCCTCTCAGAGAATGGTATCTATTTTTTACTCCTCTATCTTACATCCCTTATCCTTCTAGGTGTTGCAGGAAAATTTGCTTCTAAAGAGGAGAGTCTCAAAGATTTTTATCTCGGTGGCAAAGGCTTTGGGATAACGGTGCTTTTTCTCACCATGTATGCCACACAATATAGTGGCAATTCCCTTATCGGTTTTGCAGGAAGTGCGTATCGAAGTGGTTGGTTTTTTCTTGTAAGTGTCGTTTTTATGATCGTGATCGTGGGTGGCTATCTGCTTTATGCTCCACGCCTCTACATCCTAAGCCAAAAACATAACTTTATCACCGTAGGGGATTATATAGATTTTCGCTACAACTCCAAACTCCTCACCTACCTCATCGTCGGGATCTCGATCTTCGCCCTTTCAAACTATATGCTCACCAACCTCAAAGCGATCGGCTATATTATGGAGTACGTCACAGGTGGTGGTATCGCCTTTGCTCATGGCATTATCTTTATGGCGATCATCATGGTGATCTATGAGACACTTGGCGGAATGAGAAGTGTTGCTTGGACCGATGCGATTCAAGGGATACTCCTTTTTGTAGGGGTGATTATTATCTTTTTTGTCATCATGATCCACTATGGCACCCCAAATGCTAATAGTGCTTTGTTCTTACAAAATCGCCCTGAGCTCTTTAGTGCCCCTACCCTTGCCAATCAAATCACATGGCTGAGTGTTCTCATACTCATCTTTTTTGGGATCTCTGTCTATCCTCAAGCGATCCAAAGAATATATTCGGCAAAAAATGAACACACACTCAAACGCTCTTTTTCTCTAATGGTGATAATGCCACTCCTTACCACCCTACCACTTATCGTGATAGCGATCATCGGCTCGGCACATTTTCCTGACCTAGACAAATCCCAAAGCGAGCAGATCATCCTCTTGATGCTCTCAAAACTCACCCATATCGAGGGAATGAGTATTGTCATCACTCTTTTTATCGCCGCAGCGATTGCAGCGATTATGTCCACAGTAGATAGTGCGATGCTTGCGATTGCTTCACTATTTACCCAAGATATCTACCACAAACAAAATCCCCACGCAAGCCAAAAAAAGCTCACTACCATTGGAAAGATCTTTTCTTGGCTTATCATGGCGCTTATGGTCACACTCGCTATCTATCTTCCCTCAACGATTTGGTGGCTTATTCAGATCAAACTAGAGCTTTTAGTACAGATCGCTCCAGCGATCATGCTTGGGATCCATTACAAATCGATAGTTCCAAAAACTATTCTTTTGGGTCTTTTTGCGGGCTTAGGCTTTACTCTTATGTTTTTGCTTACTCCACTCGATGCAAAGCCTTTTGGTTTTCACGCAGGAGTACTTGGACTCGTTCTTAACTTTCTCACCATCTTTTTGCATCATCACCTCAGAAGAGTTGCCCTAAAGTAAAGTTATGTTAAACTAAAGTCATATTTTTATCTTGAGGTTTTTATGAATAAACATATTCTCAAAGAACAACTCGCTAGCCTTGCACTCTCTATGTTTCGTAAAGATTTTTTTGGGATCTATCATGGTTCGATCTCTGCAAAGACAGAAACGAATCGCTTTGTCATCAATACAAAAGAAGCGGTTTTTGACGCTTTAAATACCCAAAATCTTATAGAGCTTTATTATAAAAAAGACTACCGCTGGAACCAAGCGAGTATGGATGCAAAGATCCACTATAGTATCTACTCTCAAATCACAGAAGCAAAATATATCTGCTTTACAATGCCCCCTTTTACAACAGCCTATTCTCTCGATCATAATGTGATCGCACCAAAAGATTACTTTGGTTACAAAGAGCTTGGATCTATCGAGATCTTTGATCCTCGTGAATTTGATGACTGGTACGATAGAGCACAGAGTGAGATCACCTATTATTTCCAAACACAAAAGACAAATATCATCGTTATCAAAGGGTATGGTGTCTATGCCTTTAATAGGGATCTTCACGAGATGGCAAAAAAACTTGCGATCTTGGAAAAAAGTTGTAGATTACTTATGTTAGACGATTCAAGCAAAGACTATAGTTTTGATTAAGAGGACTTAGTTAATATAAAGTTTAGATTGGTAAAATTGTGTGACTTTCTATGGTAGGGGTTACTTCAATGTTCCAAAAGATATTATTATTTTTTCTTATTCTTGTTTTTTCAAGTGGATGTTTTTCTAACAACGGTACAAAGCTTCGTATCTCCGCCACCACATGGATAGGATATTCTCCCCTTTTTTATGCAAAAGCAAAAGGTTGGCTTGATCCTATCAATATTAAACTCCTTAATGTTGTCTCACTGAGTGAAAACATGTATCTCTACAAAGCAGGCAACGCCGATGCCTATGTTGGAACACAATATGAGTATAATATTCTCGTCAATGAGGATCCTACACTCAAGCCCGTAATCCTTTTTGATAGATCTCATGGCGGTGATGTCATTTTAGGAAATAAAACTCTTGATGAGTACATCCAAACAGATGAAGTGATAAATGTTTATTTAGAGATGGATTCTATCAATTCTACTCTTTTACAAGATTTTTTAAAATTTCATAAACTACGTAATAAAGAGATCCACTATATCAACCAAGATCAGCTCCATATTGCCTCTTTAAAAAATGATACACTCGAAAAACCAACACTCATCATTACATATACTCCCTATAATATCCAACTCAGAAAAAATGGCTTTCATGAATTAGCTTCTACCAAAGATGGTTTGGAACTTTTTGTAGCGGATGCTCTCTTTACCAATGAGAAAACATTCCATATACACAAAGAAAAGTTTGTCCAACTCAAAAAATTCATTGATCAGGCTATCACTGTTTTAGAAGAGGACCCTCAAGAGTTTTATCTTACAGTCAAACCTTATCTCTTAGAAGTTAATTTTAATGAGTTTCAAAATTCGCTGGGTGATATTATTTGGATCAACAAAGAGCTTTCTACTGAGCTCTCAATGAGACTAAACGAAGCAGGTCTACCAACGAGGGGTCTTTTATAACATGTTTTTAACTATTCAACGCTTTACGCTTCTTATTATCAGTCTCCTTATCCTTGTTTTCTACTCTATTTTTACCTACTACTTTTTAAAACAACAAAATAGTATGGCTGCTATCGTCCTTAACAGTGTTCAAAATGATATGTCAAAGACGAGTTACACACTTTCTCGCTATGTAAAAAAGAGTCAAAACATCTCACGTTCTAGGGCTCTTTTAGATAGAGTTGCGGCCAATAATAACTTTATCGATGCTATCGTTATTATGGATAGCTCAGGAGTTCTCTTAAGTACAGATCCAAAATACCAACATTTTGAATTCCCTGCATCAAGCTATTTAGAAGACTTCAAACCTTATGATCGTCTCATGCATACAAAAATTCTTGATGGAGATATTCGTTTTTATACGGATAATGGCAAATTACAGACCTTACATCTTTTTTTTATTTTAGACAAGGATGAATTGGATATTTATTTTTCTAAAAATCGCGGTGACTTTATTCTCTATTTTGGTTTTTTTCCTTTTCTTTTGATCCTTGGAGTTTATTTTTTATTCAAAAAACATGTTGTCAAGCCACTTGAGAAGCTACGCCAATTCGCTTATTACCAAAGTGAAATCCCAAAAAAATTTAAACTCAAAGAGCTTGAATCTATACGATACTCTATGGTCCAAACTTTTGCAAGGCTTGATGCAGAAAAAAAAGAGCTCTACAGAATGGCTCGAACAGATTCACTCAGCGGTCTTGCAAATCGTGACTCTCTCAACGAATACCTCCATCGACTCATAGCAGATTCTCAACGAAACAATAAAGAGTTTGCCCTGCTCTTTTTAGACCTAGATCACTTTAAAACCGTTAACGATTCTCTTGGGCATAATGTAGGAGATGAACTCCTGCAAAACATAGCATCTATCATCCAAGAGGTGCTTCGAGCCACGGACTTTGTAGCACGCGTAGGAGGTGATGAGTTTGTCGTTGTAGTCAATCAATACAGCTCTCTTATCGAACTCACACATATTATTCAAAGGATCCAAGAACAATTGTGCAGACAATGGATCATTCAAACACATCCGATGTATGTTGATAGCAGCGTCGGGGTTGCGATCTATCCAAAAGACGGAACGGATATTGTTTCACTTATGAAACATGCTGATATCGCTATGTACGATGCAAAGAAAAATGGACGCGCACAATATCGCTTTTTTACAAAAGAACTCAATAAAAGTGTACAAGATACGATTACCCTAGATAAGGAGATGAGAAAAGCTCTTGTCAATGGGGAATATCAACTCTACTATCAACCAAAAATTGATCTAAAAAGCCAAAAAATCATTGGAGCTGAGGCTTTAATTCGTTGGATCAGTCCATCCAAAGGGATGATACCACCAGACGTGTTTATACCGCTGGCTGAAGAGAATGGTTTTATTTTGGAACTTGGGGAGTGGGTGCTCCAAGAAAATATACGACAATACAGAGCTTGGAGGGACCAAGGAATCGACCTCAAACTCTCTGTCAATATCTCAACAAGACAACTTTTAGATGCAGATTTTGCTGATAAACTCCTCTTACTTGTCGATGAGAATGAGATTGATCCAAAAAAGCTTGATATTGAGATTACAGAATACATTTTCATGGACCAAAAAAACATGAAATGTGATGTACTCGATATCCTTCACAAGCACGGAATTTCGATCTCTCTTGATGATTTTGGAACGGGCTATTCTTCTCTTTCTTATCTCAAGAAATTTCCTATAGATTGTTTAAAAATAGACAAATCATTTCTAGATGATTATCATACACAAGATGGTGCAATCTTTATTGAGACTATCGTAAAGATGGGACAAACTTTAAATATGGAAGTGATCGCTGAGGGTGTAGAGAGTGTCGAACAAGTAGAGTATCTTAAGAGTATCGGATGTCATCAATACCAAGGCTACTACTATTCCAAGCCTTTAAATACCGATGCTTTTGAGAAGCTTTTTAAAGCTTCTCTATAGCTGCATACGCTGTATCTATCATCTTATCCACCTCTTCATATGTAATACTGTAAGGTGGCATAAAATAGACAACACTACCAAGTGGTCGAAGTAATACACCATGATCGAGTCCATATTGATACACTTTAAGCCCTATTCTTTCACTCGCATCATATCCGATAAGATCAAGTGCAAAGACCATCCCTGTACTTCTAATATTTGCAACATTTTTAAGTGTTGTAAATTTTTCTAAACCTTGAAGTATATAGGCTGCTAACTCTTTGTTTTTTTCAATAACATTCTCTTTTTCAAAAATATCAAGTGTAGCATTTGCAGCTGCACAAGCCAAGGCATTCCCCGTATAAGAGTGCGAATGTAAAAAAGCTTTAAATTCGTTATAGTCACAATAGAATTTTTGATAGATAGTATTTGTTGTTAGTACGACAGAAAGCGGTAAATACCCACCTGTAAGCCCTTTTGATAACACTAAAAAATCAGGTGTTATACCTGCATGTTCACACGCAAAAAGTTTGCCTGTTCGACCAAAGCCAACCATCACTTCATCTGCAATGAGATGAACATCGTAACGATTACAAATATCACGCACCGCTTCTAAAAAGAAAGGATGATACATATGCATATAACCAGCTCCCTGGATAAGAGGCTCTAAAATGAGCGCGCTTATCTCATCTGATCTCTCTTCACATAAACGCTCAAAGGCATCAGCTGCCACCCGTGCAGCTTCAATCGTTTGATCTTTAGGAACAGCTGTCTGAATCGATTGTATCAGTAATGGTTCATAGGTCTCTTTATAAAGCTCTACATCCCCTACACTAAGTGCACCTATCGTTTCTCCATGGTAAGAGTTTGTTAGGGATACAAACAGCTTTTTCTTTTTTCCATCATTGAGATGAGCATGGTAGCTCATCTTGAGTGCCACTTCAACTGCACTTGAACCATTGTCTGCATAAAAACATTTCTCAAGGCCCTTTGGTGTGAGCGCTACAAGCCTCTCAGAGAGTCGTACGACACTCTCATGTGTAAAGCCTGCAAGTATTACATGTTCTAATGTATCGAGTTGTTCTTTTACCTTGCTATTTATATAAGGATTTGCATGCCCAAAAAGGTTCACCCACCAAGAGCTCACTGCATCAATATATCTGTTTCCATCAAAGTCTTCTAAATAAACGCCATAACCTTTTTTTATCGGTGTAAGAGGCAGGGTTTCATGATCTTTCATCTGTGTACATGGATGCCACAACACTTCTAAATCTCTCTTTTTCAACTCTAAATTTGTCAAAATTAAAACCTTTTTATTTTTGTTGTCCGTAATGATAACAACATAGTATAAAATGAGACTTGATTTATGAAGCTTTAATGCGAATTTACATAGAATTACACAAATATCACAAACAAGGTTTTTTACTTATGATTACATGGATGCAGAGACATAAAAAATATCTCATAATAACTATTTGGATTTCTACAATTGCTTTCGTCGGAGCCGGCTTTGTCGGTTGGGGTCAGTACAGTTATGGAGACAAAGCAGGTTCGGTTGCAAAAGTTGGTGAGATCGAGATCAGTATGGGTGAATTACAACAATCTTACTCAAATCTTTACAACCAGTACAATCAAATGTTTCAAGGAAACTTTGATGAAGAGAAAGCAAAAAGCTTTGGTCTACAACAACAAGCACTTTCACAGCTTGTCAACCAAGCTCTTTTACTCAATCTCGCTCGCTCTTATGATATGCAAGTATCAAACAAAGAGATCTTAGATGTTATTAAAACACAGGAATACTTTTTTGAAAATGGAGTTTTTGATAAAGAAGTATACAAGCAAGTTTTATCAAGAAACAACCTCACAATGCAAGAGTACGAAGAGGATGTAAAAAAACAACTTCTTATTCAAAAAACACTAGGACTTCTCTCTGTCCCAACTCAAGAGAGTGAATTAGATATTATCAATACGCTTGTCTCTATAGCAGACAAGATCAACTACAAAGTGATCGATGATAAAGAGATTACTGTCGATACATCCGATGCAAAACTTAAAATATTCTGGGAAAGTAGACAGCAAAACTTTATGACAGATACGAGTTACGATATAGAGTATATTGTGCATAAAGATATTACAAAAGTCTATACAGATGAAGAGCTTACAAACTTTTATAACGAGAACAAAACTTCTCTCAAAGATGAAGAGGGAAAAATTCTTCCTCTCGAAGATGCGAAAGACCTTATCATTGCAGCAATGAATGAAGATGAAGCAAAAAAAGATGCGCTTAGAACTTATATCGATTATAAAAAAGGGGAACTCTCTGAAGATATCGAAGTACTCTCTACAAACATCTCTGCAAGTCAAAATCCACTTGGAGAAACGCTTCTTCAGGAGATATCCAAACTTTCTACAGCATCACCTTACCTAAAACCTGTACTTGTAGATGGAAAATATATTACAGTAAAACTTATACAAACAAACCCATCAAAACCTAAAACATTTGAAATGGCAAAAGAGGAGCTTTTACCTCTTTATATAGCAGAACAAAAAAGAGTCCAACTCCTTGAACTAGCGCAGAATTCCTATGCAACATTCAAAGGAAAAACAACAGAGTTCCTTACAGGTAAAGATACTAACAAAATTGCCGATTTAGATAACAAGGAAGCAGGTGAGTTTTTATCCAATCTTTTTAGAAAAAAAGAGAAGAGAGGATTTATAGAACTCAGCAGTGGAAAAGTTGTTCTTTTTAATATTTTGGAACAAAAGTTGCTTGAAAATAGCGATATGAATCAGAACGACGTTATCGCAAAATTAAAAAGTGGTCTGTTTCAAGAAGGTTTACTAAAAAACCTCAGACAAAAGTACAATACAGAGATATTTATCGAAGGACTCTAATTTGAGTAAAACTATATTAGCAATAGATATTGGTTCTACAAAAATATGCGCAATCATAGCTCAAATAAACGATGATGACTCTATTCAGATTATAGGTGCAGGTACCACCAAGGCACAAGGGCTCAAAAAAGGAAGCATTACAAATATAGAACTAGCTTCCAAGTCGATCAAAACGGCTGTAGCTGATGCAAAAAGAGTTGCCGGAAGCGATATAAAGAGTGCCATCGTCTCCATCTCTGGTGCGTATACAAAAAGTTTGAACTCTAATGGAATTGTAAATATCCCAAACAAAGAGATCAGCTTTAAAGAGATCCAAAGAGTGATGCATACCTCTTTGTATAATGCAAATATTCCAAATGAATATGAAGTGCTCCATGCTCTGCCTTTTAACTTCAAAGTGGATGATCAAGACTATATAGAAGATCCACTCGGGATGAACGCATCACGTCTTGAAGTAGAAACACACATCATCACAACACAAAAGTCAAATCTTAGCAATCTAAAAAAAGCGGTGCGCGGTGCAGGGATTGAAGTAGAAAACGTAGTTCTTAGTGGATATGCTTCTTCTATTGCTACACTCAACCTTGATGAGAAAGAGCTTGGAGTCGCTGTTATAGATATGGGCGGAAACACGAGCAATATCACGATCCATTCAGGTAACTCTATTCGCTACAATGACTTTTTGGGTGTAGGTTCGAACCATGTCACAAGCGATCTTTCTATGGCTTTACATACGCCGCTTAATGTTGCAGATAGTGTTAAGCTTAATTATGGATCGCTTTTAACGCCAAGCAATGATCTTATCGAGCTTCCGATCATCGGTGATGAAAACACTACGCATGAAGTTTCTTTAGAGGTCGTGCATAATGTTATTTTCGCAAGAGTGGAAGAAACACTTATGATCCTTGCACAGTTTATAGAAAACAGTGGACTCAAAGATCAGATCGGTGCAGGTGTCGTTCTCACAGGTGGATTTTCCAATATGGAGGGGATCCGCGAGTTAGCAGTTGCAACTTTTGGTTCGATCCCTGTAAGGCTTGCAAAACCTTATGAGATGGATGGTCTTTTTGATAATTTACGTGCACCAGAGTATTCAACGGCTATAGGTTTGGTGATGTATAGTGGTTCTTCTTTCACTCCGTATGAGATTGATGTGAACAAAAGAGTAAGACATGCCAATGAGATTCCAGCTACGCAAACAAGCGTAGATTTTACAAGTGAACCTCAAGAGGAGATACCTTCACTTGAAGTAGAAAAAAAAGAAACAATGATAACTCTTCCTAAAAAAGAGAAAAAAAGTGATGAAGCTGGAGCAGTAAGTAAATTTTGGAACTGGGCGACCCAGTTATTTTAAGGAGTGAGACAATGGAACCGTTTTTAGTACAAGAAGCGAGTAGTGTAAGTGGTGCAAGAATTATAGCAGTTGGCGTCGGTGGTGGCGGTGGTAATATGATCGGTCATATGATCAATGAGGGTGTCTCAGGAATAGAGATGCTTCTTATCAATACAGATGCACAAGTGTTATCAGAAAACTCTGCTGCAACAAAGATTCAGATCGGTACAAAGCTCACTAAAGGGCTTGGTGCAGGGATGAAGCCAGAAGTTGGAAAAGAATCAGCATTAGAGAACTACGATGAGATCAGAGCTGCCCTAGAGGGTGCTGATATTGTATTTATATCAGCAGGTCTTGGTGGTGGAACAGGAACAGGTGCTGCTCCTGTTGTTGCTCAAATCGCTAAAGAGGTAGGAGCACTGACAATCTCAGTGGTAACAAAACCTTTTATGTTTGAGGGGCGTAAACGTCTCAAACTTGCTGAATCAGGACTTGAAGAGCTCAAAAAAGAGAGTGATTCTATCGTGGTTATCCCTAATGACAAGCTTCTCTCGATCATTGATAGAAAACTTGGTCTCAAAGAGAGTTTCAAGATCGTTGATAGTGTTTTAGCACAAGCGGTAAGTGGAACATCAGGAGTTATCCTCTCAAGTGGTGAGAATGATATCAACCTTGACTTTGCCGACTTACAAACTGTTATGAGTCATAAAGGTATGGCTCTTATGGGTGTGGGTGAATTTGAGGGTGAAAACGCTGCGTATGAAGCGATCAAAGCAGCGATCGAGTCTCCACTCTTAGATAATATGTCTATCAATGGAGCGATGGGAGTACTTGTTCACTTCAAGATGCACCCAGAGTTTCCTATGATGGAGCTTGCAGAAGCTATGGATGTAGTCCATGAAAGCGCACACGATGAAGCAGAGGTTATCTGGGGAACATCTACAGATGCTTCTATCCCTGAAAACTTCATCAAGATCACTATCGTTGCAACAGGTTTTGAAAAAGAGCTTAGCAACAACGAAGACTTTGTAAGTGAAAACCCTGCACCACAGCCAAAGGCAAAAGTACGCCCAAGACTTGTAGTGGGTGGAGATATGGATAGTGACTATCTTGATATCCCTGCTTATATGAGACAACAACAAGACTAAAAAGAAGCCCCTCCATTGCACTCTTTTGAAAAGATCATGAAGTCCAAAACACTCCTTGGACTTCGTGAGAAATCAACCCTCAAAGAGATAAAACTCAAATACAAAAACCTTATGAAAAAATGGCACCCAGACAAACACAAAGACAATGTCGAACAAGCCACAAAAATGAGTATGCAGATCAATGAAGCCTATGAAGTTATCTTAGACTACTGCGAAAATTTTGAATTTCCTTTTGATGAAGAGCATATCAAAAGTGTCTCACAAACCCCAGCCGAATGGTGGCATAGCCAATTTGGCAATCGATAACTACAGCCACACCCCAGTTTTAAAATAATAGCTAAGCACATAAGCACTCACGATAAACATATAGATCAAAGCATAAAGCAGTGAATATTGCATCCCCCTCTTCTCGTCTGTAAAGGTACTTGCCACACCATAAAAAGTGCTCGTAAATAAAAGAGCATACAAAAGATAGCCTACATAGTAATACTCTTTTTGTAAAAAGCAAAATGGGCAATGATGCGTTGGTAACTCATAGATATAGGTGCCAAAAAAAGCGATAAGAGAGAGAAGTGCACTCACAAAAAAGAGCGCACTCGCAAGGGCAAAAAAGTATCTGTTTTTCAAACGATAAAAAAGTAAAAGAAGTACCCCGTTTGCATAAAACAAACCTAGAAGCAATGGCGTATTGATATGAAAAAGTGTCGAGATATACGAAGCACTCGTACTCGAATAAAGTGTGCCACAACAATCTACCATCTTATCAAGCTCTATCGCATCAAACATCAAAAACTCTACAGCCACCTCGATCATAAAGAGGATAAAAAGCAAAAGAAAAAAGATATATTTCTCTTTTGTGTAGCGTGGAACCTCCCTTTTACTCTCACGGTAATGCAGCATCAACCAAAAAGCAAAAAGATAGAGGTTGAGGATCTTCAAAACAAAAAGATAGTTGCCATACACTGTTGCATCGACCACACCTGCCGCGCACATTGCCCCTGTTATAAGGTTTGAGAGGCTATCAAGAGTAAAGACAAAAAATAAAAAAAGAGGGATCTTGAGGATAAAAATAAACTTGATAATCGTAGAGGCTAAATACCCCTCTTTTTGAAGTTTGTATTGAAGGGATGTAGATTCATCTGCATTATAAAACAAAACAATCCGCACACTCAAAACAAACGCTATAAGTGCAAAAAGAAAGAAAAGTGTATTGACAAGTAATATCGCTAATACCTCAGGATGTAAGAGCATTAAACAAGCGCTCCATCTGCTATCTCGATCTCTCTATCCACAAAATCAAGCCCAAAGAAGAGTGGATCGTGGGTCGCTACAATGATAGTTTTGTTAAGAGCTTTGAGCTCTTTGAGGATCTCTATAAAATGTAGGGAGAGGGTTTTATCAAGGTTGGCTGTAGGCTCATCTGCTAAAATAATTTTAGGGTCATTTATACAAGCGCGCGCGATTGCTACGCGTTGCTGCTCACCACCTGAGAGTTTAGAGACCATCACATCTTTTTTATGCTCTATATGAAACATCTGCATCACACTCTCTAGCTCTGCTTCAAGCTCATGAAGCGGAGGATTCAAAGGGATAAGGGGAAGCGTGATATTTTGCGCCACACTCAGGTTTGCTAAAAGGTTATATTTTTGAAATACAAAACCGATATTTTTTCCTCGATAGAGTGCTGCAAAATCATCTGAGAGTTTAGATATATTTTTTCCATCAACAAGTACATCCCCACTTGTGGGCTTACTCAGAGCTGCGATAAGAGAAAGAATGGTACTTTTTCCACTTCCACTCGGACCCTTTAAAATCACAAGCTCCCCCTCCTCTATTTTGAGGTCTATGCCTCTTAGGGCTTCACTTGTTTGCTCTTTGCTTATCGCATAACTTTTAGAGAGATTTTTGAGCTCTATCATCGCATCACCTCATCTGCTTCTTGGGTTGCTACTCTCCATGAGGGGATAATACTCGCAGCCACATAAAGAGGGATGCTGAGAAAAAACAAAAGTGCGAGTGTTTGAAAATCAAGCACAAAGGGGAGATGAAAGCTGCTACGAAGCACCGAATACCCCTCAAATATATTTCGCAGTAGCGGTGCATGAAGAATATAAACATAAAAAAGTGCCACACTCACACCCACGAGATAACTTACAAACGACAAAAGTGCCGCTTCATAAAACTTCTCTTTTAAGATCAACTCAACCTTCCAGCCAAGTGCTTTTAAGATCCCTATCTCTCGTCTCTCTTGCGTGCTCAAACCACTTAGCTTGTCATAAATGATCATAAAAAAAGTAAAAAGGGAGACAATAAATAGACTCAAAAACACCCCACTTTTATAATCAATAATATTGGCATAGCTGATCTGCAAAGCCTCTTTGGTGATGATTCGCGCATCAGGAAAAGCGAGCTGTATCTTAGAAGCCACCATCGCTATCTCCTCAGGATTTGCCACTTTGACCACAATATCCGTCGCCATATCTGCATCCATAGCAAAGATCTCACGCGCACTTTGTTTGGAGAGGATGATCATATCATTAGACTCAAGTTCTATCGTTTCTGTAAACACTCCAGCAATAGGGAGGGTATAAAGTGATCCATCAGATTTGATAAAGTTAAAACTCTCTTCATAATGGTGCTCTTTGAAGATCTCATAAACCCCTCTGCCCACAAGCATCTGCTCTTGGCTTGATATCTCATAATTATCAACGATCTTTTGCAAGCTCTTCTTATATTGCTCTTCAAAAGGATCAACGCCAACAAGCACAAAAGGCACACCCGCTTTTTGAAAATAGTAATAGCCCCACACACGCGCAATCGCATCTTCAACACCGTGAATGGAGAGAATAGTATCCACAGCCGAGCTTGGGATGTTAGTGTGTTTTCCCCCTTGGAGCTTTTGCACGGTGATCTCAGGGAGCGCGTCGACACTTTGAGCGAGCTCGTGTTTAATTGAGCTTGCGATAAAAAAAAGTGCGCTGAGTAAAAAGATAAGCAGTGTGAGCACAAGCCCTATAAAAAGTGTTTTAGACTTTTGACGCCAAAGAGAGTGAAGTGCGTATTCTAAGAGATAAAAGTTGATTCTATTTCTCATAGGATCTCGCTGTAAAGTATTGAGTTGAGGGTGCATAAAGATAGCTAGAGACAAAATATTCACGCAAAAATGGTCCCTCTTTAAAAAGGGAGAAATAATCACTCATACTGCGGTGTCTAATGTAGTCGGCTTCTGTTGCTATGGCAAGATCAGGAAGGGATGTAAGTGAGACAAAAAGTTGCTTCTTCTCTTTTGCCTCTTGAGTCACGCTCTGTGTGGCAAAAAGATAGCCAAGTTGCCCAAGAAAAACAAAGAGTAAAATACTCAAAAAAAGAAAAAGCCCTTTTGTTGTTTTATTCATCTAGTTTATATACATCCTCTACGCGAATCTCATTAAATTGCAGTATTTTAGCACCTTTATGATCCATAAGAAAGGTTTTTGCATCCTTTTTTGAGGCAAAAGGGATAAGTTCATTCCCCATCGGTCCATAGATATCACTTCCTAGCACATAAAAAGCCTCGCGCCCATCAATCGCTTTTTGCGAATAGTAGTCTGTGACTAACAGCTTTGAGATCTTTTCACGGGTAAAGTTTTCATATTTCCCCCAACGTCTTGGCTCGTAATAAAACTTCATCAGATCTTTGACCCCATCAAAAGAGAAGCGGGTCTCACCATAAAATATCTGTGCCGTCCAACGTGGATATTTTGCTACAAACATCCCACAAACTGGGCATTTCTCATCTTTTACAACTTTTACTACATCCCCCAAAGCCTCAAGATCTCCAAAACGCTTCACCTCCCATAAATACAGCGAGAGTGCTTGGAGCTGTTTTTCTGCAAGTGGTTTACAAAGTTTTTTCTCTACAAGAGCGGCTTTGAGTGCATTGATCTCTAAATATTCTGTTGGATCAATATCTTGCGCACACATCTTCTCAAAGATCTTCTTGCCCATCGGATAGACTTTTTTCTCTTTTTTCATCTGCACCATCGCTACATCCGAAGCCAAAGAGTTTTGCGCCGCCTTGAGAGCCTCTTCAAAACGCACAAGCTTTCCACCATGCTCTTTGATAAACACGAGGGCATCCTCTTTTGTGCCAAAAGCAAGTTTACTCACCTTGGTCATCGTCCCTGCCACATCCGAGCCCATCACATAAAAAGCCTCACTCGCTTCTAGCACCTTCTCACTCATAGCATCCACCACACGCACGCTACTGAGATCTATCGCATACTCTTGCATATCCACAGCCAAACAACGAATCGAACAATATTGACGCTCTTTACCATCTGCGAGCCTTGCGTAATGAGAGGTTTTATAATAACTCTCAAGCTTCATCCCACACACAGGGCACCACTCTTTTTGCGCCCCTTGTTGAGTAAGCACAGGTTTTGTCTGTGCATTTTTTTCGTAAGTGTTGGCAAAAAGGGAGAGGGAGAGCAACAAAGAGAGAGAAAAGAGGATTTTGAAAAATGACATGGGAGAGCCTTTAAAATGAAATTGTAGTATTATAAAGGCTTAGTGTTAATTATCTGTTAAAGAGGTTCATATCTGATAACGTTTGAGTTGAGAAATAGTTGTACCTGTAGGGTCAACTATTTTTCTCCAAAGCTTTGTTATGTTTTATAGCATTAGTATATGCACCACACTTATCTTTTAATGGACAAGCAGTACTGTATTCTAATGAACGACATAAACCACTATTAAATGTTAAATTATTTTCTGGTTCAAGATATCTTATATAAAATTTTCCTTTATAAATCCCCCATGGAAGTACTGTTGGTTCAAGAGGAAGTGTGTTATATAAAAACTCAAAAATATTATGCTGCAATAATAGAACATTTTTAAATGTATCATTTATATAAGATATAAAATCATCAATAACTAGTGCTTTTTGATTTTTGCCTAACCCTGAGTGCATATAAGATATTTTATTGGTTTTGTAATCTTTGTGGCAAGAGCCTAAACTTCCATGAGTAAATTCTGTTCTATAAATTCGTAATTGAATAAACCATTTATCATAAGCTTCTGAAAGAAGAGTATTTAATTCAATTGGAAAATTGTTCGGATACATATTTTCTTTTGCTTTTGAGAATAATTTACTTGTTGATTTTTTTTGTATCCCTTGGATATGTGAATAAACTGAATAAATTACATCTCTTATTCCATCAAGGGATGAATATAATTCATTTATATTACATTCAACAATAGAGGAGAGTTGTCTTGAATACTTAGCTGATGAATAAGCATCTTTTTTTAATTCATTTTCATCTATTTCAAGTTTTGGTATCAACTCATTTGCAATTTCTGCTAAAGTACGAAATTTTGCCAAATGTTCTTCAGTGGTACTAATTCCTCTTTTAAATAATCTATTATCTTCTAGAGGTATATATTTAAACTTTCTAAATTTTGTTACTGAGTCCCATTGTTCAGGGACAAAATTAATTAAAAATTTATCTTGATTGATTAATTGTTCCATTTGACAACCTTTAAC
>JAGGTH010000077.1 GCA_021163845.1 Helicobacteraceae bacterium | reverse complement strand
AAATACGCAAAATCTCCAGACCCCACCTCTTTGCAAAAACTCAAAGAGGAGATAGCACAACTAAGCGCTCATAACACCTCTGCATCAGGGGAGTAGCGATCTGATATCTTTGCGCCTCTTTGAGGATGTAGCCACTAAGAGCTTCTAACTCTGTCTTTTTGTGGTTTTGAAAATCTAGGTGCATCGAAGTGCTCGCATCGTAAGGGAGACTCGCAGCAGTCTCTAGTGCTTTTTGCACCTCAGCGCTTATATCTATCCCTTTGGCTTTTGCCACACTATTGATCTCTTTTAAAAGGCTCTGCACCTCTTGTAGATTTTCTTTCATAAGCGCACCGATACTTTTATCATAGTAGCTTGTCAGTGTGGCAAAAGCGGAGATAAAGAGATACTTTTTCCAGAGTGCTTCTTGGATATTTTCTGGTGTTTTATAGCGAAGATCTGCCTCATCAAAAAGTGCTGAGAGTGTCGATGCAGCTTCGCTTTCTCCCCCAAATACAGCGGCAAAGACCCTCCCTTTTTTGCGCACAACGCCCTCAGACTCAATATGAGAGAGAATGTAGACACAGCCATCAAGCACGCGTGCATCTGAGAGAGAGCGGAGTGTATCGCCATTGGCAACACCGTTTGAAAAGCTCAGTAAAATACTCTTGGGATGTAGGGTGTGTTCCAAAGCTTTGTAAGCCTGCGCAAGATCGTAACTTTTGACACAAAAGAGAACAATATCAAAACTCCCCTCTACCTCATCAAGAGCTCTTACATCCAAAGCTACAGAGTAACTTCTCTCATCTTCTACGATACGCAAGCCATTTTTTTTGATCGCTTCGAGATGTGCGCCTCGTGCAAACCCCACAACATCGTAAGATGTTTTTGCCAAAGATGCGGCGATATATCCACCCACACCACCAAGCCCTACCACAGCTACTCTCATACTTTTCTCCTTTATTTCCTTCGTTATTATATACTATGCTTTAAAGAAAGGAACCCATGCCACGCATCAACAGCAAAAAATTCTACATCGCATCACTCAAAAAACACGGCATCACCCCACAAGGTCTGCACTGGTTTGGCAAAGAATCCCAAGAGAAGCGCTTTGATATACTCCTAGAGATGCTTCCACCAAGGCTTGAAGAGTTCTCTCTCGCCGATGCGGGCTGTGGGTTTGGCGACTTTTACCACTACATCCAAAGCAAATCTCTCAGGCCTAAAAACTACATCGGGATCGATTCTATCAAAGAGATGTGCACGATTACATCCGAGCGTACCGGTCAACAGACCCTCCATGCCGATATCTGCAAAGCAAGGCTCCCTCGGGCTGATTATTATGTATGTAGCGGAGCGATGAATATTTTAAGTGAGTTTGAGACCTACCTATTTGTCCAAAACTGCTACAGAGCCTCTAGCTATGGATTTCTTTTTAATATCCTTTATGGAGATATCCAAAGCAAAATGTACAACTATGTCACAAAAGAAAAACTACAAAAGATCGCTAAAGAGCTAGGGGTCGCAAAGGTAGAGTTTCAAGAAGACTATATGCAAGGAGACATCAGCGTAGCATTTTTCAAATAAGCAAGGAGCCAATGGCTTGCCTTTGGCAGAGAGAGGGCTTTGGATGTAGAACTTTTATGAAAGTTCAGAGCGAAGGCAAGCCATCGCTTCCAAAAGGCAGAGCAAAAGGAAATGTGCTAAAATTGCAAAAAAAATTAAGGCTGTGCAATGTGCGCGATATTTGGTATTTTAGGCGATTATGACCCTTCTCTTGCTCGTTATGCTCTCTCACGTCTTGCACATCGTGGACCTGATTATTGTGGAGTCGTTGAGAGGAAGGCACTTTTTTTTGCACACCAGCGTCTCAGCATTATCGACACCCACTCGCGCGCGCATCAGCCCCTTTGCCACCAAGATATTTTACTCTCCTTTAATGGGGAGATCTATAACCACAAAGAGCTTCGCGCAGAGCTTGATTACCCTTTTGAGACTTCTAGTGATACGGAGGTACTTTTAGCAGCGTATCTCAAATGGGGTGAGGGTTTTGTAGGGCATCTTCGTGGGATGTTTGCTATCGCTGTGCTTGATGGCACAAAGCTTTATCTCTTTCGTGATCGCTTAGGGAAAAAGCCTCTGTTTTATATGCAGAATAGCACAAGCTTCTCTTTTGCCTCCGAGATCAAAGGGCTCACCCCTTTTCTTAAAAACACCAAACTCAATCAAGATGCACTCATGAGTTATCTCAGTTTTCTCGCTCCCACTCCGCCTCATACTTTTTTTCAAGGGATCAACAAACTCGCGGCAGGAGAATATCTGATCTATGAAAATGGTATTGCTCAAGTGAAGCGCTACTTTGATCTACTCGATGCACCCTCAAATCTCATACAAATAAAAAGCAAAGCGATCGCAGTTCTAGAGCCACTTATACAAGAGTCTATTGAGATGCGTCTTGCTTCGGATGTAGAGGTCGCGTCTCTTCTCTCAGGGGGGATAGATAGTGCTACGATCAACTACTACGCCAAAGCTCACGGCACGAAGTTGCATACCTACACACTGGGCTACAAAGAGTTTGCCAAATATGATGAGCGCTCCAATGCGAGCGAGAGTGCGAGGCTTTTGGGAGTGCAAAACACCCACGTTGAGATAGATGAACAGATGTTCATACACGCCTTAGAAGCGGTTTTTGAAACGCTTGATGAACCTCTTAATGATCCCGCGGCGATCCCCCTGTATCTACTTTTTGAGCATATCAAAAAAGATGGTTACAAGGTAGTGATGAGTGGAGAGGGAAGCGATGAGCTCTTTTTGGGGTATCGCCAATATTTTGAGTATCTTGATATCCAAAAAGCCGCAACCCTTGCACACAAGAACTGGCTCAAAAAATATTTTCACTCCAACTTTTCGATGAACAGAGAGTGGGAGTGGTACAAGCGCATTTTTGATGAAAGTCTTCTTTTTCGTACCTCGGGGGAGAAGTTTACCGACTTGCAAAAAAATCGCCTGATGCGACGTAATGTCAGAGATAACGAATCGCTTCAAAACCTCGCACCCTACCGAGAGCGCTTTGAAGACTCAGCTCACACAGATGAGAGCCTTTGGTATAGCTATAGTGATCTCAATATTTTTCAAGCAGAACACTTTCTCACCAAGCTCGATCGTGTGAGTATGGCACATTCCATTGAGTCACGCACCCCATTTTTAGACCATAAGCTCGCCCTCGCCCTCTTTAGTATTGACCCAAAGCTCCGCTATGAAGATGGAGTTACAAAATCTCTACTCAAAGAGATGATGCAAGGTAAACTCGATGCAAAGATCCTCAAACGTAAGAAAAAAGGGTTTTCTAATCCCTATATGGAGTACCTTATCAGCTCAGGCAAGATCTCGCTTATTGTAGAGGTGAATAAGCAAACCGGACTTTTCCATGAAAAAGAGCTCCAAAGCTATATCGATACGGCTTCGCGTGGGAGTTTTAAGCAGCATCTTTGGGGACTTTATATCCTAAGTGTCTGGCTCAAAAAGTATTTTTAACAAAAAGGAATAAATTTTGCTTTAACCCTTTTAAAACACTTAGGGGCTTGTATGGAAATAGGATCTACCTCCTCTTATTTACCTTACTCTTTCAACAATTACTCTTCCTTTGATGAAAACAGTCCTAGGTCTCGTACATCCCAAGTAAAGCAAGCAGATCAAGAGACAGACAAGATGAAATATCAGAGTGAGATCTTGGATGAAAAAGCCTCTAATATTTTAGATGCCCTGCTTGAGGATAAACTCCAAAGTGAGAAACAAGCCATCAAAGTGATGCTCGAGCAAACACTTAGTCCAGATGGCAAAGCTTTAAACAAGGAGGCTCTCCTTCAAAAGCTCGACGAATATATCAATAGCAAAAAAAATGGCATCATGCTCAATAGCGCTTCCCTCTTTCATCTCGCTTCCTCTTTAAAAACACTCTATGAAAGCGACTTTAAGCCTCTCGATTTAAGTGCCTAATATTTTCTCCACTCTTTGAGACCATTTTGAGATTTCTATCAGTTATACTCATATCCAAACACTGAAAAACAAGTTGGAATAAAATGAGTAAATGTAATTCAATAGAATGGTCAAGTCTTTATCTCATAGGGGATGAAAAAATTGATGCCGAACACAAACGACTTTTTGAGCTTGCTTCTGCTGTGCAAACATACCGCAATGACAAAGTCGCTATAAAGGGTGCTATAGATCAGCTCATTCGCTACACAAAGGTTCACTTTGCCAATGAAGAGCGCTATATGGAGTCGATTCGCTACACTTATCTCATAGAGCATAAAAAGATCCATAAAGAGATCGTGAACTATCTCCAGTCGATCCTTGAAAATATCCAAGATATGGATACAGAACAGCTTTATGCAAAGGTTTTAGACTTTGTCAAAAACTCTCTTGTACATCACATCATGGTAGAAGATAAAAAGGTCCAGCACTTTCGAGCAGATAAACTTGGACTTCGTAAACTCTTTGAATGGAGAAATGAGTATAAACTCAACAATACCGAGATCGATGAAGATCATCAAAAACTTTTTATGATCGCTCTCAAAGCCCTTCAACACGATGCTGCACAAGATAAAAAAAAACACATACGCCAAACGATCATAGAACTCAATAGCTATATGAAAGAGCATTTTGAACGAGAAGAGAGTTATATGGAGTCGATCTCTTTTCCAAAACTAACAGAGCACAGAGAGCTTCACACAAGGATCATCGATCAGATCAACGACCTTATCAAAAGACTTCCTACACTCTCTTTAACACAGTTTGAAAAAGAACTTCTCGCTTCTATTGATATCTGGCTGGTCAATCATATCGTCAACGAAGATCACAAGATCATCTGTTTTGAGAGAGGGCTACATATTTTGTAGTTTTCGCGCACTAAAAAAATACCAGTCGTTAAAGCCCTCAAACGTTTTTCTTGCAATAAATCCTGCTCGATGATATGGATTAAATGGATTTAAAAATGCTGGATTCCGATAAGCGCACCAACCAGCTCGCATTACACCGACTCCTGCTACACTAGCACTGATTTTCAAGGTTCTTTACGAGCTTTTATAGCAAAATAATATAGACCCAAACTAACTATAAAGGCTAAGCCTCCCCATGGGATTTCCCCACGTCCAAGTAGTAATTCTCTTTGATATTGCATATTAAAATAAGGATATTGACTTGACAGAAAGAAAAATAACATCACAATTACAATATAGCCTACCCAGTTTTTAGTCATTTATCAAATCCCGTAATGAATTTAACCCTTGATAACCTTGTATGTAAGGATTTGATGCTGGCATACTAGGGTTTAATATATCATTAAGTGCATAAGCTCCACTATATACTAACATAGGATTCCGATAAGCCCACCAACCAGCTCGCATTACTCCTACTCCTGTTATGCTAGCACTCAGGGGTAATGTGGACACCATCCAAAAGTTTTTTAGTTTTTCATCTCCGTAGTGGGGATTTTCTTTAAAAAACTCTCTACGTTTTTCTAAAGAGGTCATGAGTGTGTTATAGCCATTTGCACTATTTCTTAAAACTTGCATCCTTTGTTTATGGAGGGCAAGGGAGTGTCCCCATTTATTTTGCGATAAGGTATGGGCTGTTTCATGTTCCATAATGATCTCTTCATAAGAGAAGTAAACATCTTCTAAGGGAGTAGAATCTTTTAATCCCTTAGATGTCTCCATAGCGACAATCCGTGCATTTCTTAAGAGAATCGTGTAGTAGTGTTCAGGATAGCCTAATGCAGAGCTTCTGTAGCATTTTAGTTTCACAAGACTAAGAAGTTCACCGTTCATAGCATTATGAAGTAAGGGTGTGCTCTTGTCAATACTCTTGGTTATCATCACTGCTTCACTATGGCCTTGTCCTAAAGGTCGCCCTGAGCCTTGGTGAGTAAGGTTTGAAGCTCCATAGTAGCAACGTGTAACCATAATCTCATCTTCATGTATGTTCTTATATGTATTTCCTAGAGATTCGGAAGAGGATGCCCCTTTGGATATGAGACCTTGAGATGTTCCATAGATAGTAAGATACATAAAATCGTTATGTTGGGAACTTGTAAATAGTTTGATCTTCGAAGACACTCGCTACCTTTTGATAATATATTAAAAAATAATTAATTTTATTATCTTATCACGTGTTTCTTAATGATGGCTGGGAAACTTTTAAGATGTGTATAATTTTCGCGCGCTCAAAAAGAGATAATCTTTTCCCGTAACAATCACACGATACTTTTTTTGTTGAAGATATTTTTTGCAAAAGTGAATATCTTTGAGCACCAAACTCATCTCAGAAAAAGGGTAATTTGGTGCCTTGGCTCCATAGATCATCTCCCCATCGATCCAGCGACAATTTGGAAATCCTAGGATGATAGAAGCGCCTTTTTCAAGATGGTTTTGATAGATCTGCATAAACTTCTCATTAAAACTCAGCGAAGAACTTTGGAGTGTTCCTATAGAGATAAGCAAATCAAATTTTCCTAGTTCAAGAGTATCAAGATGATTAATGTCATGCGTATGGAGGTGTACATTGGATTCTGGAAGTTGCTCTTTTGCATAAGAGATAGCAGAAGCGCTATAGTCTATGCCCACAAACTCTTTGGAGGCAAAACTCTCGGCACCCAAAAGATCACGGATCAGCGTAAATTCATCTCCTTTGTTGATCCCAAGATTGAGGATTCTTTGTTTTGAAGAGAGCTGGGCAAACTCTAGCGCATGTTGATAATGGTATAAAAAAGAGAACTGGGATGTTTTATCTATCTGGAAAAATTCGCTTTGTGTGCCATATTTTTCTTCACTCTGCTGCGCCTTATGAAAAGAGCTTTGGCCATCGAGCTTTTCAAAGCGCAAGATCACTTTCTCTTTTTCTACACAAAGCACAGGTGTATGCATCTTCATCAAAAAAAGTTGCGCAAGATCGACAAAAGATTTGTAGCCGATACGCGCTACATCACTCTCTAGAAGTTCGATCTCTAAAAATGCGCCACTCGCGCAGGGAGTCGATCGAAAATACTCTAATATCTCTTGGGATGTATGCAATATTTAAGCTTTTTTTTCACTCATAAGGACAAGCTCAAGACTTCCACTTACATAGTTTGCAAAAAATGTCACAGCATTTAGATCTTTTTCTTCAAAGTCACGGCGAAATTTATTAAGTAGCTGGATCACACCGATCACTTCTCTTTTAGAATCAAAAATAGGTACGGTCAATATATTTTTTGTCACATATCCACTTTTTTTATCTATATTTGGCAAAAACCTTGGGTCATCATAAGGGCTATTGACGATTTGAGGTTCTTTCTTTTGATAGGTGTCACCCACGATCCCTGAGTCCAAGGAAATCACGATACGACCTATCCCATCACTCAAACGCGTCCACAACATCCCATCCTCTTTATCCACGATAAAAATAGAACATCGATCTGCACTCACTAGTCTCTTTGCTTCTTGTGCTATGAGTTCAAGTGATTCTTCGATATTTTCCAAAGCCATCAATTTTTTACCAAATTCAGCTATTTCATGTATCTTTTCCATATATTTTTGCCCTTTTTCTATTTTTTTTCTAGCTCATATAAGCTTACTAGCTCTAAAAATCCACTAATATAATGTGCAAAAAAGATCATGAATTTCACATCCTCATTATCAAAGCCACCCTCTTTGTTAAGGAGCTGAAGTATCCCGATAATTTCTCGTTTTGAATTAAAGACAGGAGCCGTAATGAGGTTTTTTGTGCTATATCCCGTTTCTTTGTCTACATCCGAGAGAAAGTTTGGATCAGAATACGCATCATTTGCAACAACAGGCTTCTTTGCTTTGAGTGTATGTCCTACGATCCCTCTATCTCTTGGTACGACGATCTTCTCCACACCATCAGCAAGTGTCGTCCAAAGCTCGTTTTTTTCTAGATCATTGATAAATATAGAGCATCTATCAGCCCCTATTACCTCTTTTGCATATTTTGATATGAGTGGCAATCCATCCACTAAAGATGTTTTACTTAAAAGATTGCGCCCAAAATCGGCTAATTTTTTGTAAGTTGATTCATATCCCATAGCAGAGAGCCTCACATTTTTTTTTAAAACAATTATAGTGTAAAATAGCGATAAAAAAAAGGAAATTTGATGAATAAAGTTACAATTTGGCACAACCCGAGATGCTCAAAATCACGTGAGGCACTCAGCCTCTTAGAACAGCATGAATGTGAAAAGGATATCATCAAATATCTTGAAAAATCCCCTGATAAAGAGCAGATAAAAGTACTTTTAAAGATGCTAGGGATCACTCCAAGAGAGTTGATGCGAACAAAAGAGGATATCTATAAAGAGCTCGAACTTCAAAAAGAGGAGAATGAGGAGAGATTGATCGAAGCGATGGTGTTACATCCCAAGCTTATAGAGCGCCCGATCCTCATCAAGGGTGACAAGGCAATTATTGCACGCCCACCCTCTTTGGTAGAAGAGTTTTTAAAAAACTAGTGGTTCTCATCCCCAGAGAGCTGCTCAATCACCACCCCATTGTCTTGGATGAACTTTGAGATCACCTCGGAGTGGTTATGCTCGTAAGGTTTGGCATAGACGATACGCTTAATACCACTGGCAATGATATTTTTACTACAGTCACTGCACGGCTCCAGGGTGACATAGATCGTCGCATCTTCAATACTGATCCCTTTTCTAGCAGCCCAGATAATTGCATTCATCTCTGCATGGATCTCATAGGTTTTTGACCATTCGTGATGCTCTTTTGTGTAGATCCCATCCCAATGCTCACAACAATTAATATATCCAGCGGGGGTTCCGTTATATCCAGTGCTCAGAACACGCCCATCTTTTACGATCACTGCACCCACTTGTTTAGAGACACATTTAGAGGCTGTTGCTATCTCTTTTGCGATGTTTATAAAGTTTTGATCACTTAACATTTTTATCTTTTTTATTGGTTTTAGAACACCCGATTATCCCATTTTGAATCTTCAAAGTATCGAAGGGTTCCTAAGAAATTAATTTATATTATGGTATTATAACGCAAATTTTTATATATTTTGGAGTATTACACATGGACACAAAACAGATCAAAACCCTCATGAGTCAATTTGACGAGAGCGGTCTTTCTAAAATGAAAATCACGAAAGACGATTTTTCAATCGAACTAGAAAAAAACACAGGAACACTCGCGCCAGTTACAGCCCCTGCGCCAGTAGCTCCAGCTGCCCCTGTGAGTTCGACTCCAGCTGCTCCTGCGGCACCTGCAGAGATCACAGGTGATGCTATTCTCTCCCCTATGGTTGGGACTTTTTATGCATCACCATCACCAGACTCCCCTTCATTTGTCAAAGTGGGTGACACTGTGAAAAAAGGTCAAGTAGTCGCGATCTTAGAAGCGATGAAGATCATGAACGAACTAGAAGCTGAGTTTGACTGTAAAATCATTGATATCTTAGCAACAAACGGTCAAGCGGTTGAGTACGACATGCCTTTATTCATAGTGGAGAAAATATAACACTATGGCTGAAATCAAAAGAATTTTAGTTGCTAACCGTGGGGAGATTGCTCTTCGTGCGATTAGAACGATCAAAGAGATGGGTAAGGAGGCTGTAGCAGTTTACTCTACAGCAGACAAAGGGAGTGAATATCTCAAACTTGCAGATGCAGCGATTTGTATCGGAGACGGTCCAAGTAATAAAAGCTATTTGAATATCCCTGCAATAATCTCTGCAGCTGAGATCAGTCAATGTGATGCGATCTTCCCTGGGTATGGTTTTTTGAGTGAAAACCAACACTTTGTTGAGATCTGTACACACCACAAGATCAAATTTATCGGACCAACTCCTGAAGTTATGGTTCTAATGAGTGACAAATCAAAAGCAAAAGATGTAATGATCGCAGCAGGTGTCCCTGTTGTTCCTGGAAGTGATGGAGCGATCACAGATATCGCTGATGCAAAAAAAAGAGCTTCAGAAGTTGGTTATCCAGTGATCCTAAAAGCCGCTCAAGGGGGTGGTGGACGTGGTATGCGTGTTGTCGAAGAGGAAGGCTATCTTGAAAATGCATTTTTAGCAGCTGAGAGTGAAGCGGTTACAGCATTTGGCGATGGCACGATCTATATGGAAAAATTCATCAAAAATCCACGTCACATCGAAGTTCAGATCATGGCGGATGCACATGGTAATGTTCTTCACGTGGGTGAGCGTGACTGTTCTATGCAAAGACGCCACCAAAAACTTATCGAAGAATCTCCTGCAGTTGTTCTCACACAAGAAGTAAGAGAAAGACTCTGGGCTTCAGCAGTACAAGCGACAAAATATATAAAATATGAGGGTGCTGGTACCTTCGAGTTCTTACTTGATGCAAACCTAGACTTTTACTTTATGGAGATGAATACGCGTCTTCAAGTAGAGCACTGCGTCTCTGAGATGGTTAGTGACCTCGATCTTATCAAGATGATGATCGAGATCGCAGAGGGCAAAGAACTTCCAGCTCAAGAGAGCGTAAAACTTCGTGGACACTCAATCGAGTGTCGTATCACAGCAGAAGATCCTATCAAGTTCTTGCCATGTCCAGGGAAGATCAAAGAATGGGTAGCACCAGGTGGAAAAGATGTCAGAATCGACTCTCATGCACACGCTGGCTATATCGTACCTATGATCTATGATTCTATGATCGGAAAACTGATCGTTCGTGGAAAAGATAGAGCAGATGCTATTGCTAGAATGCATAGAGCACTCAGCGAATTTAAAGTAAGCGGGATCAAAACAACGATCCCATTCCACCTCAAAATGATGGAAAACGAAGATTTTATAACAAATAACTTCGATACTAAATACCTCGAGAGATACAACGGATAATTCCGTTGTGTTCAAATCCCCTCTAAAGCCTTACCAGCCTCTTACGATCGCGTGACAACGTGTACAGTCTTTAATAATATCTGAATGCAGTACTGCAGCTTCGAGCATATTTCCCTGAGCCAAATATTCACTCATCGCATCAAGATCTGAGCTAAGTCTTTTTGCACTCAAAAGTGTAACACCTACGAGCTTCTTTTTATCTTCTGGAAGATATTTTGCAACTGAATCTTTATCATGAAAAATCTCATTTGCTTTTTTGATCTGCACAATTCCGCTTGCAACCGCTTCTTGGCTATTGTATAAAAAACCATCTTGAATACTTTCAAGACCCTCTTTCATTGTGTGCATATTTGTGTTGATATCCGTCGCTTGGAGACCTAAGATTAAAAAAGCACTAAGACTTATTACTATTTTCTTCATTTAACATTCCTTTAAAAAAACTGTTTCAATGATACCAAAACTCATCTTAAATATTTGTCTACTCTGGCATTCTTACGATCTTGATATCTGCATTATGGCGTAGTCTCGCGAAATAATCCCCTAAAACTTGCTCTCTTTTTTCTGCCATGATCGCATTGATGATCTCATCTCTTGCACCTTGAATATCTCCCTCTTGCGCAGCTTCAACACTATGGATGTAGAAGCTAAAAAATCCCCCTTTTCCATCTGGAACAACAGGGGTAAAACTATCTACTTTTGTCGATTCTAAAAGAGAAGCGAGCTCAGGTGAGATACGGTTATAAGGAAGTGTTTGTTTTTCTGTATGCACATCTGGAGCATAAAACATAGGATTATCGATCTTCTCTTGGAGTCTTGAACCATCTCCAGCACTATAGATGGTTACCTCAAAAGTATTTGGATGGGAAAACTCCTCTTTGTGAAGGGCATAATATTCCTTGATCTCACCCTCACTTGGCTCAGAGACTGCAGAATAAGCTATTGAAGCGTAAAGTTTTTGGGAGAGTAATTTCTCTTTTATCTTCTCTTTGAGCTCAGTTGAACTCAGTCCATTAGACTCTCGCACTGCATCATAAAACTGACTTACACTCATATTGTTTGCAGCGGCTGTTTTTTTAATATCATCATACACCTCTTCAGATGTTACAGATATTTTTCTCTCCTGCGTTTCTTGTTCTTCAAGCTTTTTACGAATCAGTGCATCACTCGCTCTTTTGGCGTCGATCTTGGCAAGCTCCATCTCTTTTTGGATCTCATAAAGAGTGATCGCTTCCCCTTTGACAATGATAGCAACTCCATTGGTGATCTGCGCATACAGGGAGCCAACAAGCAAGAGGGGTAAAAATAATTTCATCATAGAGTTCCATTTCTTTTAATTTAAGGATTATTTTACCAACTTTTAACCAATACTAGCCTAAAATTCGACCATTATTTCTTTAAAGGTTTTTCATGGTTGTAACACGTTTTGCTCCAAGTCCGACAGGCTATTTACACATCGGTGGTTTACGCACTGCTCTTTTTTCGTATCTGTGGGCTAAAAAAAATAAAGGGGAGTTTGTTCTCCGTATCGAAGACACAGATAAAGCAAGAAACTCTCAAGAGGCAGCTGAGGCGATCTTACACGCTTTTGAATGGCTTGGTCTCAAGCATGATGGAGAGATCACCTACCAATCACAAAGAGGCGAGATCTACGCAAAATATATCCAAAAACTTCTTGATGAGGACAAAGCCTACTACTGCTATATGAGCAAAGAGGAGCTTGAAGTGCTTCGTGAAACACAAATGGCAAACAAAGAGCGCACCATGTACGATGGGCGCTACCGTGATTTTAAAGGGATTCCACCTGAGGGGATCGAGCCAGTAGTACGTATCAAAGCACCTAAAACAGGTGCTATTGTGGTCAAAGATGGGGTCAAAGGGGATGTGGTCTTTCAAGCAGAAGATATCTTAGATGATTTTGTTATCGCACGCGCAGATGGAAGCCCAACCTATAACTTTGTAGTCGCAGTAGATGATGCACTTATGGGGATCAACGAAGTGATCCGCGGAGACGATCACCTCTCCAATACTCCAAAGCAGATCATAGTGTATGAAGCACTCGAATTTGATGTTCCTAAATTTTACCATGTCCCAATGATCCACAATGCAGAAGGGAAAAAACTCTCTAAGCGTGATGGAGCTACGGATGTAATGGCATATAAAGAGATGGGCTACACTCCCGAAGCACTTTTGAACTTTTTGGTGCGTCTTGGTTGGAGCTATGGGGATCAAGAGATCTTTTCTATGGAGGAGATGATTGAGCTTTTTAACCCAAAAGATATCAACAAATCAGCCTCTATCTACAACACCCAAAAATTAGAGTGGCTCAACGCTCACTATATCAAAAACACACCTAACGCTGAGCTTGCAGATCTTCTTACTCAATATGGCCTTTTACTCACATCCCATGATAAGAAAGAGATCTTACTTGACGCACTCAAAGAGCGTGCAAAAACACTCGTAGAGCTCAAATCGCTCATCACTGAGATTTTAGATACTCCAGAGTCATACGATGAAAAAGCGATCAAAAAAGCTTTCAAATCAGATTCTGTAGAGATCCTTAATACTTTTGGAGCCAAACTCAATCAAGCGCGTGAGCTTCACCTGCCAACTGATTATCATGATGTGATGCAAGAGGTAGTCGATGCAATGGAGATAGGTTTTGGCAAAATTGGACAGCCTCTTCGTGTTGCACTCCTTGGTAAGATGAGTGGACCAGGACTTGATAGCGTGATGGCGATTATTGGTAAGGATGAGACTTTGCAGCGTATCGCAAATGCGATTGCAGCAAATAGCTAACTGCACAAAAAGTTCAGAGCGAGGGCAAGCCATCGCTTCCTAAGAAATAGAAGCTTTCCTGAGGACAAAGGAACCGATGGCTTGCCTTTGGTAGAGAGTGGCATAACAATACTAACCCTCTAGTTCAGCAAGTTTCTCCTCATACTCCGCAGTGATCTCATCAAACTTCGTTTGCGCTTCTTCTAAACTCTCAAATAATTCTTCTATCTTTTTCTCTTTTTTAGCGATCTCTTGTGAAAACTCCATAATCTTTGCATTGTCAGAGTTGTTTGACGCACTTATAAGATCTTCATGGAGCGCTTCGAGTTCCTCTTCGAGTTTCATGATCTCTTTTTCCGCTTTTTCAACACTCTTTTTCAAAGGATTACAAAGCTCGCCCCGTTCTTTTATTAGTTGGGCACGTAGCTTTTTATTCTCTTTTTTATTCCCAGAAACAGGGGTTTTTTGCTTGCTCTCTTGCTCCTCATCTTCCCAGCCGATCTTCTCTAAGAAACTATCATAGCCCCCATCAAAATACTCCGCTCCCTCTTTAGCAAAAACAATAAGTCTATCACACACATTACGCAAAAGCTCTTCTGAGTGGGTAACGATAACTACAGATCCATCAAAACTTTTGATCGCTTGCGTGAGTGCCTCAATAGACTCCATATCAAGGTGGTTGGTTGGCTCATCCAAAAAAAGCAGATTCACTTCGCGTGCGAGGATCTTGCCTAACATTACACGACTCTTTTCACCCCCTGAGAGCAAGGAGATCTTCTTTTTTGCATCATCCCCGCTAAACATCATCGCCCCTGCAATCCCGCGCACTGTGGCAGCATCGAGTTTTGGATTCGCACTATAGATCTCATCGAGTACGCTGTTTTCGAGGTGCAAGTGGTTGATATTGGTTTGTCCAAAGTGGGCAAACTCAGTACTCACATGAAACTTCACCTCTCCACTCAGGGCTTTGAGCTCCCCTGCAAGCGTGTTGAGCAGAGTTGATTTCCCTTTTCCATTTTTCCCGATGATCCCCAGACACTCCCCCTTGGCAAGGGTAAAAAAGATATTTTCAAAAAGTAGATGTTCGGATGTATAGCCAAAGCTAAGATCTTTGACATCCAAAAGCACCTTTGCCGGTGTCTCTTTAAAGCGAAAATCAAAATCTAAAGAGCTATCGTGTGCGAGATCATCTAACAGCTGCATCTTCTCAAGCTGTTTGACCTTTGATTGCGCCAAAGCAGCGGTAGAAGCACGCGCTTTATTTCGCGCGATAAAATCCTCGAGCTCTTTTACTTTTTTATCTTGAGAGAGTTTTTGCTTCTCATAAAGCACATCATCCTCGGCGAGCTTTGCATAAAACTTATGAGTATCGCCCTCTATGATACGTAACTCTTTACGGATGAGCCCCATGGTATGCGTACTCACAGCATCCATAAAATCTCTATCATGGGTAATGAGGATCACCTCCCCATCAAAACTACGCAAAAAGCTCTTCAGCCAGCGAAGCGAGACAATATCAAGATAATTGGTCGGTTCATCAAGAAGCAAGAGGTTTGGCTCGGCAACAAGCAATTTTGCAAGGTTGATGCGGATCTGATAGCCCCCAGAAAACGAGAGAGGATCGCGGTCAAGATCTTGGGATGTAAAGCCCAAACCAAAGAGGATCTTTTCTGCACGATAAATATCATACTTCATCTCTTCACTCAGTGCCAAAGCGACCTCTTCGCGCACACTCGATTCGCTAAAACTCAGATGCTGTTTGAGTGCACCTATTCTATACCCTTTTGGGATCACCACCTCTCCACTGTCGGGACTAAGCTCGCCGAGAATTATCTTAAAAAGAGTAGATTTTCCACTCCCATTACGCCCCACAAGTCCCACACGGTTGCCGGGATTGAGTTTGAAATTAAGATCAGAGAAAAGCGAATTGCCTGTAAAACTTTTGGAAATATTTATTAGTTGTATCATGGCGCAATTATAACAAGAAAACGAGCTATAATTTGACTTATGAAACAAGAAAATTTTACATTCAGATCCCTCTTTACTTTGGCCCTTGCTCACAAAAAAGCGCTCATCTATGGGCAGATCATCACTATCTTAGCGATCTTGGTGAGTATTCCTATTCCACTAATGTTGCCTGTGATGGTAGATGAAGTGCTCTTAGACAAACCCGCCCATTTTATAGAAACCATCAACTTCTTTTTTGGCGAGACCAATGCCTTTGCCTCTATTGCTATTGTCACACTCGCGGTGATCTTTTTACGTTTTATCTATTTTATATTTACCGTTATCAACACCAAAATATTTACCAAAATCGCAAAACATATCACCTTTATGATCCGTAAACGCCTTATCGAACATCTCAAAATCGCCTCGATGAATGAGTACGAAACACTCGGAAGCGGTGCGATCACATCCAATCTTGTCACCGATGTCAATACCCTTGATAACTTTATCATTACAAGTGCGAGCCGTTTTGTCGCCTCTGTCATTACCCTTATTTTTGTCGGGGTGGTGATGCTCCTCATCGATCCTATTTTAGGGCTTCTTATCCTCATTATTCAACCCCTTATTATGCTTGTGAGCAAAAAAATGTCACGCAAAGTAGGCACACTCAAAAAAGAGGAGAACTTAGCGATTGAGAAGTTTCAAGATTCTCTTTCGCAAACACTTGATCTCTATGGGCAAATAAAAGCGAGCAACAAAGAGGAATATTTCTTTGCAAAAGCGACAAAAGATGCCCAGAAGATCCAAAAAACATCCAACGAGTATGGCTATAAAAGTGTGGCGTATGAGCGCCTCTCTTATACTGTTTTTCTTGCGGTCTTTGAGATACTCCGCGCTTCGGGGCTCTTGCTTGTTGCCTATAGTGATCTGAGCATCGGGATGATGTTTGCGATGTTTGGCTATATCTGGTTTATCATGACTCCCGTGCAAGATATCCTCTCGATGCAATACAGCTACGCCTCAGCCAAAGCCGCCCTTGATCGCATCAATACCATCTTGCTTTTAAAAACAGAAACCACAGGCAAAGAGGGTATCGACACAAGGGATGTAACGATCTCTTTGCAAGATCTCTGTTTTGCTTACACAAGTGATAAACAAACACTCAAAAATATCTCCCTAGAGATCCCATCTGGCTCTAAAATAGCGCTCATTGGAGCGAGTGGAAGCGGAAAGACCACCCTCGCGCAAGTGCTCTCAGGCTTTTATGAAAAAGAGAGTGGCGCACTTTTGTACAATGATATCCCAATTGAGACACTCGACAAAAGTTCGCTCAGAGAAAAAATATTTCTCGTGCTTCAGATGCCTATACTCTTTAACGATACACTTCGTTTTAATATCACGATGGGCAACGAGGAGATAAGCGATGCGCGAATTTATGAAGCCCTAGAGATCGCCGAACTCACCCAGATGCTTGGCGGTATGAAAGAGGGGCTAGATACTATCGTAGGGCGTCACGGTATCCGCCTCTCAGGAGGGCAAAGACAACGTCTGAGCATCGCGCGAATGATACTCGCAGATCCGAGTGTGGTTATTTTTGATGAATCTACCTCAGCTTTGGATGTACACACCGAAGCGAAAATTCAGACAAAGCTCATCCCTGTTCTCAAAGACAAAACTGTCATCACCATCGCCCACCGCCTCAGTACTGTCAAAAATGCGGATATGATCTATGTGCTCGAAGATGGCGAGATCGTACAGCGAGGCACTCATAAAGAGCTCGAATATGAAGAGGGGCATTATATGGAGTTTGTGAAAAAACAACTCCTCTAAAGCTCTTTTGTAACACAGACTTTAGTCTGTAGGGTGAAGTTTTTTACAGGTCGATCAGCTCAATGACTAAATCATCGGCATTGCGTTCACCCTGAACTTGATTCAGGGTCTAGAACGGTCTCTATATCAGCTCATTGAGCAGGTTTTTAATCTCTGCAATCTCTTTTTCATTCAATGTAGATAGTTTTTCAATAAGTCTTGTATTGTCTACCGAGTGTATGTGTGCTATTAAGATATCTGAGTCTTTCTCAAGTTTATCTCTTTTTAGTACTCTATATCTTAGGGGCTGGGCATCGTCTATCAAGTCTGTTGTCAAAGGTAATACTATGGTAGTTGGGTATCCACCACTATTTAACTCATCATTTTGCAATACTAGAGCAGGTCTTGTTTTAGCAACTTCATTTGATTTTTTGGCAGGGTTAAAGTTTACGAGCCAAAGAACCCTCAATCTCTTTATACTCTTTCATATCACTTTTCATAGTTTTTGCCATAGCTTTTTGGAGTCTAGTTTTTTGGTTTTTTTCTAAGTTTTGTGCGTAATACTTTATAGCATCTCGTATTACATCACTCTTTTTTTTATGAAACTTTGTACTTATTGAGTTTAGAAGCTCTTCCATTTCGCTGTTTAATCTAACAGTAGCTATCATCTCTAACTCCTTTTGTAATATGTAATACAGTATTATAACATGACTATATTTCAAATATTTAAATCTCTGCAATAGCTCTTACTGATTTGTGTAGATTGCCTTGTGGTATGCATTCCACCTCGGGAGAAGATGGAACGAGGAAATCTCTTACAAGCAGAGCTTGTAAAAGTATTAATTTTTAATCCTTCAGACAGCGAACTGATTGACCCCTAACACGATCTTTGACAGAAGTTATAGCAGTATCATAAAACATGTTGAAGTACAGGCTGTTCGAGTTACTGCTCGACCACACATCACCGCCTGTAACTTCCACCGAACTATTACTTGTATTGCGAATACCAGCATTTGGTAATTTTAGAAAGTTATTAAAGGCACTTGCGCTGTGTTTAACAGGTGTACTTGCTGATGTTGTCTCAGCTGCAAGTTCTGTTATAGTCGGTACTCTAAACCCTACTGGGCATACTGAAGTTCCATCTGTTTTTGACCAGTTTGCACTTCTTAAACTTCCATTGTCATCTACGCCTATGCCTACCCAATCATAAGGTTCTGAACTATTTGTTATAAAACCAACTCCAGCACTGTTTACATCTGTTGCTAAAGTATCTGTAATTACACTGTTTGATTTTTCATGTCCATCAGCATCTCTCCCCCACTGGTAGTAGTCTCCAAAACAATTTGCATCATCCGAGGCCGTACAGACTCGCGATGCTCCTAGGTTTCTATCTAGCCATACTTTACCTGTAAATGGAGATGTTACTGTATTGTATTCTATACCATTATGCATGATAAACACACTCACATCAAACGATGTAGTAGCATTTACCTCACCATCATCTACTACTATAGTTATTTTTGCCACTCCCGTTGCGTTTGTCTCTGTAGTGAGGTTAAAGTCAAGTGAATTGTAGTTGGCTAGTAGTACAGACCCACTCCAGTTTGGTGTGGCAGTGATGATTGAAGTATCGCTAGACTCTATTGTAACTATTAGACTATCTCCATCTTCATCACTTACATTTAAGTCGTAGCTTGTTGTACCGTTGTTTTCTTCAAGTGTTATATCTGAAAATGTTGTATCTATAGTTGGTACTTCATTGATGTTGTTTATGTTAATAGTCACCGTTTTATTTGCACTTGTTCCTTGTGTGTTTGTCGCGTTTACCTGTAGGCTATAAACTGCTTTTGTCTCATAATCAAGAGTAGTTTTAGTTTTTATATATCCACTAGCATTTACTTCAAAGTTTGTAGTATCGCTTAGGGTAAACGCAGTTATGTTACTATCTCCTGCGCTTGTGATAGTGATATTTCCTACTGTTGTACCTATAGCTGCATTTTCATCTATGCTTGCTGTGAAGTTTTCTATGCTTGGAGTCTCTGCTACATTGTTTATGTTAATAGTCACAGTTTTATTTGCACTTGTTCCTTGTGCATTTGTAGCGTTTACCTGTAGGTTATAAACTGCTTTTGTCTCATAATCAAGAGTAGTTTTAGTTTTTATATATCCACTAGCATTTACTTCAAAGTTTGTAGTATCGCTTAGGGTAAACGCAGTTATGTTACTATCTCCTGCGCTTGTGATAGTGATATTTCCTACTGTTGTACCTATAGCTGCATTTTCATCTATGCTTGCTGTGAAGTTTTCTATGCTTGGAGTCTCTGCTACATTGTTTATGTTAATAGTCACAGTTTTATTTGCACTTGTTCCTTGTGCATTTGTAGCGTTTACCTGTAGGTTATAAACTGCTTTTGTCTCATAATCAAGAGTAGTTTTAGTTTTTATATATCCACTAGCGTTTACTTCAAAGTTTGTAGTGTCGCTTAGAGTAAACGCAGTTATGTTACTATCTCCTGTATTTGTGATAGTTATATTTCCAACTGCTGTACCTATGCTTGCGTTTTCATCTATAGTTGCTGTGAAGTTTTCTATGACTATATCGCTTATGTAAATGGTCACACTCTGCGTATCACTTAAGTTTCCATCACTTACAGTAGCAGTAAATGTATAAGATGACTTTTTCTCATCACCAGGGAAAAGAGGTTCAAAGTCATTAGGTGCTGCCATAAATGTCACTACTCCAGTTGATGCATCGATGTTAAAGTCATCAGCATTACCACCGCTTATGCTAAAGGTAAGAGTATCTGCGTCTGAGTCTGTTGCTGTGATAGTTAGTGCTGTATCGTCATCTCCATTTACACTAACTGTTGCACTTGAGGTTATCACTGGAGCATTGTTTGTTGGAGTTGGGGTTGGCGTTACACATATACTCGCTGTACATGCCTGAGAAGTTGCAGGTTTTGTTGTGCTACACATCCCATCAGCTACACTTCCTCCTGTTGAGGCTCTACATGTAACACTTCTGCTTTGTGTTGCGTTGTTTGTACCACAATCACCGCTACAAGTATTCCAAGAGCCTGTGCTCCAGCTATATGTTACAGGTGGTGGACATATGCTCGCTGTACATGCTTGTGTAGTTGCAGGTTTTGCTGTGCTACACATCCCATCTGCTACACCTCCTCCTGTTGAGGCTGTACATGTAATGCTTCTAGTTTGTGTTGCGTTGTTTGTACCACAATCACCGCTACATGTACCCCAAGAGCCTGTGTTCCAGCTGTAGGTGATAGTTGGGGTTGGAGTTGGCTCTGGCTCAGGTGTTGGAGTTGGCTCTGGCTCAGGTGTTGGAGTCGGCTCTGGTTCAGGTGTTGGAGTTGGCTCTGGCTCAGGTGTTGGAGTTGGCTCTGGTTCAGGTGCTGGTTCTAGATCTGGTGCTGGTGCTGGAGGCACAACTGGAGCCTGTGCTGGTGGGACAATCGGAGTATACACATACTCCCCACCATTTTGAATAGTCTCATTGATCTGTTTTACACCCTTAGACATCTCTTTTTGAAGATCTGCTCTCTCTTGTGCCGTATTTGTCGATCCTAAAGCATCTGAAATATCTTGCTCTAATCTGTCCAATTTTTTTTGAAATTCTGTACCTATTTCAATACCCAGCTCATCTGCGAGCGATTCTGTAGGGGTGATTGCAGCTATAAGAGGTAAAGAAGCTGGCTGAGCTGCTGCACTTGCACCAGCAGGGCTAGCCAAGAGCGATGTGATCAAAGAGCTTGCTTGTTCGACTCTTTGTGTTGCACTAAAGAGCTCATTATCTTGCATTGGGTCTGATTCTAGTTTATCTGAAGCTATACCGAGTCCAACTGATATTTCACTTTTTGCATCTTCAAAGCTATAGCTTGTATCCTCTGTGCTCTTTTGCATATAAAGCTCACGAGTTATAGAAGTGATTGGGGTGATGTTATTAGTGCTACTGGTGTTTTGTTCTAAAGAGATATATGCACTATATGGCTGCGTTTGTAGCTCTCCTGTGGCTGTGTCTGTTCCACCATAAGCAATAATAGTATAACCTCCTACAAGTGTAGTCTCTAGGGTATACGAGCCATTAGCATCTGTTGCACTTTGAGGCTCATCTACATCGCACCATTTATTTTCATTAAGATCTATACATACCATTGCATTTGCTATGTATCCATCTACTACCTTTCCTGAGACAGCCTGAGTTGTAGCATGGCTATCACTGGAGTCTGAGCTGTCGCTACATCCGAGCATTATAAATGGCACAACCATAAACAGTAGTGCCTTTGTTACACCCTCTTTTTTGCCAAAGAGGCTATTGAGAACAGTTTTCATGAAAAACCCTTTTTTATTCAACTTTGTAGAGCTAGAAAAAGCTATACTCGAAATCTTATCTTTTAGTTGTCAGTTTGGTGTCAGAAAAACTCTCTATTATTTGTGTATACTCCCTTTATGCTAAATAAAACTTATAATATTTTAATTGTAGAAGATGAGTGGATCAACGCTAACTTCATGACGCAAATTTTAGAGACACTCCAACAAAAGGTTGTTGGCGTGGCATCCAATGCTGGGGAAGCATTAGAGAGTTTGCAGCGCCATGATGTTGATTTTGTTTTTATGGATATAAACATAGATGGTCCAGAGGATGGTATAGCCCTCTCTCGTAAAATCAACCAAAACAGAGCCACTCCTATAATTTACATGACAGCGTTTGGCGACTCTCATACTCTAGCAGATGCATCATCTACGAATATTTATGGTTTTATTATAAAGCCATTTACACAAAGAGATGTTGAGAGCGTTTTTAGTGTTGCAGTCCAAAGTGTGATTCGTGAACAAAAAAACAGATATATTGAAAAATCCAAAGAATCCTCTGTAGTGATTTTAGGTGCAGGATATACATTTAACCTAGATGAGAGTGCTTTGTATCATAATGCCAATCATATTATGCTCTCAAAAAATGAGTCTAAACTTTTAAAAATTTTATCTCTAAAACATAATGCTGTAGTGTCCATAGAGAGTGTTCGTGCAAGTGTCTGGAAAGATAAAAACATAGGTGAGTCAAATATACGTGACACTATTTCAAGACTGAGAAAAAAGATTCTACCACTGCAAATTGAAAATATTTCAGGTGTAGGGTATAAACTCAGCAAAGAGCTCCAATAAAGATGACTTTTTTTCAATATAAGGACTTAGATACAGAAAAAGCCTACCATTTATGGAGAAGACCTGCACAATTAAAACAGATAGCACTGATTAGTTTTCTCACTGCTTTACTCTACTTGCTCATGTCTCTTTTAGACTATTATATTGCACCTAAAGAGATTCTACTTAGTATGGAGATACTTCATCTTATGATTCTTCCTGTTCTTGGGTTTAGCATCGCAATTTTAGCTTTTAGCAACAGGCATTATGGTGTGATGATTTTTTTACTCGTCCTCGCTTCTATCTCTGCTACTCTTGGGCACACCCTCATTATGATCGATCTCAATGCTTACTCATCTTATAATGCTGAAGTTTATTTAATAATATTTTGGGTGTTTGCAGTTTCTGGGTTGCCAATACACCATGCAACATACACTACATTGTGTATGATAAGCATATCTGCGTTTGGAGCATTTTTTACAACTGGCTTTGCGACGCACGATTTGATAATGCACCTGTTTTGGATGATTGCCTCTTTTTCATTTGGTTTTACAGGTGCATACCTGCTAGAGTCTTCAAATAGAACTATATTTTCCAAACAAAAAAAGCTACACCAAGCACTCAGCAACAAAAATATACTTCTCAAAGAGCTTGCACATCGTGTCAAAAACAACCTACAACTTGTTTCTGGTATTCTCTACTCTCAATCAAGAAAGGTCGATACAGACAAAACAAAAAAAATCTTTGAAGATAGCATTCAAACCATTAAAGCTATGGGGATAATTCATGAAAATCTCTTTGCATCGCAAACTTTAGATGCCATAGACTTTAAAGAGTATATAGAGAGCCTCATAGACTTAGCGAGTCAAAATATTCACAACAAGCAAGTGCAATTCTCTTTTGATTCTCAAAGCATTATCCTGAGCATTGAAAATGCTGTTCCCCTTGGGCTTGTCCTTAACGAGATCATTACAAATAGTCTCAAATATGCTCTGCCAAAAAACAATGAAGATCTTCTCATAAAAATTGCGGTTAGTGTAGATACAAACAAAGAAATTTATCTTCATATTGCAGATAATGGAGAGGGAGTTGACTTTGAAAATCAGCAAAAAGGGTTTGGAACACAACTCATAGAATCTCTCATTCGCTACCAAATAAAAGGTCAGATAGAGTCTTATAACAATAATGGATTGAATTATGAGATAAGATTTTATGATATCAAAAAGTCATGAGAGGATTTAACAGGCTTTAAAATACTTGTCTTGACAATTAATTAACATCCTACTATAATCAAAGCCTAAGGAGTAAAGATGAATTTCGATATAGACAAATCCTTGGGCTTTTTACTCAACAAAACAGCCCTCTTATCAAAAACGAGTTTCCACAAAAAACTCAAAGAGTTTGATATCTCTCCTGAACAGTGGGCACTTATCTTTCGCGTTGTTCAAAAAAATGGGCTCACCCAAAAAGAGCTCTCAGACTCTACCTATAAAGATCAAGCAAATATCACTCGGAGTGTTTATAGACTCGAACACAGAGGTATTTTGCAAAGAGTGCGTAACGAGAAAGATAAACGTATCATCAATATCTTTCCAACGCCACTCGCTGAGGAGATCGTGCAAAAAGTGACGCCCATCTCCAAGCAACACAACCAAAGTCTTGCAAAAGACTTCAGCGAGGAGGAGTGTCAACTGTTACTCACACTCCTTCGCAGAGTAGAAAAAAATATACAAGATGGAGAAAAAATATGAACTTAGCAAACAAAACGATCCTCATCACAGGTGCAAATGGTGGCGTAGGTATGGCAACACTCCAATACGCACTCGCTCATAATGCCAAAAAGATCTATGCAACAGCCAGAGACACTACGACGCTCCAAGCATTTACACAAGCACATGACAATGTAGTAGTTGTTCGCGCTGATATCACCAACAAAGCACAGCTATTCAAGCTCTCTGAGACAGTAGATGATCTTGATATCCTCATCAACACAGCGGGTGTGAACAGTGGCAAGAGAGTCTTTGATGAAACGACAATTGATTTTCATGTGAATGTTCAAGGGACAATGAACGTCTGCCAAGCCCTTACACCAAAGATGAAAAAAGGGGGTGCCATCATCACTATCACCTCCATCCTTGCGCTTGTCAACCTCCCTATCAATGGGCTTTACTCTGCATCCAAAAGTGCGCTTCACTCACTTATGCAAGCATTGCGTGCAGAGCTTACATCCAAAGATATTGAAGTTTATGAAGTGCTTGCTGGTCCGATTGATACCAAGATGACTGAGGGGGAAAATATGCCAAAAACACAACCTGAAGAGATCGTCGAGGCTATGTTTGCAAGTATAGAGGCAAAAGAGTATGAGATATATCCTGATGATTTCGCAAAAATGATCTACGAAAAACTTCAAAAAGACCCACGTGCAGTTGAAGAAGAATTTGCACAATCCATCCAACACTAAATTCTTCTTTTCAATGGGCTAAAAGCCCCATTGAGGTATAATTTTACCTTTTACTTTACAAGAAGGAAGATGATGAGAACAAAGCCTATTAAAAATAATATTATGTTGGTAACTGCTGTTATTTTTGTTCTTCTTATTCTCTTTTTTAATATCAATCTTTATCAAGTCAAAAGTAACGAGATCAAGAGGAGTGCACTCCATAACCAAGAGAATCTACACAATGTTGTCAAGATGATCGAGCACAACACGGCTACCATCATATCAAGTCGTTTAGAGACGATCACAAAACTTGATTTTTTTGACAAAATACGAGAAGATCTAACCAATACGACAAAAATTCATAAACAATCCAACTTTGAAAAGCTCAATGTTCACTTTAAGCATATCAAAGAACAGACAAAGCACTTTTCAACACTTCATATTGTCGACAAAGACGGCTACACATACCTAAGAATTCACGATCACTCACTCCATGATAATACGATATCAAGCCAACGTAGTTCACTTGTCACATCCCTACGTGAACCAAAGCCTCGATCCTTTTATGAAGAGGGACTTTATGGAATCTGCTTCCGTGTCTCTATACCTCTTTATAAGGGGGATACTCTTGTAGGTATCTTAGAAGCTGGTATTCGTCCAGAAATATTACTCACAGAGATCGACTCGCTTGTGAGAAACAAAAGCTACCTTTTCAAAAAAGAGAAAGCTTCTACAGGTTTTTATACCGATGCAGTTCTTGATGTCGGACTTCGCACGCTCCTTCTTGACCCAAAGGCAAAAAAGATCAACTTTGCAGAAAGAACATATATCAAACATGAACTTCCTCTTTATGATCATTCAAACAAACTCATCCTCAAAGTGATCTCTCTTGAGGATATCACAGCAACCGAAGAGAGCTTTGAGACCTTTATGCTTACATCCGTACTTGCTTCGATCGTGATGATGCTTTTGCTTTTGATACTCCTTGAAAAGATATTTGCCAAGATACTTATCCGTATCGATGAACTGCTCTACATCCTTAACAAAACAGATGATTACATCCTTGCTATAGATGCTTCAACAAAAAAGATCAAGTTTGCCAATGCTGCACTTTATAATGCTCTTGGCTCTTCCAAAAAAAAGCTTAAAAACAAAAATATCGAAGAGTTTTTACGTGCACGCAACGACTATGACTCTGGATGTAGCAAACTGTTTAAGGACAAGAATGAAAAGACACTCTCCAAAAAAGCATGTCTTATTCTTGGAGAAGATCAAAATATCCCTCTAGAAGTGCGCATCAACTACATCAACAAAGATGGGGGCTACTACATCGCTATTTGCCGTGATATCTCAGAATATCTCCAACAAGAGCTCGAGAGAAAAGTCAATGAAAAGATGATAAACAAATATATCCCTCTCTCCCAAACAGATCTAGGAGGAAGCATCACCTATGTCAATGAAGCTTTCTGTAAACTCACAGGTTATAGCAAAGAGGAACTCATAGGAGAAAATCACAGGATGTTACGCTCCCCAAAAACTCCACAAAAGTTTTACCGTGAACTTTGGGGTAACATCACAAAAAACAAATCTTTTAGCGGTGAACTTCGTATCCGTACCAAAGAAAAAGAGGAGATTTGGGTACGTGTCGTGATCGAGCCTCGCTACGATATCAACGGCAAGAAAATAGGCTATGTCTCTACTAGAGAGGATGTCACCGACAAGCAGGAGCTTCGCTTTATCTCTGAACGTGACCAACTCACAAAGATCTACAATAGACGTAGTTTCGAGTCCAAGCTCAGCCAAGCTTTTGAGCGTACAAAAAAAGAACACTATCACTTTGGAGTCATCATGTTTGACATCGATTATTTTAAAAAGGTCAACGATACTTATGGGCACCAAGTGGGCGATGAGATTCTCAAATCGATCACGAAGCATATTAAAGAGGTGATACGTGATGATGACTTTTTTGCGCGCTGGGGGGGAGAGGAGTTTATGCTTATCGTCAAAACTTCAAAGCTAGACGAGCTCAAACTCATCGTCTCCAAGATCCAAGAGCGTATCAAAAATACAGACTTTAGCCCCGTGCCTTCTGTCACCCTCAGTTTTGGTCTGGGCATCGCAAAAGAAGAAGACACAAAAGAGAGCCTACTCAAACGCATCGACAACGCCCTCTATGAAGCCAAAGAGAATGGGCGAAATCGTTATGAAATAGCGCTTTAGCTTGGGATGTAGAACATTTAAGACAGCTCAGAGCGAAGGCAAGCCATCGCTTCCTAAAGGGCTAGCCATCGCTTTTAGATTCCGGATCAAGTCCGGAATGACGAGGATGGCATGACACCAAAGGAGCCAATGGCTTGCCTTTGGCAGAGTGGGCTTGCATAGTACAACTTACTCCCATCTCAAAATAACCGGATCAAGTCCACAATGAAGAGGGTGGCATGACACCAAAGGAGCCAATGGCTTGCCTTTGGCAGAGTGGGCTTGCATAGTACAACTTACTCCCATCTCAGAATAAATCGACTCCCTTGATTCTCTTGTGAGTCTATCTCTATCTTGATCCCAAAAGTGTCACAGATATGCTTGACACTGCTCAGCCCAATCCCAAAACCACCTGCGAGACTAGAAGCTCTCTCATAAGGTCTGAAAATACTCTCCTGTTTTTCTTTAGCGATACCAATCCCCTCATCTTGAATATGAAAATATCCCTCTTTGAGGACAATACTGATGCTTGTGTGGGGCATGGAATATTTGATCGCATTGGAGAGAAGGTTCGAGAAAAGCAGGTGCGCTTTGGACTCTGAGATAGCCAAAGAACTTTTCTCTACATCCCAAACTACCGTGATATCTTTTGCCAGACAAAGTTCCTTATAATAGCTGATCGTCTCAAGTACTATCTCTTGCAAATCTCTTTTTTCAACACACTCCTCTTGCTCCTTAAAAGTGAGAAATGCCAAAGATTTATAGATCGTATAGAGCTGTTTGGTGCTAATAGAGATATTAGTGAGGATCTTTTGGTCATACACCCCTTTTTGTATCGCGCGTTTTGCACTCATGCGTAGCGCTGTGATAGGGGTGTTGAGCTCGTGTGAGATATCGAGGATAAACTGCTCTATCTGCTTGACTTTTGTATGGATTGGGCGCATAAAGAGTCGTGATAAAAAATAAGAGATCGATACGGTAAGCAAAAATGCAAACACGCCAACAAGTAAGAGTTCCTTTTGTATCTCTACGATCTGCGTGTGGTATTCATCCGTTTTAATCACCACATACTTGATATCAAGATGCTTTTGCGGTGCGCCTGAGACGAGCACTTTCATCCCCTCACTCTCATAATAGCTCTCTTCAAACGCATCTGCAAGTTCAAGTGAGACAAAAAAGTACTGATATCCCTTTTCTATCTTTGGCAAGATCAGCTTGGAGTCGGTCATATGTGCATGGATGATCTCGGATGCAAGTTTGTCTGAAAAGTGTTGGAGCTTATAATAGACCCTTTGTTCCAGAGCATTTTTTTGTGCATTGTAGTACCAAAAACTCGAAAGCAAAAGGAAAAAGAGTGAGGAGCCAAGATACAGAGCCAAAAAGGAGTAGAACGATCTCTTCTCATAGCTATTCAAAACGGTACCCCTCCCCTCGGATGTTGATAATATGCTCGTGTCCTAGATATTTGCGAAGCTCTTTGATAATGGTGCGAATCGCATCGTTTGAGGGCATTGCCTCGTATTCCCATAGATTGTGCAAGAGCTCATCCACACTCACAATGCGTGCGCGATTTTTGTAGATATAAAGTAAACACGCACTCTCTTTGGCACTGAGCTTATAGCTCTTTGTGCTTGAACTTAGTTGGTGTGTTTGTGTGTCAAATTCTAGATCTTGGGTGATCTGTATCTTTGTATCAAGTCCAAAGTGGCGTTTGATATTCTCTATCCTTTGAGAGAGCTCTTCGAGTTCAAAAGGCTTACGGATAAAGTCATTTGCTCCCGCTTCAAAAGCCTTTTTGAGATGCCCCACATCATGAAATGCGGTGATAAAAATAGTAGGGGTCTCATCGTGAAAAGCACGGATCTCTTTGAGCAAAGAGATCCCATCTCCATCGGCTACATTGATATCAAAGATATACAGATCATAGTCCTTTGCTTCACTCATCTCAAGTGCTTTTTTCATACTATAGGTATGGCTCACACGGTAGCTCTCTGATAAAAAATCGATAAGGATATCTGCTAAAACAGCATCATCTTCAAGTAATAAAATTTCCATAGGTGATTATATCCTAAAGGGGACTGGGGATGAGACTTCACTTTTCACAAAAATAAAGAGTAAACTTTATGCTACTTACTTATGATATAATCTCAATCTATTCAGAAAAGGAAAAATGATGCATATTTCTTTAAATATTAAAAATGAATCTATTTCTCAAAAAGTTTTAGAGTTTCTTTCATCTTTTAAAAAAGAAGATATTCAGATTGAGACTATAGACGATAACTCTGCACAAAAGGAGTCTCTTGCTTCGTTTGCAGGGATGTGGAAAGATAGAGATATCAATATACGAACCCTCCGAGAAGCTGCGTGGAAAAAATAGTTTTAGATACCAATATCTTAATTGAAATACTCAAAGGTAATCAAGATGTGGTACAAAAACTAGAAGAGTCCAATTTTAGTTATGCCATAAGTTCTATAAGTGTTATGGAACTTTACTATGGTGCACTCAATAAAGCAGAGCTTTTCAAGCTCCAAAAATTCACCTCACTTTTTGAAATTTTAGAGTTAAATAAGACTCTCTCAAAGATTGCAACAGAACTCATTTTTGAATATTCAAAAAGTCACAACCTAGATATACCCGATAGCTTAATAGCAGCAACAGCGATTGATTATAATCTAAAACTTTTTACTCTTAATGTAAAAGACTTTAGATACATAGACGGTTTGATTTTACTTTAATCCAATAACAGTAAAAAGCCACACCAAAGGAGCCAATGGCTTGCCTTTGGCAAAGAGTGGGCTTGGGATGTATGGCTTTCATGACAGCTCAGAGCGAAGGCAAGCACTCAAGGGTGCGAGCATAAACCATCGCTTCCAAAAGAGTTGCAAACTTGCTTGAAAGCAAAGGAGCCAATGGCTTGCCTTTGGCAAAGAGTGGGCTTTAAAGTCTCTCTCACAAACTCCTCACAAACTCTTTTTATAATAGCACTAAGAAAAAACTTCCAAAGGATTCATTATGAAAACAGTTCTAAAACTTTTTATGCTCGTTCTCTTAGGGGTGAGTTTAGCGCAAGCGGCAGCATTTGAGAGAGTCGCAAAATCAAGTGCTACGGATGTAGTGGTAAGCTCACAAAAACCACTGAGTACAGGGGAAAACACACTCCAGCTCAAGATACAAAACCCAAGCTATGCAGATGCTACAGTAGCTATCAAGGTGTTTATGCCTGCGATGCCTGGGATGCCATATATGGAGAGTACAGCAGATGCTGTAGACAAAGGTGATGGCACATTTGAAGCGGATGTTAACCTCTCTATGGGTGGGACATGGCAGGTGCATATCTTTATCACCACACAAGATGGGCAAAAGTTGCGCCTTAAAACCTCACTCAATATCTAAGGGGCTTTGTGATGCGCTTTGTTCTTCTCTCACTTCTTTGTAGCCTTGCTTTGTACGCACTCTCTTTGGATGTGCTGATCCAAAATGCTTTGACAAAGAACTCCTCACTAGAGAGTATAGAGCATAGACTTGAGAGTTTTGAAGCAGCCCATGCGCTGAGTCAAAACTTCTCTAACCCACAACTCACACTTGGCATCGCTGATATACAACTCAGAGATATTGATAATCGCTCCTTAGAACCGATGCAAACGACCAGCATCACCCTCGCACAGAAGATCCCTCTCTTTGGCAAAAGGGATGCTCTTGGAGCACAAACAAAAGCAAGCCAAGCCTCACTCCAAGCCAAGCTCGATGAGCTCAAAGTGAGTCTCGTTGAAACCATCAAACAGAGTGCATACTCTATCTATGCAAACGAGCAAAAGCTTCGCATCACAGAAAAATATATCCAGCTCACACGCCAAAACAAAGAGCTCTCTACATCCTATACATCGAGTGATCTCAGTGCACACATGGGGATCATGTCGGCTGATCTTACCCTCGCCCAGCTCAAGATCAAACGAGATAGACTCCAAAGCACTCTGCGTGGTCTTTACAAACAGATTAGTTATCTCAGTGCTATGGATGTAGAAGATCTTGAGCTTTCTCTCTCTATCCAAGAACCCCTAGATCTAAAGAGTTTTGTAACACAGATCGGTGCAAATAAAGCACTCCAAAGCAGAGAAGCAAAAGTGAAAGAATCAGATGCCACCTTGCGTATCAAAGAGCTTAGTTCTCTCCCAGATCCGACACTGCAAGTAGGCTACTTTCACCGTGAATCTTTTGAAGATTATCTCAATGTTGGGATCGGTTTTTCACTCCCTTTGTATGGAAGTGAAAAGGAAGAGCAAGAGATAGCACGCAAACTTCTCCTTGCAAGCAAGAGTGAAGTCAATGATCTCGAACACTCGATTCTAGCGCAGATAGAGACGATCCATGCAAAGATGCTCAGCGAATACAATACCTACCAAATAATCGACAAAGAGAGCTTGCCACAGATAGAGCATATGTTTGATCTTGCAACGAGTTCGATCAAAAATGGGGCGGAGCTTTTTGTCTATTTCGAGCTTTTGGCGCAAAAACTCGCTCTTGATGAACAAAAAATAGATGCTCTTGCAAGCTATCACAAAAACAAGGCCTCACTCGAGAGCCTCACAGGAGCCCTCAAATGAAACATATCTCTCTTTTCATCCTTTTTTTCAGCCTTATTTACGCGCAAGAGGCAAGTGTCACACAACTCTTCAATGTCCAAACCACCAAGGTGCAAAAAAGTGTGCATGCCAAAAATATCACGAGCTATGGCTACATCCAAGCGGATCAGGCGCGTGTCTATGATGTCGCACCCAGATATAGCGGATATGTGGAAGTTTTGTATGCCGATACCCTTTATAAAACTGTCTCAAAAGGGGAGAACTTAGCCAAGGTCTACTCTCCAGAGGTTCTCAAAGCAAAGGATGAATACCGCAATACGCTCAACTACAGCGGCAGCAAAGCATCGATGCTCGCAAGTGCCAAAGCAAAGCTTGCTCTTTTGGATGTAGATCACGAGGAAAAAAGCGATCCTTTTACCTTTATCAAGGCTCCAGCGGATGGGGTGATCTTTGTCAAAAACCTCAACAACCGATCTGCTTTTAATGCCAAAGCAAAGCTCTTTGAGATCGTCAATCTTGAGAAGGTTTGGGCAGAGATACGTATCCACCAACACCAAAGAGCACTGCTAGAGAAGATGGAGCATTTTACTTTGCGCACACCAGCCTATGAGCAGAGTTTTGAAGCAAGCAAAGAGCTCCTCTACCCAAAACTCGATCCAAAAGAGGAGAGCTTTACCCTTCGTCTGAGCGTAGAGAATAAAGAGAAACTCTTAAGCCCTGGGATGTACGTCACACTCACTATGCAGATGCAAGAGCAAAGCTACCTTAGCCTTCCTGCTAGTGCCGTGATACGAAAAAACGGGCACCATTATGTCTTCATGAAAGGGGAATACGAGGGGGAATATGAGCCAAAAGCTGTGGATGTAGAATTTTTAGCTCCTGATCTTTACAACATCAAAAGTGGTCTGAGTGAGGGTGACGAAGTGGTCAATAACGCACTCTTTATGATCGATAGTGATGCACAGGTTAACTCCCTTTATTAGGAGGCTTCGATGATAGAAAAGATCATAGACTTTAGTCTCAAAAATAGATTTCTTATCCTTATGGCTCTTGTGTTTTTGATAGCCTCTTCGATCTGGAGTGTCAAAAACACCCCACTCGATGCGCTTCCAGATCTCTCCCCTCCACAAGTGATACTCAAAGTCAATTGGGCGGGGCAATCCCCTGAGATCATCGAAGCACAAGGAACCTACCCCCTTGTCTCTGAGATGCTCTCTATCCCTGATATCGAGACCGTTCGTGGATTTTCAAGCTATGAGAATGCCCTTGTTTATATTATCTTCAAAGAGGGGGTCGATCTCTACTGGGCACGCACTCGTGTCCTCGAACAACTCTCAAGCGTGCAATCTTCTCTACCCGAATCGATGAAAGTGAGTCTGGGTCCCGATGCGAGCGGTGTGGGCTGGGCATACGAATATGCACTCACCTCCAAGACAAAAAACCTCAGCGAACTACGCACCATCCAAGACTACTACTACAAATACGCTCTTTTGGGAGTCGATGGGGTGAGTGAAGTAGCAAGTGTAGGTGGATTTATCCCCACTTTTGAGGTAACTCTGAGCAATGACACCCTCGTGCGCTACAACCTCAGCCCCCAAGATATCGCAAACACACTCAAAAAAAACAACAACGACACAGGGGGTGGTATCCTCATCCAAAACGGCTATGAGTGGATGATCCAAGCCAAAGGCTATCTCAAAGATCTGGATAGCATCCGCTCCCTTGTTGTTACCACAAAAGGGGGTGTTCCCGTTACACTCGCTGAGATAGCCGATGTTCGCATCACTCCCGCCGCGCGCCGTGGAGTAGCAGATCTCAATGGTGAGGGGGAAGTGGTCGGTGGGATCGTGATGGTACGTTACAAAGAGGATGTCTACGAGACGATCAAGCGTGTTGAAGCGAAGATGCAAGAGCTAGAGATCGAGGGGGTCGAAGTGGTAGAGGTCTACAACCGCTCCACCCTCATCGAACAAGCGATCGACACACTCAAATTTACCCTCTTTGAGGAGAGTCTTATCGTGATCGTCATCATCGCACTTTTCTTGATGCATTTGCGCTCTTCGATGATCGTTCTTATCATCCTCCCACTCACTATCGGGGTCACTTTTTTGCTTATGAAGCTTTTTGGTATCGGCTCAAACATCATGAGTCTGGGTGGTATCGCTATCGCTATCGGAACGATGGTCGATGCAACCATCATCATGATAGAAAATGCCCACAAAAATATCAACAAACTCCAAGAGGAACTAAAAAGAGAGCTTACATCCAAAGAGCGATTTGAAACCATTGCAAGTTCTTCAAAAGTGGTAGGGCGACCGATATTTTTTGCTCTCTCTTTGGTCGTGGTCTCTTTCTTGCCTATCTTTGCACTCTCCGATCAAGAGGGCTTGCTCTTTACCCCTCTTGCCTATACAAAATCTTTTGCGATGATAGTGGGTGCAATCCTCTCTATCACCCTCGTGCCTGTGCTGATGCTGTATTTCTTGGGAGGCAAGATCGTCCCTGAGACACACAACCCTCTCAACCGTTTTTTTCTATGGATCTACCACCCTATCCTCATCTACAGCCTCAAACTCAAATACCTCGTCTTGGCACTTCTTTTGGTCTCGCTTGGCTTTATCTATCCCCTTTATAGTTCTCTCAAATGGGAGTTTATGCCTCCTCTTGATGAACAAAGTGTGATGTATATGCCCGTGACACCTTATGGGATCAGTATCGATCAGAGCAAGGCGATCACCCAAAAAACAGATGCAATTATCAAAAGTTTCCCTGAGGTAGAGAAGGTATTTGGCAAGGGTGGACGTGCTAATAGTGCGACCGACCCTGCACCGCTTGCGATGATAGAGAGTATCATCACCTTCAAGCCCAAAGAGCAGTGGCGCGAGGGGATGACTAAAGATCGCCTGATGCTAGAGCTCGAAGCGGCTCTGCAAGTACCCGGTCTTATCAACTCATGGACCTATCCTATCCGCGGGCGTATCGATATGCTCCTCAGCGGTATCCGCACCCCTCTGGGGATCAAGCTCTATGGAAAAGATTTGGGCGAGTTGCAGATCCAAGCCCAAAAGATAGAAAAGATCCTACGCGCCTCTGACAAAACGCTCTCTGTCTTTGCCGATCAAACAAGTGCGGGCTACTATCTTAACATCGACCTCGATGCAGATGCGCTTGCGCGCTATGATCTCAAAAAAGACATTATCCTCGAATATATCTCTACTGCCATAGGTGGAATGCGTGTGAGTACGATGTACAAAGATCTCGAACGCTATCCTATCACGCTCAGACTCGATGATACAGAGCGCAGAAGCCTCGAATCTCTTGGCGATCTGATGATAAAAACACCACTAGGGTTTGTGCCTCTGAGCCGTTTTGCAAGCTTGGAGTACAAACAAAGCGCGTCGGTTATCAAGAGCGAGATGGCTTCACCCGTGACCTATATCTACATCACACCCCAAAGTGAGATCTCTGCTTCTGAGTACAAAGAGGAGGCGAGTGCGCTTCTCAAAGAGTTTTCACTTCCTGATGGCTACTATCTTGAGTGGGCGGGACAGAGTGAATATCTTGAGTCTGCGATAGAGAAGATGTACTGGATCATCCCTGCGGTGATCGTGATGATCTTTGTACTGATCTACCTCGCACTCAAAGAGCTCGTGCCTACACTCATCGTGTTCTTCACCCTCCCTTTTGCTCTTTTGGGTGGGCTTATCTATATCGATATGCTTGATTTTAATATGAGTATCGCCGTCGTCGTGGGCTTTTTAGCCCTGCTCGGGATCGCTGCGGAGACCGCTATCATCATGATAGTCTACCTCCAAGAAGCCGTCAACAAAGGCACAGGGACGCTCAAAGAAGCTATTTATGAGGGAGCCGTACAAAGACTCAGACCAAAACTGATGAGTGTCTTCTCCATCATCGCAGGGCTCTTACCGATCATGCTTAGTAGTGGAGTGGGAAGCGAAGTGATGCAAAGAATAGCCGCACCGATGTTAGGAGGAGTACTCAGCTCCGCCATCCTCAGCCTCATCATCATCCCGATTCTCTATGAGATTTATGCGAAGAGGAAAAAAAACCCACAGGCTTAAAAAACAAAGAGCCAAGAGCGAAGGCAAGCCATCGCTTCCTAAAGAATTGCAAACTTTCATGAAACAAAAGGAACCGATGGCTTGCCTTTGGTAGAACACGCTTGCATAGTACAACATCCCAAGCAAAAAACCACCCCTTAAGCCAAACTCGCTAAAATAAACAAAAAACATCTCTCAAGGTTTTGTATGGCACTCTTTTCAAACTCTATTCTTAAAAACTACAAGCAAGATGAGGGCTTGATAGCTCTTAGATGGACGGATTTTCAGAGCTATATAGCAAAGCTAAAGATCGATCAAATAATCTACAAACTCTACGATCTTACAGATGATGAGATTAAGATTGTGGAGGGTGTTTGATTGGAAAAGCAAAACCTAACAGCAAAAGAGAAGTTTATCAACTTATCTACAAAACTTTACTTAGGAAACTCAACAGCCATTATAACTATTTGTTGGATAGTTGCTTCTTTTCATCTTACGATGATATATAATTATCAAGATTGTATAAATAGTCATGATGAGAAAAATGCATTTATTTCGATTCCTTGGTTAGCTTTAACCGTTATTTTTATAGTTTATGTTCCGATTATCACATATTTTTTTGTTAATAGAGAGACAATAGGAAGAGAAAAAGATAATAGAATAGAGGAAAGAAACGGTTCTTTTGGTTTTGCTGATACCAACCCAAAAGTTTTTATTTTACCTATGTATCTACTGTGGGTTTTTTCGTTGTCTAAACTAATTGTGATTTTTTATGAGTATTATACTAATAGAATAAGTGAAGATATTATTGTTAAAATAGCTATATTGTTGACTATTTTTATAGGTTCTTTATGGGCTTGGATTAAGTTTAAAAAAACTTCAACAAAGATTTGGAGCTTTTGGATAACTCTTTTTGCTATAAGCTATGTTGTATTGAATATATATTGGGAATATTTTTTACCATATTTGCAGTCCTATTTGTCATCCTTAAATTGCGTTTTTAAAACAATAATTATGGAGAGAACACCCCTATAAGTGAATTTCCACTTTTTGCAATTGGAACTTATATCGATCATTAAAAATTTTAGTGCAAAGCAAGTTGTGTGTACGGGCTGAAGTGTTACGAAATGCCTTACATTTCAAGGGTGGAGCCAATGGCTTGCCTTTGGCAAAAGTGGGCTTGGGATGTAGCTATTTTTATGACAGTTCAGAGCGAAGGCAAGCCATCGCTTCCAGAGACGAACACTCAAAAGTACGAGCATAAACCATCGCTTCTTAAAACTTCCATTCAACAAATAATGACAAAATGCAATAAATTCAAAACGAAATTATTTTCAGCGTTATGATACTTCTTTTGACATGAGGAGTATTCAATGAAAATACCATTCAATCTTGACTTTATGTATCCTTTAGGATACACTTTTGTATTATGTATTTATTAAAAGAGACATCTACCTTTTCTAGGTGGCTCTCTAAGCTCAAAGATCTTCAAGGCAAAGTTTCTATTCTTCGTAGAGTTGATAGAATGAAACAGGGCAATTTTGGAGATCACAAAAATTTAGGTGATAATATATCTGAGCTTAGAATTACGGTAGGTGCTGGGTATAGAGTCTATTTTACAAAATGTAATGAAGAGATAATTATATTGCTTGTAGGTGGAGACAAGTCAACCCAAGCAAATGATATTAAAAAAGCCAAAGAGATGGCAAAGGAGTATCGTAATGAGTAATAAACTTGCTAACTTTGATATAGCGCACTACTTGGATTCTAAAGAGATGATCGCTGAGTATCTTTCACAAGTTTTAAGTGAGGGTGATATGGATGAACTTTTAGCAGCCATAGGAAATATTGCAAAAGCAAAAGGGATGACGCAGATCGCAAAAGATACGGGGCTGGGTCGTGAAAGTCTGTACAAAACTTTTTCTGAGGGCTCAAAACCAAAATTTGAAACTGTTATGAAAGTGCTTCATTCATTTGGTGTAAAACTCAAAGCTACAGCGTGAGATCTTATATCGATCATCAAGAATTTTAGGTGTGTACTGGCTGAAGCCCGTGTTACGAAAAGCCTTACATCCCAAGAGTAGAGCCAATGGCTTGCCTTTGGTAAAAGTGGGCTTGGGATGTAGCTATTTTTATGACAGCTCAGAGCGAAGGCAAGCCATCGGTTCGAAAAGATTAATTAACCATCTTTTTACTTAGAATGATGTAAGATGATGCTCCAACGCACAAAGGGGGTTTGTATGCATTTCAAGACACTTCTTGCTCTCTTCGCCGCTTTTGTTTTGCTCCTGATTTACCAACAGATCTATATGCTGGGATGTGCTTTTTCTTTAGCGATCCCAATGCTCGTCACCCTTATCATCACCTATAGCCTCGCGCGTATGAAACTTGAACAAAGACGCTGTTTGGCAGCGTGCTATTTTAGAGAAGATAGCTTCTTGAGCAAGGTGGTTAAAAGCCCTATTTTTTTAACACTTATCAGCTTTTTTCTAGCACTCTTTGTCGCGCTCTTTCTCTTTACATCCCTTCCTCTGATGGATCTTTGGGGTGTGCTTGTTTTACTTGTGGATAGTTTTATCCTCGGATTTTCCTATATCTATCTACTCTCAAAGTTTCGCTCTACTCTCAAAGAGCGGATGAGAGAGCGTGTCGTGATCGCTTTTATCACATGGATCAATGTCGCCGTGATGGCACTTTTTTATGCTGCGATGCAATACTACGCCTCACCCCCGATCGATCTGCAAAATGGCTTAGAGCAAAATATGATGCTTTTTTCTAACAGCGTCGCTTCTGAGTGTGGTTTTTTAAATACCCTGCTCAAGCTCAATGCCGAAGCACAAGTGTTGCAGTGGCACACCTGGAGTTACCTCATCGACACCCTTGAACAAAGTGCGCTTCGCCTTGCAACAACCTTGCTCTTTTTACTCCAAGGGGGACTGCTCTTTTTCGCACTTAGCCGCTATATCCTAGAGGTAGTGCGCTTTATACACGCTTATGAGAGTGAAAATGCCTAAGAACCAACTCCTTTGGCGCTCTTTTTGGATCACTATCTTAAGTATCTTCGCCCTTTGGCTTTTTTTGTTTGTAAAAGCAGAACTCCTCCAAGAAAAAAAGATACAAGTGCTCCAAACAAACGCCGATACCATTCAGTTAGAATCACAACTCCAAAACATTCTCAAACTCGCACCCCAAGAGATAGAACGTATCCTAAATTCTCCCAAGCTTCAAGAGAATATCACAAAGATCATCGAAACAGAGATAACGACACTTTTTGAACAAGTGAAGAAACAGATTCCTGTCTATGCAGACTTTCATTACAGTCTCAAAGGGGAATATATCGAGCTGTGGGCTTATTCGCAAAATGATGGGGGAAAATATCTCAAAAAGTATCTCTTTGATGCTACCGACTTTGATACAAAGATGCTTACATCCCAACAAAGAATCATCGATAAGGTCTACCGTACTTTGCACCTCTCACTCGAAGATGTCTCCACCTCACTCTACACACAGACAAAGCTCTCAGAGGAGGAGCGAGGTGCTCTAGAGAAGATCCTCGCGCTTCAGATCCAAAGTACACTCAATCGCTTTGAGAACAACTTTCACACCTCTTTGCGAGCCAGTGGTGTAGTGGGAGCAGGAGTGATAGGAGCACTTGTAGCCAAAAAAATGGGAGCCAAACTCGCAATCAAAGCGGGGGCAAAAATGGGTGGCGCTCTGAGTGCGGGTGCAGGTGGTTTTGCCCTGTGTGCACCGAGTGGACCAGGAGCGATCGCTTGTGGCGTCGCCACGGGTGTGGCTGGATGGTTTGCCACCGACAAGATCATCTTAGAGGGAGATGAGTATCTCCACCGCGAAGCTTTTGAGCGAGAACTCCATATACTTATAGAAGAGGAGAAAAATCACACACTCTCAGCAATAAAAAATAGTTTTTTCTCTACACTTTCACAAACAAAAGAGGAGTACACACAAAAACTCCAACAAAGTGTACGCCAAAGGCTCCAAGAGCTTTCAGATCAGGAGAATAAATGACGCTTGTCTCGATCGTGGGTGATTTTCACTCATCTATTTTGCCCCTATTTTATGAGTACAAGGATGAGATGACACAGCATATCCTCTTGTATGATAACTTTTCTCGGGATGTACGCTTGGCACAGCAAGTTGCAAGTGGCATTGAAGAGTTTTGCCAGAAACACAAATGCAGGTTTCAAACAAGAGAGTATATCCTGCACGACGACACACTAGAGTCTTTGGCTCAGTGCTCCAAAACGCTTCTCTCCTATGTTGATAGTCCACAAGATCTCTACATCAATATCACAGATGGCTTCGCTACTGTTACTACCGTTTTAAACCATCTTCTTTTCAAAGAAAAGGTGAATTTTATCTCTTATGATATGTTTAACAATACCTACACTCTTATCAACCAAAACACTTTTGAAAAAAAACCACTCCAAAAAAAGATGAATATTCAAGATCACTTTTTACTCAAAGGCTTTGGTGTGGAGACGAGTGATATCAAAAAATTTGCGCAGCAACATGAAAAGCTTATCACCCTACTCATAGAGAAATACCATAGACCCTACAATCAGTTCTTGGGAGTTGACCCTAAGAGTGCAAAAAGTATCGCAGAATTACCAAAACAGCACCATCTTATTCGAAATATATTCAAGCATTACGGCTTTGGTGCCTACAATGTTAAAGATCCCCATCTCACAGGAAATATCTTTGAATCTTATATCTACAACCTCATCAAAGACCTTGATTACGATGATATAGAGGTAGGGTTTAAAGTGTATGAGAAGTACAAAAATTCGCGTATCTCCAATGAGTTTGATATCCTCATTATGAAAAATAATCATCTCCATATGATCGAGTGCAAGTATCTCAACCGTGTCAAACTAGAAGAGCTTATCTACAAATATACCGCACTCTCGAATATATTAGATGATGATGGGAAAATTTTGCTCGTGACAAAAAAGCCCCCTCTGTATTCAAAAGCGATGGATCGACATGAGAACAAAGGACTCGTATATAAACGTGGAATTCTCAACAATATAAAAGTACTCGGAGATGTAAAATCTGACCCTCAGCTCTTTGTGACAAAGGTCAAACAAGAGTTTGGAATCTAAAGCTGAGGAACCTTTTTTTTGAGATTATAATGGGTGATCGTCGTTGTGATACTGCTTGAGCTAAAAATATCAAGGACCTCAATCTCTTCTTCTGAAATTGTATATGCTTCCTTGAAAAGAAGTACAAAATTATCTCCATGGTAGCGAAAGAGCATCGCTTCACTATAGTTCTCTTTAAGCCATTTTGCAAAGTTTACAAGCAAAGTATTTCCCTCTTCCCAACTAAACTCTTTATTATAAGCTGTAAACTGATTGAGCTCAATACGAACTAAAGTTTGATGAGTCTTCTTAGCCTCAAGAAGCACGATCTGCAGATAGTTTTCATTGTATACTTCCGTCAAAGAGTCCATAAAAAAATAGGAAAAACGGCGCTGTTCGAGCTCATTTTTTGGCATCTGTGTCGTATCAACAAGCTCGATCTTTGCAAATACCTCTACAGCTGCTTTTGCAACATCTGGATGAAACTGCGCACCACTGAGCATCTCTATCTCTTCTATCGCCTCTTGAAGTGTTTTTCTTGGCTTGTAGATACGTGTTGTGGTCATTGCATCAAAAGCATCTGCGACCGCCATGATATGAGACAAAAATGGTACCGCATCAGGATCGCTAGCTGATGTTTGAGGATATCCATCTCCATCGTAGCGCGAATGGTGGTACTTAATGATGTCGGCTAAATCTTGATACATATTGATCTTTGAGAGCATCTTATAACCTGCATCTGCATGTTCTTTAATCAGTTCATACTCCAAAGCAGAGAGATTCCCAGGTTTGAGCAAAATAGAATCAGGGGTCACGACCTTGCCAATATCATGCAAGATCGCAGCTTTTTCAAGCTTGTGTCTTTCCTGTTCACTTAGTCCAAGATGCTCTGCGAGCAATGTACAATACTGAGCGACCCGAAGCGTATGCCCTGCGGTGTAGCTATCACGCTGTTCAATAATATTGACAAATGCCAAGATCGTCTCTTCATAATTTGCTATTCTTTCAAGTTCCATATACTCCAATTTACTCTTTTGATAAATAGAACCTAGCGTAAGACCTATATCGGTTGCAAGGTTTTCAAGAATATTGATCTCTTGAGCTTCAAAGCCATTTTCTCTTGTAGAAAAAACACTCAATACTCCGTAATTTTCTTCATCCTCATTACTTCGAATAGGTACTTTCACTATCCAACAAGCGGGGCACTGGTAGCTATCATTTTTAAGTTGAAAGCTCTCACCATCAGGAAGTTGTTCTACTCGTGTCTCAAAGAGTTGTTCATCTTGATCTTGCACAAGTTCATAAGGATAACTTCGATGCCCCACAAGTGCTTTGTCTTCAAAAGATTTTGCGACCACTTCAAAAAGGTTCTCTTTTTTGAGACTGATACAAATCAGCTGATAATGTTCATTCCCGATCAACTTCTCCATACTGTTTTTAAGGACATTTTGCGTCGAGATGGAAGTGATAAGAAGTTCGTTGATATCCGCCGTTGTTTTGAGAATATTCTTGAGATATCTCTCATGCAGATACAACTCTTTGAGCTCATTCGTACGTGCGTGCACCTTATTTTCGAGGTTTTGATTGAGAGATTCTATCTCCTCTTGACTTTCTTTGAGCCTGCGATTGAGTCTAGAGATGTACAAAAGCACTGCTAAAATGAGTAAAAAAACACTAAGTACTCCGTAAAAAAGTCTCGTATGTTGCTCATAAAAACGTTCAAGTGTCAAATGCCCAAAATCTTTGTATGGTCCTAGATGTAACTCTTCGAGCATTTTATGTACGCTTGAATAATCAAGAGCGATCGTCCACCCTGCCACATTTGCATCTCTTGCTGCTTTTGCATCAGAGGGCATCTGCAAGAGTGCTATGAGAACTTTATCTGAAAGTTCTTGGGATGTAGAGGCAAGTTTTGCAAAAGGCCACTCAGGATACAAACGTGTACTCACTACAAATGGAAATCCACTATACTGTTTTTGCCCTACGACCTTAAAGCCTTCTGGAGCGATCAGCCCTTCACTCTCCATCCTCTCAAGTGTATCTGTACGCACTGTTCCCGCATCGATCTCTCCATCACGAATCGCTACAACGACACGGTCATGGCTTCCAAAAAAGTGAAAACTTCTAAAATCCTCTACCTCTATCCCTTCATCTTTGAGCTCTTTTTGTGCCATTACCCAGCCACCAAAAGAGTTTTTATCCACCGCTCCAAAGCGCTTGCCCTTGAGGTCTTGAAGATCATCGAGTTCACTTTGCTTTTTTGCAAGGATCACACCCCCAAAACTTGTAAGTTCATCCCCTGTACTGCTAAGATTTTTCAGTGTTGCGATACGGCTCACACCGTAGAGATACTCAAGCTCAACATAGTACATCGTATTGGTCAAAACAAAATCGATCTCTTTATTTTTTACACTCTTTTTGAGTGCATCAAAGCCAAGAGGTACAATCTCAAAATGATAGTCCTCTATTTTATTTGTAAGATATTCAGCTGTTGCCTTATATCTAGAAAGTGTAATGGGTATGCCTCTGTGTGCTAAAACACCGACTTTTACAAGCTCATCTGCAATAAGAGAGGGGGAGAAAAAAAGAGTACATAACAAGAGGAGCCGTAGAACCATCACAAAAGCCTTTTATCATAAATAATAATTATGAACAATTATAGCACTTAAATTTTAAACAATTTTTTATTTTTTATGATTTACAATTTTACTCATAGAACTTGATACGGATAGTATAAAGATCACTTCTATGAAACATATCAGGTTTTATGAATTTTATTTGTAGGAGATATGTTATGTTTATTACAAAATTTGATCCTTTTGCGGACCTTAGAGAACTCAACAGAAGGTTTTATAACCTCAACCGTTTTCCTCAGATCGCAGGAACGGAAGACTCTTCTATCTCTGGCTTTACCCCAGCGATGAACACACGTGAGGGTGAATTTGCTTACCATATTGATGTTGATCTTCCAGGTGTTTCTAAGGAAAATATCAAAGTAGATGTCGAAGAAGGTATACTCAAGATATCAGGAGAGAGAAACTTCAAAAATGAAATAAAAGAGGAAGACTATTACAAGGTAGAAACAAGCTTTGGGAAGTTTCAAAGACACTTCACTCTTCCTGATAATGTCGATGCAGAAAACATCTCAGCTTCTTCGAGCGATGGGGTGCTAGAGATCGTTTTACCAAAGATCAAAGAGAAGGAAAAAGAGGTCAAATCGATCGAGATCAAATAAGAGAATTTAAGTAAGCTTGGGTTAGTATATCTGCAAGATATGTTGGACTCAAGGCTTTTTATGACAAAATATTTACTACTTCATGGCTGGGGTGGAAGCGACTTTCCCCATTGGCAAAGTTGGCTTGCAAGTGAACTCGCAAAAGATTATGGATGTGTGAGCTTTTTGAGGTTTTCTGACCCAGATATGCCACGACTCGATCAATGGAGTGAAGAGCTTCAAGAGCATCTCGCTGAGTTCAAGCCTGATGTTATCATCTGCCACTCTCTTGCCAATACACTTTGGTTTCACCTCTGTAACACCAATCCACCCAAAGAGATCCAAAAACTTTTTCTTGTCGCCCCTCCGCGGATCGATTCAAAGATAGAAGAGCTCTCTAGTTTTTTCCCCATCACACTTCCAAAAGATCTCTGTGCAAAAGAAACTCTGCTTATCACCTCCACCAATGACCCTTATCTAAGTACAGATGAGGCGAATAAGATGCAAGAGGCTTTGGATGTAGAGATGAAAGTAATATTAAATGGCGGGCATATCAATGCAGATAGCGGGTTTGGTGCATGGGAGTGGATACTCCACGAATGCAAAAACCCTATACAGGGCACAAGCTAAGCGTAAAGATCAAGTGAGTCTTTTGAAGCTACACTCGGTGTTACCTCTTTGGTCTGCGTGCTGTTAAACTGCTGTGCTTCTTTGGCAGTTTGATTCGTGTTGCTCACCAAAGACTGCGTCTGCTCCCGCACCTTTTGGTTTTGCTCTACACTTGGATCAGGTCGACCGATTTGCACTTGACTCGAATAAGGGGATTGAAATAGATACTGTTTGACTTCCATCACGTACTCCTTTTCTTCTCATTACATAAATTATAGCATATTTGATTTCTCGTGTATAATCTAAAGTAAGAATCTCTTACATACAAAAGGATCTAAGATGAAAGATACACTCCGATTAGAAAATGTTCTTTGGGGTCTGTTTGTCTCAGATAGTATCTGTATGCCTGCACATTGGTACTATAATCGGGATGCTCTGAAGAAAGATTTTGGAACCATTACAGGCTACAATGATGTACCCCATCCACATCCAGAATCTTTTATGGTAGGAAATCCTTATCTTCCAGATGTAGAAAATGCTAGAAAACTCGACCGTCCTTACGATATTTTACATGAACATATCCGTTTTTATAAGACCTCTTACAAAAGCGTAGATTTTGAGATGAAGACACACTCAGGAGAACACGCTAACCTTATGCCAACACTTGATGAGCGCTACCATTATCACCATGGTCTCAAAGCGGGAGAAAATACACTCGGTGCGAATCTTGTGAGAGTGCTTATGCGCAGTATCATCAAAAAGGGAGCTTATGAACCTGAGAATTTTTTGGATGATTTTGTAGACTTTATGAGTCTTGCGGGCAATAATCGTGACCCATATCTGGAAATTTATATTCGTGAATGGTTTGAGAACTACACAAAAGGTCTTCCTGCCAACTTATGTGCCCCTAGTCAAAGAGATAATTGGTCTATATCCTCTCACGGTGGGATTATCCGCCCGCTTCTCCTCTCTTTGCTCAAACAAAACTCTTATGAGGGGCTTGGCACAGCGATCACACATCAGCAATTGACCCACAGATCAGAAAACATCTCTTCTTCACTTGGTGTTTTGGTACCGTTTTTAGCTGAACTTATAGAGGGCAATTCACCTGAAATAACACTGCAAAAATTTGCAAAAAAACTTCCACTTATCAAGATACACGGCGAGGAACTTACAAAAATGTATCAAGACTACGAAGGACCAGAGAATATTCCAAAAGCCCTGACGTGGAAGATACATACTGAGTTTTCAAAACAATATCTAGATGAGATACTTCCCTCAGCCACGGATGAGAGTATGATAGCCAAACGCTTTGCTACAGCATGTTATCCTGAACACGGAGTGCCCCTCATCTTTTATTTTTTGCATAAAAATAACTTTGATTTTACGACTTCTCTTTTTGATAATGCCAATGCAGGCGGAGATAATGTCCACAGAGGGATGATACTTGGAATGCTCTCAGGTGCCACATCAACCGTACCAGAGACATTAAGGAAGGGTCTCGCAGAGTATGAAAACATAAAAAAAGAGATAGATGCTTTTGTGAAACTCTGCGAATAAAATTGAAGTACTGCAACTATTTATTTTTCATAGTAGGATAGTCAGTATAACCTTTCTCACCTTGCGTATAAAATGTATCTGGGTCCGCTTCATTCAAACTTGCGTTCATTTCAAAACGCTCAGGTAAATCAGGGTTCGCAAGAAACAAACTAGCAAAGGAGACCGCATCAGCCCTATTATCTTCAATAACTTTGGATGCTCGCTCTTTTGTATAGCCACCATTGGCGATAAGCACCCCCTTATACGCATCTCTCAAAACACCAAGCTCTACAACATTTGCTCCATGTCTTCTATCACCTTCAAGCGCATCTATAATATGAAGATATGCAAGATTAAAATCGTTTAACTTTTCACAAATATATGCAAAATGTTTTTGTGGATCAGAATCACTCATATCGTTAAAAGTACCACTTGGGGAGAGTCGCACGCCTACTTTGTCTGAACCTATTTCAGCGCTCACAGCTTTTATGACATCAAACAAAAAGCGACTCCTATTTTCTACACTTGAACCATATTCATCTTCTCTTTTGTTTGTACCATCGCGCAGGAATTGATCCAAAAGATAGCCATTAGCACCATGTATCTCAACTCCGTCAAAACCTGCTTCTATAGCATTTCTTGCTCCTTTTGCATACTCTTTAACTATATCTTTTATCTCATTGAGATGAAGTGCTCGAGGTCTCTCAAACTCTTTCATCCCCTCCAAAGTATAAACTTCACCCGATGGTTTAATGGCTGAGGGAGCGACGGGGAGTTCTCCATCGTGAAAAGAGGAGTGGGATATTCTCCCTACATGCCAAAGCTGTAAAAAGATCTTACCACCCTTCTCATGTACGGATCGAGTTGTTTTTTTCCAACCTTGCACCTGTGCATCTGTGTGGATCCCAGGCGTATATGGGTATCCGATACCCTGCGTCGATATCTGTGATCCCTCTGTTATGATCAAGCCCGCCGAAGCTCTTTGTCCATAATAAGTAGCCATCAAGTCATTAGCCACATTATCTTCAACACTTCTATTTCTTGTCATCGGTGCCATGAAAATTCTATTTTTTAAGGTGTAATTTCCAATTTTGATAGGTGAAAACAGATCCATCGCATACTCCTTATGTTCGCATTTTATAAATTATAACATATTAGATTTCTAGTGTATAATTTGACAAAAAGAATCTATACAATGCAAAAACTCATCCACCTTCTCAGCCAAAAAACACCCCTTAAAAAAGAGCATATCGCCAATATCCTCTCTCTCCTCGATGAGGGTGCGACCATCCCTTTTATCGCGCGCTATCGCAAAGAACTCACAGGGGGTGCTGATGATATCCTCTTGCGTGAGTTTGAGATGCACTACAACAGTGCCAAAAACCTGCTTGAGAGAAAAGAGGAGATCATCCGACTCCTGAGCGAAAGAGAGTTTTTCACCCCTGAGCTTGGTGAAGCGATAGAGGCTGCGCAAACACTACGCGTCCTTGAAAATATCTACCGCCCTTTCAAAGAGCAAAAAAACTCCCGCGCTGCCGTGGCTATCGCCAAAGGACTTACTCCACTAGCAGATCTCATCGCCAAAGCGAAGATCTCTGTGCGTGATCTCAAAGCGCGTGCGAGCCAAGAAGAGATAGAGGGAGCCCAAGATATCCTCGCCCAGCGCTACGCCGAAGATGCACGTGAGCGCGAAGTGTTGCATGACACTCTTTGGCGTTTTGGATCGCTAGAGACAAAGGGGACAAAAACTTTTGATCCCAATGGTGTGTACAAAAACCTCGCGGACAAATCTGAAAAAATAGCCCACATCCCATCTCACCGCTACCTTGCCATCATGCGTGGGGTCAAAGAAAAAGAGCTGAGTGCGAAGATCACCACCGATGTAGAGCGCATTGAGTCTAATATCAAAAAGTACAAGATCCCTAGCTATGCAGGCGATATCCGCGAAGTGCTCTTTGAGGCGTATAAAGATGGGCTCAAACGCTTGCTTCTCCCCTCTTTAGAGCGCGAGATCATGAGTGAGCTTAAAGAGCGTGCAGATCTCGCAGCGATCCATGTCTTTGGAAAAAATCTCACCCAATTGCTTCTCACCCCACCTGTGAGCCATCGTGTGATCCTTGGAGTAGATCCCGCTTTTCGCACGGGGTGTAAGCTCGCAGTGATCGATGAAAATGGGGTGTTTTTAGAGGGTGGGGTGATCTATCCGACCGAGCCACGCAAAGATTACGCGGGTGCGAAAAAAACGATCGAAAAGCTTGTGACAAAATACAAAATAAACGGTGTGGCTATTGGAAATGGTACCGCTTCGCGCGAGACGACAGAGTTTTTTGCCAAGCTCGCCGAGGATGGAGTTAAGCTTGATTTTACCGTAGTGAGCGAAGCGGGGGCATCTGTGTATAGTGCGTCAAAACTTGCTTCACAAGAGTATCCTGATCTGGATGTGACCATACGCGGGGCGATCTCTATCGCACAAAGACTTCGAGATCCGATGGCGACCCTAGTCAAAATCGATCCAAAATCGCTTGGAATCGGGCAATACCAACACGATGTCGATCAAAAGCTCTTAGAGAAAAAGCTCTCTGATACCACTGTGGATGTGGTCAATAAAGTGGGTGTGGATATCAACTCTGCGTCGGCGGCTCTGCTCTCGTATGTCGCAGGGCTGAGTCCAAAGATCGCGAACAATATCTTGGATCACAAAAAAAAGCAAGGGAATTTTAGCTCCAAAGAGGAGCTTCTCAAGGTCAAAGGACTCGGGGCAAAGACCTTTGAACAAGCCGCGGGATTTATCCGTATCAAAGAGCCACGCGATATGCTTGATAATACGGGGATCCACCCTGAGAGCTACGCTATCGCGCGCAAACTTCAAGGCAAAGATCTCGATACACTCGATCTAGCTGAGAGTGCAAAAGCTTTGGATGTAGGGACACAAACACTCCAAGATATTATCAAAGAGCTCAAAAAGCCAGGATTTGACCCACGTGAGGAGCTTCCTGCTGTGCCGTTTAAAGAGGGGCTTACTGAGATCTCGATGCTCAGCGAGGGATCTTTTGTCTCGGGTGTGGTGCGCAATATCACCGACTTTGGCGCGTTTGTGGATATCGGAATCAAGAATGATGGGATGATCCATATCTCAAAAATGGGAAAACAGCGCATCACACACCCACTCGAAGTGCTTTCGCTCAATCAATTTCTTCCTCAAATAGAAGTGCTCAGTATCGACAAAGAAAAAAACAAAGTAAGCTTAGGACTCCCCTCATGACAAACACACCAACTCTCTATTTTCTCCGCTCAAGTGAGCAATATATCTTAGATAAGATGCTCCCATACGCCTATCGTCTCGACACTCTGGGCAAAGAGGCTTCGGATGTAGAGGCACTCAGTATCTTTGGGGATTTTTACGGCTTTACCAACAAAGATCTCGGACTCTATGCGATGCTCAATAATGAAGTAGCCGGTGCCATCTGGTCACGCAGACTCAATCACCAAGAGAGCCCAAGCATCTCTCTAGCGGTGATGCCAAAATATCGCAAACAAGGGATTGCACGTGCAATGCTCGAACAATTTATCTCAGAAGCGGGCGCTTTGTACGACGAGATACAAGTGGAGCTAATAGAGGAGAGCACACTGGATGCGCTGTATAAAAAGTTTGATTTTGAGATGATAGAGTATGAGGGAGTAAGCCTCGTCGATGGAAAAAAAACGATCAAACTCGTACGCAAGCTAGAGCGCGCCGAGCCTGTACGCCCGAGTGATAATTATGATCCTAGAAGGTGGATGGACTAAAACCCTAAAAAGCTACCAATATATTTTATTTGATACGAAAATAAATATTTTACATACCGTTTAATGGTACGAAAATCTTGATTTTTCATTCCACTTTAGCTATACTCACCCTATGAAAAAACAAAAATGGATATGGGAATATAATGAGTATCCCAACTTTAAATACGATAAAGAAAAACTAGAACCAATGTTAAGAGATATTGCTTATGAACAAGGCAAACTAAAATCTTTTATGCTTTTAATGGATGAGCAGAGTACAAAATATTCACTAGCACAAACTTTAGAAAATGAAATCATATCAAGTTGTGAAATAGAGGGTGAGATATTAAACCGCCAAAGTGTTCGATCATCTATTAAACAAAAACTTGGACTAGAGCTACAGCAACATTATAAGGCTCTAAAAAAAGAGGATAACTATGTAGATATTCTTATAGATGCCAACACAAATTATGATGAAGATTTGACACTCGATAAACTCTTTGGTTGGCACCATGCTATGTTTGAAAAAGGGTATAGTGGATTTTCAAAAATTAAAGTAGCTCAGTTTAGGGGTGAAGGTGCTATGCAAGTAGTATCAGGTGATTATGGTAAAGAGAAAATTCACTATGAAGCACCACCCTTTGATACTCTTCAACAGCAAATGAATAGTTTTATAAAATGGTTTAACAATACTCCTACTACACTAGAAAAAGCAGCTATAACTCATCTTTGGTTTGTAATAATACACCCTTTTGATGATGGAAATGGTCGTATCACAAGGGCTTTAACTGATAGAGTATTATCAAAACTGGAACTTTCCTCTTTTTCAAAAATCTATACTATGTCAAAGAGTATCTATGAAGATAGAAAAGGTTACTACGAAGCTTTGGATAAAACAACAGGAAGATTTCAAAAAGATGATCCGCTAGATATTACTTACTGGATGGAGTGGTTTTTTAGAACTTTGCACCATGCACTGTTAGATGCTGGGAAACAGTTAAACTATATCGTAGAAAAAACAAAGTTTTGGGATGCACATAGAGAAGATGAACTAAACGCAAGACAAATAAAAGTACTCAATCGACTTCTTGATATTGGAAGTGAAAACTTTAAAGGCGATCTTACAAAAGCAAAATATGTAAAAATTGCCAATACTGCTGAAACTAATGCTTCAAGAGATATTTCAGATTTATTGGCAAAAGGGTGTATTAAAAAAGTAGAGGGTACGACAGGTAGAGGAACTAGATATACTATCAATCATATAGTTTAGCTTTTTTGTCTTATAAGCTCTAAAATCGGCCAGTTTCTTACAGGCATAGTCCATTATATATGATCCTAGAAGGTGGATGGACTTCCCTCGTTCCACCTCTCCCGAGGTGGAATGCATATATAAGCAGCAAAGAAGATACATGGGCAGAAGTCGCTATAAAATATATGAACCAACACATCCACACTTCGTAACATGCACAATACTTCATTGGTTACCACTATTTACAAGAAAAGAGAGCGTAGCAATTATAATAGATTCTATAAAGTTCCTGCAAAATAAAGACAATCTAAACTCTATGCCTATGTAATACTAGAAAACCATTTACACATGGTGCTTTCTAGTGATGACTTGCATAAATGTATGCAATCTTTTAAACAGTACACCGCCAAACAACTACTTGAACTTCTAAAAAAAGAGCCAAAACTTATTCAAGGTGAAGCAATGATGCAAGTAAAAATAGACTACATTCATCAAAATCCTGTTAAAAGAGGTTATGTAGATGAGGCGATCCACTGGCGATATAGCAGTGCTAGAGATTATAGCGGTATCTCTGGCTTGATTGAGATTGAGAGAGTTTGGTGACTTTGGTTATTGTATGCATTCCACCTCGGGAGAGGTGGAACGAGAGATTTTTTGTTGCCAGATCATTATGATCCTCGAAAGTGGATGGATTAGCTTTTAATCGAGTAATATATCTGATTCATCAAAATCAATATATCTATAAATCATCAAAACAGCTACACTGTTTGGATAGATCTTATAAATTATCTTCATACCATCCAAGACGATCTCACGAATAGTTTCATCGTCAAAAGTAGCATTCACTTTTCCTATATAAGGGTACTCAAGCATATCTCTTATTCTTAATACTAATTTTGAAGTGTATTACTTTGCTCTTTGTGGGTTATCATCTGAGATGTAGTTTTTTAGTTGAAGTACAAACTCTTTTGCATCATCAGAGAAGTTGACTTTCATAAACTTATCTATCAAGCTCTTCTAGGAGTTCTTCAGATGAGCAAATCTGATCATTTTGGACTTGTTCTAAACCTTTTAAGATTCCACTTTTTTCAAACTTATAGAGTGAATCATCAATGATCTCTACAGACTCTCCCTGTTTTCTCAAAGACTCTAAATAAGATAAAATTTTTTGAGTCACACTCTCAGAAGCATTTAGATGTAAAGTCATAAAATCATCCCCTTTGTATTTTAGACAATAGTATAACCTCTTTTTTGCAACACCACCAACCAACACAAACAAGCTACCAAAAAAAGAAAATCTGCACTATACTCTTTATTAGATTATTACAAAGGTGCAACAATGTTTAAAATACTTTTCTCTTTTTTCGCCCTCTTTTTTCTCTTGGGATGTAGCCCGAAACATCCCCCTTTGCCAACAGTAAAACATGTTGATCTCAAGCGATACACGGGCACATGGTATGAGATAGCACGCTTTGAGCATTTTTTTGAAAAGGGGTGCAAAAATGTCTCTGCAACCTACTCTCTCAAAGCCGATGGCGATATCAAAGTGATCAACAGATGTGAGATGATAGAAGATGATGAGAAAAAAGAAGCCGAGGGTGTAGCGTACGCCACAGATGCGAGCAATAGTAAGCTCAAAGTAAGCTTTTTTCGCCCTATTTATGGGGATTATTGGGTGATTGATCTCGCAGATGATTATAGCCATGCGCTTGTGGGCGCTCCTAATAGAGAATACCTTTGGATACTCAGCAGAACCAAAAGCATAGACGTGGCAACCAAAGCGAGGCTGCTTGGCACAATCACTTCACATGGCTTTGATAGCTCAAAACTGATCTGGACGATACAAGAATGAGAAGAACACTCACCCAAATCTCACTCATCAAGTGTAGTCTCGAGGAGCTTTTTGATTTTCACACCGATTCTGCCAACATCAAAAAGATCACTCCACCCAACACAAAAGTGGAGCTCTTAAATGAAGACACCACGACGTATGAGGGCAAGATCGTACGTCTCAAAACAACAAGGCTCACCATCCCAACGTATTGGGATGTAGAAATACAAAAGCTAGAACGTCCCCATATCTTAATAGATCTCGCCCTACGCTCTCCACTCAAATACTGGCGCCACCAACATATCTTTACCCAAATAGGTGGAGCATGTGAACTCCGTGATATTATAGAATATGAGCTCCCATTTGGAATACTAGGCAAACTTATCGCACCCTTATTTGAGCGTGATGTCAAGCAGATGTTTGAGTATCGCCAGAAAAGAACAAAAGAGATTTTAGAGAATAGATAAAGACCCTTACATCCAAGCCTACTCTTACCGAAGGCAAGCCATCGGCTCCTTTATTGTTAAGTAGATGCGTAGATCAAACTCTAGTTGATGGTAGTTCGGTTCCATGTATGTGCAGAGTTTGTAGAAGGCTTTATTGTGCTCTTTTTCTTTAAAATGGGCGAGTTCGTGTATTACTATCATGCGTAAAAAATCTTGGGGTGTTTTTTTGAACATTGAAGCGATGCGTATCTCGTTTTTGGCTTTGAGCTTGGCACCTTGAACACGTGAGATATAGTGGTGTGTGCCCAAAGCGTTGTGGATCACATTGATCTTGCCATCATAAAAGGCTTTGCTTAGAGGGGCTGTTTTTTTCATATATTCATTTTTCATCCCCATCACATACTCAAAAAGTGCTTTGTCGCTTTGGATTTCGTGTGTAAAATCATATTTCGACTGCAAATACTCTTCTAGTTTGTTTTGTTCGAGAAGTTTGCGTACTTGTTCTTGTGTTGTTTGTGGGTAGTGGCTTAGATATTTGAGCTTTTGTTGCACTACAAGATCCAGACAGAGAACTTCTTCGCTTTGATTTTTGTGTTGCGCAGACCCTCATGGGCGCGTTCTATTGCATCACTTTTGATCGCCACATAGCTTTGTCTCTCATAAATATCTATCTTACCAATATCAGAGCCCTCTAAGCCTACATCACGCGTGAGGGCTCCTAAAATATCGCCCGCTCTGAGCTTCTCTTTTTTGCCCCCCTCTATCACGAGTGTTGCAAACTCGGCATGCATCATAAAGCCTCGCTCTTTTTCTAAGCTTTGGGCATCTTCAAAAAGGCGTACACCATCACGGTACTCCTCGGCAAGACTCTCTTCATACTCGTTATAGAGACTCACAGCGATCCCCTCTTCCCCTGCACGTCCCGTTCTACCGATGCGGTGGGTGTAGGTCTCATACTGATGTGGAAGCTCATAGTTGACCACCATGCTGAGCTCTTTGATATCAAGCCCACGTGCAGCTACATCCGTAGCTACTAAGATACGCGCACTTTTGTTCGCAAACTGCACGAGTACATCATTTCTATCATACTGCTCAAGGTCTCCGTGGATCGCTACTGCATCTACATCCCTTCTTTGCAAGTCCTCAGCGAGATTTGCCGCTTGGATCTTTGTATTGGTAAAGACAATCACATTTTCAGGCTTGTAAGTTGAGAGGAGATTGATAAGGGTATCGAGCTTGTTTTGTGTCGCGTAAAAATACTCTGTGATCTTATTGATCTGCTCGGTATGACTCACTTTTACAGAGACCGCATCTTTTTGAAACTTCTCAGAGATCGCGATCACCTCATCGGTGTATGTCGCAGAAAATAAGAGGGTTTGGCGCTGTGATGATGCATAGGAGAGAAGCTCTTCGATCTCTTCGATAAAGCCCATGTCGAGCATTCTATCCGCTTCATCAAGTACCAAGGTCTCTAGAGCGTCTAAAGAGAGCGTTTCTTTTTTGAGATGCTTGAGTATGCGTCCTGGAGTTCCCACCACGATATGTGCACCATGACGAAGCGAGCCCAGCTGTGGACCAAAAGCAGCACCACCACAGAGGGTGAGAATTTTTATATTATGTTGAAATTTTGCGAGCATACGTAGCTCTTTTGCGACCTGATCGGCGAGTTCACGCGTAGGGCAGAGTATAAGTGATTGAACTTTAAACTTCTTCACATCGAGTCTATTTAAAAGCCCTATTCCAAAAGCGGCTGTTTTTCCGCTCCCCGTTTTGGCTTGGGCGATCACATCCCTCCCCTCTAAGATCAAAGGGAGTGCAGCTTCTTGGATAGCTGTCATCTGTGTATAGCCGATAGCATCAAGGTTTTCAAGCATCGCTTGGGGAAGTGGGAGAAGGGAGAATTTTTGGGAGTTCATAGGGCTCTTTTTTTATGAAATTATAACATCTATTTGGTCTCTCTCTGCTCAAAACGATTCACATCCTCGATACATTGAGCAAGCACCATATTAATATCATTGGCATCGAGCCCATGTTTTTTGGCAAAAAGCTCGATTGCGTCCGTGTTAAACTGCTCTATCTCGCGTACAAGTGCGTAGATCTCACCCAGATCACCTGCATCATGAAGCAGTGCATCTTTGACCTCATCAGAGATATAAAGATGCTCCAAGAGTTGCTCCAAAGAGACACCAAAGACCACATTTAAGAGGGAAAGCACCCCTACAAAATAAGCCTCACCAAGCTTATTACTGCGTACATTTGGCTCGATTCTCTTTAAGAGATTTTGCATCAGCTCTGTGCGCTCTTTGATGAGAAGTATCAGTGGAGAACTCTCTTCTGTTCTCGTGATAGACTTCGAGTAGATCATCAGCATCAACCATTGCGCAAGTGGGATACGCCCGACTAGAACAAGGACATGGTGGATAGAAGATATTCTTTTTCTAAAAGCAAACGCCCCTGAATTGATAAACTGTAGAAGTTGCACAGAGATCGCATAGTTTTTTTCAAACTCGCTTGCGATCTCATCAATATTTGTATCTTGCATCAAGAGGTTGTAGAGTCGAATGATCGAGAGCTGCGAAGCATCAAGCTTTTTATTTTCTATAATATTTGGTCGTGCAAAGAAAAAACCTTGAAAATACTCACATCCCAACTCTTTGGCAAGCTGCTGATGGCTTTTTTCTTCGATACGTGTCCCGATCACTGCTAGACCCTCTTTCTTGAGCCCTGCAATACACTCCCTCATATCTCTTTGGGGAAGATGTGCAGGTATATTGATCTTGACATATTTAAAGAAATTCAAGCTGGCTTGAGAGTTCTTAAGATATTCAAGTGAACAGGTCGTATCGTTGAGGCAAAGCTCGTACCCTTTATAGTAGAGTTGCTCGATCCTCTCATACACTCGCTCGTCCATCTCGATGCTTTCTAAAAGAGAAAAGATAAAGAACTCTTTTGGCACAGAGAAGATAAGATCATTCATCAAAAACTTTTTATCGATCTTAACAAACGCTTTTCTCCCTCCTAGAATAGCTTGGGTCCCAAACTTGTTGAGCACATTGTTAATCACTGCTGCGGTGGCATAGCGACCATCTTCTACCAAGCTTTTTTGTTCCACATCTCGATACAAAAGCTCATAAGCAAATATCTGTTCCGAACTATCCATGATGGGCTGACGCGCTATATAGACATTTTTCATAATTCTTCCTCGGGGTACTTCCGTGGAAGATGTATCTCAAAACATGCTCCATCGTGCATATTGTACGCGATAATAGAGCCTAGTAAGTGTTTTTCTATAATCACCTTGCTCATATAGAGCCCAAGACCCGTTCCATTTGTTTGCTCTTTGGTTGTGAAATAAGGATCAAATATCTTATCAATAATAGTAGGACATACTCCCCCTGCATTATCGCATATTGCAATACTGTAGCACTGTGCTTGTTTTTTGATAATCACTACTATCTTCTTATGAGGTACAGCTTTTTCTATAAGCATCTCTTTGGCATTTTTAATAATATTGATAAATACATGCATCAATTCTCGTATATGCGTTGTGATCGCCGTGTCTTCATCGATATCAAAAATAAGTTTGATCCCATTGTTCTCAAGTGACTTTCCTACAATCGTAAGGGCATCTTGCAAAATGCCCTGTAAAGTCGCTTTAGATATCTCTTGATCTGGCTTAAAAAAATCTCTAAAATCATCGATCGTCTTAGAGAGTTCTGCTACTTGATGTAAAATCCCCTCCATAGACTCTTTGAGTGTTTGGGGGTCTATGCTATCTAGCTCAACATCCATTAAAATATTATTTGCCTCCATCGAGATCACACTGATAGGTTGTCGCCATTGATGGGCTATCATACTCATCATCTCCCCCATTGCCGCGTGACGCGACTGGGCGATCATCACCTCATCTTTCTCTTTGAGTTCTTGTTCGTACTGTTTTATTTTTGTAATATCTGTGTGAAAACCAACCATCCGTACTGCTTGACCAGTCTCATCAAAATAGGTCTGTCCACGATCCAAAACCCAAACCCAAGAGCCATTTTTATGACGGAGTCTATGGATAGTGTTATATTCGAATGTAGGATCTTCATGGCTTTTTTCAATATCGATAATAGCCTGCTTATAGTCTTCGGGATGAACAAGAGCACTCCATGTCTCTAGCTTGTTCTCAAGCTCATCCTCTTTGTAGCCCAACATAGATTTCCAACGTGGAGAAAAGTACACCTCATTTGTGATAAGATCCCAATCCCACAGACCATCACTCGTACCATTGATGGCGTATTCAAGCCTATCTTTTACCCTTTGATATTCAGCACTATCACCCCTCAGCATTTGCATACTCTTCCTTAATACAATTCATCTAAAAGATCGCTTCCACACTCAAGTTCTTCAAACCAATCCAAAAAGAAGCCAACATTTTGATCTTTGAGGATAAACCCATGCTGCGGTGCGATCGTCTCTACATCCAAAGCTCGCATCTTTTTCGCCCAAGCGCGGCACACTTTATTTGATGCCATATAGCGTTTATGAAACCCTAGCATTTCACCCTTATGCTCTTCAAAATTTTCTACGACCTTTTGAGAGTCTATACTTGTCACGATCGCCGCACCGATATCCCCAGAAAAAGCTATTTTTGACTTCGAATCATAAAGGGTAAAATTTCCAGGGGAGTGTAAAAAGTGTGCAGGGACAAACTTGAGATACTCTTTGCCAAAATTGAGTTTGGCTCCATGATCTGGCAAAGCCATAATTCGCGCCATATCCATAAATCCATAATGACTCATAAAACGTACCCACAACGCTGACATCACAAACTTAGCTTTAGTGCTGATACTCCATTGTGTGATCGAACCGGACACATCAGGATCTTGATGAGAGAGAAATATATACTTGATATTTTGAGGATCAACGTGTGCAGAGACCGCATCATAGAGTTCCTCAAAGATACTCTCACTTCCTGGGTCAATAAGCACACCCACACCATTTTGGACGATCAAAAACTGATTGACAGACAAAAAGGAATCCTCATGACTCTCATCATCAAAGCTAAACATCACACATTTATGTTTTGCATCCTCATAGAGAATCGTTTCGTTTTCATTCATCTATAATCCTTTGAATTCTCTAATAATTGCCATCTGTCTCTTTGTCATATAACGGATCAGGTCTGTTCTTTGACTCTCTTTAAAATCAAAGAGTAAGATGAGTGTAAAACTATGTTTATTCTCAAATTTTTTAAAGAGCCTTGCTTTGGCGTTCAAGATCAGAGGTGCCTTATCCATCTCGAGTACCATATCCACATAAAGTTCAGAGTCAATCTCCAATCCAGGAGGCAAGGCATCGACTCGAAGACGTACGGCATCAAGAGAGATATCTTCAATACGTGTCATCCCTTGGTATTTGGAGTCTTCTAAAAATAAAGAGACCGTATGCTTATCCTCAGGCACCAAGCGTATTGTTTCTCGGTCTATGGGAGAGCTTGGAATAAACCTCAAGTTTCTAAGTGAAACACTCTGTTTTTCAAGGTTCATGTTATATATCTGCTTACAGAGCAAAGCATAAGGAAAAGCATCTGAGAGGATAATCGTCTGCTGCTCAAAACGTATCGCTTTTTGCTGGGTAAAGTTGGTCTTTAAAGAGACCGTATCCTCACCTACATCTACAACGAAGGCATTATTAGTGATACTGAGACCTTTATAATAGTTGTGAAGTTGTACCTTCGCGCCATTTCGATGCACCGCTTCAAGGAGATTAAAAATCGCTTTTGTATCTTGCTCAATCTCATCACTTTTCGTCTTTTTATTATCAAAAAGTTTGAGAAGATTCAACTCTGTAACATCATCAAAAGAGAGAATTGCTAAAGAATCATCCTCTGGAACTCTTTGATATTTTAAAAAAAAGTGACGTATCTCTGCGTTACTATTTTTGATCTTTGCATGGTAGAGTTTCTGATCATTGGCACTTATCTCTTCATACCAATTTCGATCTTGTTGATTATACAAAAAGCCGTCATGTTCAAGCAAAAGATGCCCTATATCCCCATAACGATCCTTAAACTCATCTATATTTTCCACCTCAAAAAATTCTTTAAAAGGTTGGTTGGAGAGAAGCATCTCCCCATTTTTAAACATCACGATCAAGGAGCTTTGATAATCAAAGATATTACGCATATAATCATGAAAAAGTTCGAGCTCTTTTTCTTTACCTATTTTTACAATAGCATCATGGAGTGCTTCGGTCAAAGCGCTGAGTGTCACAGGTTTTTTAAGATAACGAAATATTTCAAGCTCTATGGCTTTATAAAGATAGTCTTTATCATCAAACGCTGTCATGATAATAATTTTTGTTTTTGGATTTGATTGGTGGATGAGAGTGCTAAGTTTTAGACCTGAAATATGAGGCATTTTAACATCTGTAATTACGATCTGAGGGCGATGCTTTTTAAAAAGCTCGTACCCCTCCTTGCCATCTGCTGCTACATAGACATGATGGAAAAACTTTTTTAAAAGTTTTGCAGCATTATTGCGTAGGGCATCATTGTCCTCAGCATACAAAACAGTAAAATCTTTTGCTTCCTCTTGGAGCTCTTTGGGCGCCGACATCATCCTGCCTCAATTACATTTTTATTATAATATCACATTATTAGAGCACTTTTGATTAAGAAAAATTGTTTTGTGGCCTCCCTATATGAAATCCTTGAAGATAATCGACCCCCATCTCTCTTAAGGTTATCACTATCTCTTCATCTTCAACATACTCGGCTATCGTCTGAATCCCCAACTCTTTGGCTAAGGTAACGATGCTATGGACAAAAGCTCTGTCTTTTTTGTCTTTATTAATATTGATAATAAATTCGCCATCGATCTTGACATAGTCGATAGGAAATTTTTTGATATAGTGAAAAGAGGAGAAGCCCGAGCCAAAATCATCAATAGCAAATTTATATCCTGCCATCTTCAAATTAAGAACAAACTTCTCTAAGATAGCGAAATTTTTTACCGTCTCACGCTCTGTGATCTCAAAGACCAACTGTTCTTTTGGGATTCCATACTGATGGATCAGTTTTGTGATCGATTCTGTATAATTGCCCACCACAAGAGATTTTGGTGAGAGATTGATAAAGAGTACACCCTTATAGTTTTCCTCTTTGATCTTCTTGAAGGCATTTTCGATCACGATGAGATCCATGCGGTTGATGATACTCATACTCTCAGCGATATCGATAAACTCATATGCCGAGATCACACGCCCATCTATTTCGATACGCATCAGAAGCTCATGGATCTCATTTTTGCCTGTACTCATGGTCTGAATAGGCTGAAAATAAGGAACAATTCTATTGTTGGAGACCGCATCCACCAAGAGTGCTGATTTTGCTTTTTGCTCTTTGATGACACTGAGTATATCATCACTCGATGGGATACGTACACCATTTTTGCCCTCCTCTTTTGCCTTATACATCATATCATCAGCGATCAAAAAGAGCTCTTTATGGGTTTTTGCGTGTTCTGGATAGGTCGCTATACCTACAGAAACTGTCACTCCGACATAACTTCCATCAGTTGCTAAAAGTCTAAAGTCCTCTGCTCCTTGGGCGATCTTGTGAGCTATCGCTAGAGCCCCTTTGACATCAGCTTCAGGCAAGATAATAGTAAATTCATCCCCTCCATAACGAGACAAGATATCTTCAGGGCGTTTCACCGTACCAAGCAAGCGAGCAAACTCTTGGAGAAAAATATCCCCAAAAGCGTGTCCATATCGATCGTTGATCGGCTTGAAATTATCACAATCGATCACGAGAAGTGAGAATGGGTCTTTATGGTGCTCTGAGCGCTTGATCTCATACTCTAAGAGATCATTAAATATTCGCTGATTAAAAAGCCCTGTGAGTGGATCGTGCGCTGCATAATACTCAAGGTCGTGGGTGTATTTGTTGATCGCTTTGACCGAACCTACAAGGTTTGCCATCGTGGTAAGGATACTATCGATCACGATATGGCGCACAGGATCCGTCACTACGTCTGACTGAACACTTAAGCCTACGATACCACCGATCTTTGGTGTATCTAAGAAAAGTGATTTGGTACGGTGTGCAAAATCATCATAATCATTGACATTGATACAGCAATTATGGTTTGCCGTATTGTGGCGGATCACATAATCGCTAAACTCTAAGAAATGCTCATTTTTGGAGATAGCCTCTTGCACATAAGCTTCAAAGTGTTCTTTGACTTTTGTATCGGGAATTCCATGCCAAAAGATGTCCACCTCAAACTGATCGTCATCCACTCGGAAGATGGTCATGAGCGTGTATGTTGGCATTACACGGTTAATATCTACTAAAAGTTCTCCGATATAATCACGCCAATCACGCACTACATCCGAAGTGATCAAAAACTTATCAAGCAATTGCACCTCGAATTCAAGTAAATCTTTATCAACAGCAACATCTTTAAGTCTGCTTGCGAGTTCATTGACATGGTGAATAATAGTATTGAGTTCTTTAAATCTTAGATCGATATCTTTAGAGTCAAAGTGTTTAAAATCTTTAACAGAGTTGATACTTTGTACTTTTGATTCAAAACGCTTGAGCGCTTCAGTGATACGAGAAGATGTATAGCGTGATGCCAAAAAGGCTGCGAAGATAAAGATAGGGATAACAATTAAAAAGAAATAAACATAATCTAAAAAGGTTTCTTTGATAATATTCACAAGATTTTGCTCTACGTCGATCACACCTAGAGTATCCCCCACTTTTGCATTGACATGGCAACTAAGACACTCTTGTTTTGCATTGAGTGGTTTGAGGTTTCTCAGTATTTGTCCTGAGCTTTGATCCAAAGTTTTTCCCTCACGAAAAACGCGCATCACAAGCTCATCTTTGACCTCTTCATCGACCTCACCAAAAAGTTCTTTGACCACATCCCCTCTATAAATATTGATCTTATAGTTACTCTCTTCAAAATTCTCTTTGAGTGAGAACATAAAGTCATTAAGTTCCTCTTTATTCCAGCCGCGTTTCATCACCTGATACATTGAGGTGAACACTTGATCTGATACAGCCTTTGCATGCTTCATCGCATTTTTTTGTGCAAGGGATGTATGCAGATAGGTCGTAAAAATAAAGACCAGAACAAAAAGAGAAGAGAGTAGTATGATGTTGATCGAAAAAATAAAATTTTTAAGCGTTTTTGGCACAAATCATCCTCGTGTGATAAATTTAACAGAAATGGATTGTATAGTATAAACTTATAACTTTAACTTAATCTCAAGTTCTTGAGCATAAGTTAGTCTATAGCTACTCTTTTGTACAATCATACCATGAAAACATTATTATTTTTAACTCTAATCACCTCTTTATTTGCAGATCAAGAAGCCATCCAAGGAATAGAACGCGTTTTGATGCCACAAAAAAGAGACGCATGCATCCAAGCTAGAGCACAAGCAAAAGAGAAATACAATATCGTACATATAAATGCAGGCTGTACCTGTGAAAAAAGTGATGACAGACGTTGGAACTGTTTTGTGCTCTTTACTCACATCCCAAAAGAGAATTAGAGCCCTTTTATAATTTAGCTTTTATTGTAAGCCATATATCTGTGCGCGCAAAACGATCTCTTTTGCCCAGGGCGACATTGTAGAGGATTCTGCCATTTTGTTGTTTTGTGCATACACAGCTTTATCATCCAAAAGGATCTCTACAGCTTCCTCAAAATCATTCCTTGTGACCTTTACTAGCTCATGATACAAGCCAACTTGCTTGGGATGTATCACAGTTTTTGTAAAGAGCCCTTCTAAAAGATCACGCTCTACATCAGATACAAAGCCATTCTCATCTTTATAGCATGGATACACTCCGCCACTCACACAAAAGCCTGCACTCTTAAAGATCCCTATAAACCTTCCTAGAACAAAGCGTGTCACCGCTCTATCAAAGATCGATTCATCACACTTGCGCCGTAAAGCAAGCTGTCTAAGCATATCTTCAAGCCCAAAACGCACAAGGATTATAGACTCTTTGTGGGGCAATAAAAGCTCTTTGAGCTTGATGAGTCTTTTCTCATCAAAAAGCTCCTCTCCCTCTATGCTTGGCATCCATACAAAATTTTCTCTCTCCAATAGAGAAAGATATTGTTGTGCATTTTCTAAAGAAAATTTGGGCAAGACAAAACCATCTATCTTCTCTATAGATTCAAGGTTCAAGAATCTCTTGAGTACCTTGGTATTACGGGGGCGTAAAAAGATATAAAGCTTTCTCTTTTGAAGCTTTTTTAAAAGTAATTCAAGAGCCCCTAGAGCATCTTCTAAAGACTCCTCAGCTATGCCATCTTCTGTATCTAAGACAACGCTTCGTAACTTTGGGTACTTTTCGCCACTCACAATAGAAAGAAGATCTTTGTGTGTAGCAGGCACAAATAAGCTAGCACCAAGCTCTGTATAGTGAATTGTTTTCATAGATTTTATTATAGCCTCTACTGAGTAAACTTTTTTTTATGAAGGGAATTCTAAAAAGAACTAGCTAGGCTAGACTCTCTAAAGGCAGTGGTACCCCCTCTTTGATATCAACACGAAACCAGCCCGCTATGGAATAGCGTTTACGCTTAGCTTTGAGTACCTCGTGTGGAAATTTTTCACTCAAAAAGACCACCAGTGTATCTGCCTCGGGAAGTATCGTGTGCAGATAGGTATCACTCTCATCATAAAGATTAAGCTCCCCTCCACTCTTTGTGTCCCAATCTTCATTCAAGTAATACACAACGGTAACAACTCTATTTTTTGAGTCCTTAAATGCGTCATAATGCTTCTCGTAAAAATCTCCATGTTCATAAAGTGCGAAATGTGCCTCAAAATAGCTAAGCCCAAGAAAAAGCTCGCGATTGAGATACTCTTGCAAGCCTTGAGTAAATGCCAAAAATTCACTTTGAGTCGCACCATCTTCATCAAGCCATCGGATCTTATCTCTACGTCTTGTGGTACTAATTTTTTTGCGTGCGGAGATCCCAGCACGTTTGAAGTTTTTGAGTTTTTGAGCTTTATCTAAAAGTGAAGATGAAAATCTCTGTCCTAGAGCATTGTTGATCACAACATAGCCCTCATTTACGAGAGCATCTGTGACCTTTTCATAAAGTTGTTGCGACATTGTGCCTGCCTCATATAAAGTTTGCTATTTTAGCAGATTTTGCAAAAAGAGTAAGCCCTCGAGTGCTATAATATTCATAATTGAATGTAAAAATATTGGAAAGTATCATGAGTTTGAATGAGATAAAAAACGAGAAAGTGTACCAAAGAGGCAGAGGTGGAAGTGATGCACAGCATAAAGAGGATGAGAGACTCTTTCATGAGCTTTTAGTACGCCATAAAGAGATAGAGCGTACAACCAAGCAGATCAAAACAGGGATAGAGTCCTATACACGCATTACATCCCAAGATAAAGAGCTTGTAAAAGTGCTCCAAGAGCATGCATTAGGGATGAAAAGAAGATTTGACGGTGGTCGTGCCATACGCTCGTGGGATTCACTCTTTGTCAAGCTTTTTGACCATAGAGATCAGATAGAAATGGAGTGGGAGATGGTAGAAGATGGGATGAAAGTCACGCTTACATCCCAAGATGCAGAGGTTTGTGAGCTCATACAACTCCACGATGAAACTCTACACGCTTTTATAAATCACGGGCTAAGTGCATCAAAACATGAGAGTCCTTACCGCACTTAAAGACCAAGAAGAACATATTATGCATTGAGAATAAAAAAGGCAAAATATGGGTGTACAAGAGAAGATCAAAGAGGAGATTCTTCAAGAGATCAATACAGAGATTGACAAGTTATACGATTCCCTGCATCAACGCTTTATTTTAAGTGATGCAAATCATGACTTGATTATCAAAGAGCTCAATAGAATAAAAGATCAATTCTACGTCATTACTATGCAGTCCAAACTGTCTTAAATCTTTGTTACATGCGCTGGAAATATATATGGGATGTAGCATTGAAGTGCTACATCCAAAGAAAGATTAGATAGGAAGAACTCTGATTTTTTGTGAGAGTTTTTCTTTAAGAGTAGATTCGATCGCATAGAGTGTACCAGTAGAAGAACTCGCACAGCCATTACACGCACCGAGGTAACGGATGTAGATATCGATATACTCATCACCTGTTTTGATATCGATCACTTCCATATCACCGCCATCCATTACAAGGAATTGACGTACATTCTCATCGACGATTGCGTCCACTGCTTTGATCTGCTGTACAAGAGTCATCTCTTCAAATTTCCCTGATGTACCAGCATCTGCTGCAGCTTTCATCTTCTCTTCGTCCATCTCACGGCGAGTATCTGCTAAGATATCTACGAGATAATACTCACGTGCTTCGTGTCCACCAGGCTTGATACAGCTTTTACAAAAACCACCCGCTTTGGTGTAGTCTGTGATCTGCTCAACTGTTTTGAGATCATTGAGTTTGATCACCTCTTTGAGTGTTCCAAGGCTCACACGTGCACATTCACACACGATGATCTCTTCTTCAAAACTCTCAGGGTCAACACCCTTATAAAGTCCAGCCGCTTTTTTGATAACATCGTACGCCATAACCGAACAGTGCATTTTTTGCGGTGGCACAGCAGGGGTATCTGGGTCATCACGAAGCGCAAATTCCACGTCGATATTGGTAATCTTTACCGCTTCATCTACTGTTTTACCGATACAAAGATCTGTCATAACATCACTCGATGCGATAGCCGTACCACATCCGAAGCTTTTAAATTTTGAGTTTACGATCTTGTCTGTTTTTGGATCTATCTCCCAATACAGACGCACGGCATCTCCACAGCTCTCTGCACCAAAGTCAGCAACGATGAGTTGATTTCCACGTGCCTCAGCTTCTGCTTCAGATATCTCCCCTTGGTGTTGTGGATTATTCATAAGTGTCGTTACTTTATTTGAGTACGCATCCCAAAGTGACGCGCCTAAAAGATCATTCTTAGCCATATTTTATCCTTTAATTTATTTCATAAATTTAAGGGAACCATTCCCTTTTTTAATGCTATCGGAAGTAATTCCGCTAGCTACGTTAACACTAGGTTCTCTTCGGCAGAGAGCCCTCGCAACTTGTTGCTCTTAGAATCTATTTCTTAATGGTGGTGAAGTTCACATTCAAGTGCTTCGCCACCTTTGGTTGGTTTTTGAATCGCATAGGAGCTAGAGATCGCTCTTAGGCGCGCTACCGCATTTTTAAACTGTGCGATCGTATAATCGATCTCTGCATCCGTTGTAAAACGGCTGAGACTCAGACGAATCCCAGTGTGAGCTAGTTCGTTGTCTGCTCCAATAGCAAGCATGACGCTGTTTGCTTCAAGATCTTCAGAGGCACAAGCACTTCCTGTAGAAGCCCCGATTTGTGTGTTGTTGAGATCCCAAAGCATCCCCTCACCCTCAACACCTTTGATAGAGATGAGGATTGTATTTGGTGTACGGTTCTCACGATCACCTACGACAAAAGTATCTGGAAGCTCTAAAAGTGCATCTTCAAGTCTGTCACGTTTTGCACGGATAGAAGCCATCTTCTCTTCGATATTCTCTGTTGCAAGCTCGATCGCTTTTCCCATCCCTACGATATATGGTACGTTGAGCGTTCCTGAGCGGCGTCCACCCATATGCTCACCACCATGCATAAGTGGTGTGAGTGGTTGAGAGTTTTTAATATAAAGCGCTCCCACCCCTTTTGGTCCATGAAATTTATGTGCTGACATCGACATAAAATCAACATGCACATCTTGAAGATCTACAGGGATCTTCCCTACAGCTTGTACACCGTCTGTATGAAAAAGAACCCCTTTTTCTTTACAGATCTCACCGATCTCTTTAATAGGAAAGATCATCCCTGTCTCATTTGAAGCCCACATAATCGTTACAAGTGCAGTTTTCTCAGTGATAAAGCTCTTGACCGTATGTGCTTCAACGATCCCTTGATCGTTTACTGGCAAGTAGGTTACTTTCACCCCTTGCTCTTCTAAGAACTTACATGTTGAGAGGATCGCTGGGTGTTCTACTTCGGATGTAACGATATGGTTCTTATCACCATTGAGAATATGGTCAACCCAAACTGATTTGAGTACCCAGTTGTTTGACTCTGTCGCACATGATGTGATCACGATATCATCTTCATCGGCTGCATTGATCGCACTATAGAGTTGATTCATCGCATTTCTAAGTGCAGGATGTGAAGCTGTACCAAACTTATGAAGTGAGTTAGGGTTTCCATAGATCTCACTAAAAAATGGTTGCATCGCTTCTACAACTGCTGGATCTGTCATCGTTGTCGCGTTGTTGTCTAAATAAACTTGCATTTGTTACCTTTTTTAGGGTTATTTTAAATGAGACAATTTTTGTCTTCTTTACTTTTGACATCATAATAGCTTTGTTATTACGATATGCTTAAACATTCCTGACTGCTTTTGTGGTTTAAGAATCAAGGAAGTATTATTACTGGGTATAATACTGCTTATACAATCTATAAGGCTATAAACTATGTGTAATTTTAACAAACTCGATGAAGAAACGAAAGCTTTTCTTCATACTTTTCTCACAAAGGCAGCGCAAGCACTCGGCGGCGCAAACTTTCTACTCGCTCTCATCGAAGCTCTGCGAGCAACAAAACCTCATGCGCTTACATCTTCAAAATGTGAAGTAAAATCTCCAAACGCAACGCTCTCATGGAACAAGATCATCTTCAATGACAAACTTATGGTGATAGAGGAGATCTTGCTCGCACACAAAACTCAAGAGAGAGTAAGCTTCAATATCCTCGATCAACAAAGTCCAAAGAAAAAAAAGAGAGTGCTCAATATGATAAAAACCCTCTCTCCAATCAAGTTTAACGCAACACCAAAAGATACAAAAGAGGGAGAAGGGTTTGAGTTTGAGATCTTTGAGAAGGTCGACTTTGAAAATAACTACGCCAAACTCAACCCTGCGTTTATCGCTCTATGCTTTTGCTCTGTAGAGTTTACGAAAAAAGCTTTAAAACACGAAGTATAAAATCCTAATGACTAAAGTGTGCTACAAAAGCAAAGGTCTAACGCAGACTTTAGTTCCTATATTATTTTTAAAAGACTTATAACTCAAACATTAGTTTCCTCTCAACTCCTAAATGGTATAATCGCGAAATTATTTTAACTAGCAAGGCTTATCCATGGGACAAACGATAACTGAAAAAATCTTCTCAGAACATGTCGGCAAAGCAGTTTATGCGGGTGAGATCGTACGTTCACCTATCGATATGGTGATAGGAAACGATATCACAACACCTATCTCTATCAAGGCATTTGAAGAGAGTGGTGCACAAAAACTTGCAAATCCAAACGGGTTCTCTATAGTACTTGACCACTTTATCCCGGCCAAAGATATTGCATCAGCAAACCAAGCGCGCATCAGCCGTGATTTTGCAAAAAAACACCAACTCAAAAACTTTTTTGATGAAAAAGATATGGGGATCGAACACGCACTTTTACCTGAAAAAGGGCTTGTGGTTCCTGGCGACGTGATCATCGGAGCTGATAGCCATACATGTACACACGGAGCACTCGGAGCATTTTCAACTGGTATGGGATCAACAGATCTTGCTTTTGCAATGGTCACAGGTGGCAACTGGTTTAAAGTGCCTGAGTCTATCAAAGTGGTACTCAGTGGTAAACCTGGAAAGTTCACAACAGGAAAAGATATCATCCTCGAGATCATCCGTATGATCGGTGTAGATGGAGCACTTTATAAGACTTTAGAGTTTACAGGAAGTACTATTGCGCACTTAAGCATGGATGATAGATTTTCTATGTGTAACATGGCGATCGAAGCGGGTGCAAAAAATGGTATCGTCGCTGTGGATAGTATCACAGAGGAGTTCTTAGCTGATAAAACTCTAGCACGTGAACCAAAAGTGCATTACTCAGATGAAGATGCTGTGTACTCTCAAATACTTGAGATCGACGTAGCTGCTTTAGATCCTGTGATCGCCTATCCATTTTTACCATCAAATGGACACAGCGTAACACAAGCGGTAGCAGATAAGATCAAAGTAGACCAAGCCTTTATTGGAAGCTGTACGAATGGAAGACTCAGTGACCTTAAAGTGGCTGCAGAGATCCTCAAAGGCAAGCGCGTACACCCTGATGTACGTCTTATCGTGACACCTGGTACACAGATGATACTACGTGAAGCGAACAAGCTTGGCTATATCGATATCATCGTTGATGCAGGTGGTGTTGTGTCCAATCCTACTTGTGGTGCTTGTCTTGGTGGGTACATGGGTATTTTAGGAGACAACGAAGTAGCCATTGCAACAACAAACAGAAACTTTGTAGGACGTATGGGAAGTAGAAGCTCCAAAGTCTATCTTGCAAACTCAGCCGTTGCTGCAGCTTCTGCAATTACAGGCTATATCACAGACCCTCGCTAATGTTTACTCTTCCTTGCGTCATCTTTGCAGGTGGAAGATCAAGCCGTATGGGAGAGGACAAAGCACTTCTCCCTTTTGGTGGCTATGACACACTGACAGAGTTTCAATACCACAGGTTAAAAAAACTTTTCAAAAGTGTTTATATCTCATGCAAATCACATGAGAAGTTCTCATTTGACGCCCCTTTTATAGAAGATACTCCCACATCCCAAACTTTTGCTCCAACAGCAGGTTTTGTAGCGAGCTTTCACACTCTTACATCCGAAGCTTTTTTTGCTATCAGTGTCGATGCTCCTTTTATCAATGAAGAGATCATTGATACACTGATACAAAACGATACTAAGGCTTCGGATGTAGATGCTACCATAGCACGTTCAAGTCATGGAATGGAACCAATGTGTGGTATCTATCATCGTTCCCTCCAAGGGGAATTTGAAAAGATGCTCCAAGAAGATAATCACAAGCTTGGGTTCTTGCTTAAAAATGCAAAGACAAACTTTGTCTCCTTTAAAGAAAGTAAGCCTTTTACCAACCTTAACCATCCCCACGAGTACCAAGAAGCTCTCACTCTAACATAAGAATTTTTAATGTGATATCACATTTTAAACATCTTAAAACATTATAAAAATTAATACTAAAACAAGTTACTTCACGTAACACACATAAAAAAAACTTATTAAGTTTTCTTTGTTTTTATTTTTTAAGTATTGAATTACATGTACACTTAATATGAGTTAAACTTAATATACAAGGGGAAAACATGAGGCTTAAAACATATGCTTTTGCATTAACAGCTGCTGCATTATTGATGCAGGGTTGTAGTTCTGATAGTGATTCTAGCACACCAAGTGCAACAGGATACTATCTAGATTCAGCCGTTGAGGGGGTAGATTACACCACTTCAGGAGGGTATACAGCCCTTACAGGAAGTGATGGATCATTTAAGTTTAATGCGGGGGATAGTGTTAGCTTACATATAGGAGATATCACGCTTCGCAATATTACTGCATCGAATCTTTCCGATGGCAAAAAGGTGATCGAAAATAATGATGCAGTTATTGCACTTTTACAATCAATTGATGCTGACGGTGATCCAACAAATGGTATTTCTGTGACAACACAGATCCGTGCAGCAGTTCAAACATGGGCAAGTGATAACAACATTAGTACACTTGATACGAATGGAACACATTTACGTTATGCAAATGAACTCCAAACAAGATTTCAAAATGAGGGCATAAGTGGACCACAGATAAAAACACTCACGCAAGCACGTGAGCACCTTGCAACAACTATGCAAGAACATGCTCAAGACCTTGCACTTGGCGATCACATCACTTTAGCTGATGGTAGTATCAACTACATCGACTATAAAGGTGCTATCAGAAACGCACCTGCAAGTGCAGCAGCTGCGGAGTATCACACAGGCAAAGGTTATGGACATACACTTTTTGACAGTGCTGATAATAAATGTCAGAACTGCCATAATGAGCTCTATGACACATGGAAAGGTTCTATGCATGGTAAATCATGGTCAGATCCTGTCTTTCAAAGTAAGTTTCAAGATTTCTTGCGAACACATATAGCAAAAATAGGTACGAATCCTACGGGTACGAAAGAGTATACAGAGACGGTTTTTAAAGGAGCTGCTCAAACATGTATCAAATGTCACGCACCGGGAGCGTACTATGCAGGGGATTTTAAAGTAGAGATCTCAGCCCTGAAAGAGAGTGGTGTACTTACAGCAGATCTAACATCTGCTCAACAAAACAGCCAGAGCAATCTAGCTTCTACAACATCAACGTACGATCCAACACAAACAGCTGAAGTTGTTGCGCTAGGTGCTAATGGTAAACTCTATCAAGCAAGCTACCATATTGGACATGAGGCAAACCGTGAGGGGATCAACTGTGCGTTTTGTCATAGCATGGAAACACCAAGACTTATGGGACTTGAACAAGACCCTGATAGCTATACGCTCGCAAAAGAGATGCGCGTAGGACCACATGGACCAGTGAAGGCGAATGCTGGGGATATGTTAGCATACAGTAAAGACGCAACGACTACTGATATGAATAAGTTCTTCCGCCTTTGGGGACCTGAAAAATACAGTGATTATGCACATACTCCAAAATCAATCAATGAATATGATGTAAATAAGCTTGCTGATGGGCGCTACACCATGGCAAGTAAAGACGTGAATGGTACAGGTGGAAAAACACACTTTACGGGTGGACCTTTCTATGGACCATTTGGTGTAACAGGTATTAGAAACGAAAATGCTACAGATGATACCAATAGAAGTGCGCAAGTGCATCCAGATTTCGCTTACGATAGCAACAATCATTTTGGAAGTAAAGGAAAAACACTTTGTTTGAGCTGCCACCAAAGAAGTGCAGGTGCAGGTGTACCAAGCGGTGAAGAGGGAGCTGGACAGTTTATGGAGCTTTGTTCTACATGGAATGCAGTTACAACAGGGGATGATGATAATATCAGAGATGAACTCTCTTCACCAAGATGTCAGAAATGTCATATGGAAAAAATTGAGGGTACAGTTCTCCACCAATGGGCAAGCCCTGATAAACTCTTTGAAGACAAGTCTATCTTAACAGAACATTTCTATCATGATGATAGTGCTGGTCATGGGGATGAGAATCCAGTTGCAAGTGGTTGGCTTAACTCTCACGCATTCTTAGGGGCGAGTAAAACAGGTGGTGATAAAGCCGCAGCGGTTGCGAAGATCAAAAGTGGTTTTGATGCTGATTTAAGTGCGACAAGCGATGGTACGACACTTACAGTGACTACAAGCCTAACAAATAAAACAGCTCATATGTTCCCTGGGGCACATCCAATGCGTCGTGTACTTACTCGTGTGATCGTAACTGACAGTGAGGGTAATTTTGTTGCAGGCAGCAGTGCTACTGGTAACTCAACGTTTGGCAATGTTACAAACACTATTGCAACCCTAACAGGAAAAACACTTCATAGTAGTGCAGATGCAATGGTATCGGTGAACCTCAATGGAAGTGATGCATTAGACTTCCCAGGTAAAGTGGCTGACCTTGATGGTAGTGCAGTTGATTCACAAAACTTTGCAAGTGCAGAGACTGGAAAAGTAATTATTCCTGGAGCTGATGCAACGGTTAAAAATCAAACGGTTTCTGGAAGTACGACAAGTGGTGAAGTATTTAACTCTGCTATCGTAGCTGCAGAAGATACAACGAACTTTACTCGTATCTATGGACATGAAACAGGGAAAAAATATGACCTTGATAGCAATGCATCTACACCAAGTGTATTTGTAGTACGCCCGGGATTTGATTCAAATATGGTCGATAAAGACACACGACTCAGTCCTAATGAGACAGAGACATATACACTTACCTATGATGTAACTGGAAAAACAGGACTCAATGTAACTTATAAAGTCTACTATATGCAAAAAGGTGCCAATGGTCAATTTTTGACAGGCGATGATGGTTTCTTAGATCAACAGACGAGTGATGCAGCAAAACATCTTGTTACAGAGGTATTTAGTAAAACTGTAGCACTTTAACACACTTTTTACTACCCTTTTGGGTAGTAAATCTTTTTTTTACTTTTTTCTTGCAATTTCAATCTATTTTTTATATAATCACAATCTACAAAAAGACGCGGGAATAGCTCAGTTGGCTAGAGCGTCAGCCTTCCAAGCTGAGGGTCGCGAGTTCGAGTCTCGTTTCCCGCTCCACAAAATTACAAATTTACCTACACTTTGCTATAATCAAAACCTAAACATTACAATAAACGAGAAATAATGAACCTAACCCATTTGGACGAAAAAGACAGACCTAAAATGGTCGATGTGAGTGAGAAAAGCTCTACAACACGCGTTGCTGTCGCAAGCGGTATTATCGAGATGAGCCAAGAGGCTTACAATGCGATAGTAAGTGAAAAAACTAAAAAAGGTCCCGTGCTTCAAACAGCTGTGATCGCTGCAATTATGGGTACGAAAAAAACATCTGAGCTTATTCCGATGTGTCATCCGCTCAACCTTAGCGGGATCAACTGCGACGTAGAAGAACTTCCAGAACTTCCAGGATTCAAACTCATCCTTACAGCCAAACTTACAGGACAAACAGGTGTAGAGATGGAAGCGCTTACGGGTGTGAGCATCGGTCTTCTTACCATCTATGATATGGTCAAAGCGATTGATAAATCAATGGTGGTCCGTCACGTACAGTTAGAACAAAAATCGGGAGGCAAAAGTGGAGATTATCAACGATAGTAAAGAAAAGTTAGAGCTTGAGTACCCTTGTTCGTGGTGCTACAAGCTTATAGGCTATGAAAAAGAGGCGATAGAGCGAGCGATCCATGAAGTGATTTTGGAGCGTGAGCATAGTTTGACCCATTCTAATTCAAGTAAAACAGGAAAATATGTGAGTATGAATCTCGATTTGGTTATACTCAATGAAGATGAGAGAAACTTTATCTATGAGGCTCTCAAAGCACACCAAAATATCAAAATGGTACTCTAAAAGGAGAGATGATGGAACTTGAAAAACTACAAAGAGATTTGAAACAGTCTTACAATATGAAGCTAGCAAATGTCAATGAACGCGTGGAGGATATCGTCAATCATCTCACTAGGGAGTGGGATGTAGATGCAAACAACCTAAGCATCGGAGAACTTCGCGCTTTAGCGACGAGCATCCTTGATATTGAGACAAAAACCCTGCATGATGAAGTGGAAGCCCTTCTTGCCCAAAAAGAGCAGATAGAACGAAGCTTGGAGAGAAAATCTATAGCACTACAAGAACTCAAATATACTGTTTTTAATGCTATGGAAGCACAGGTTGACCCAGAACAAACACAGATCCTCGCAAAGCTCCATCAGATCAAACTTCAGTCAATCGATTTGTATGATATTTTAGGGGAGATCGTAGAATCAGCGATCATCACTACACTTGAAAAAGATCAAGATAGAGATATTACAGATATTACAGAAGAGCTCATCAAAGAGATCACGTATGAGGCGATCAAAGAGGGTTCTCTTAATACTATTCGTATCCGTAAGATACTCTCGACTATTTTACAATCAGCTGTGGATGTAGCAGAAGCAAGCCCAACCAAAGCACGTGAAATACTCACAGCGACACTCAAAGGAATGCGCGGTGGACTTGTGTATTCTATTGATAGATTTAAAAAGCGTTTGGCATTTATCCCGCCTGAGGCAAAAAATATCTTGATAGAGGATTATGATACTATCATCGAAGACCTCAATCAAACAGATATTCTCTTCTCTCAAGTAGTACAAACAAAAGCGCAAGAGAACTCTACGAGTGTGAGAAAACTTCTTTTAGAGATCAATGAAACGATGCACTATGATCTTGAAGAACTTGTGCATATCTCTAAAGAAGCAGCGGATGTGATGCGTGAGAAGTTCTCTGCATTTGCAAAAAGTGCGATGAAGCGTGGCGGAGAAGCGCTCCAGTCACCAAAAGCACAAGAAGCTAAACGAATGGGTATCCAAGCATGGATAGCAGCCAAAGAGGCGCTAGGAAGTGCGATAAAAACAGCCAAAGGGAAAATGGACAAATAAACTCTTGGCATGAGTGCCAAGAACTTTTTACTTCATATCCTTCGCCATAGTGAATACGTGAGCAAAATCACTTTGATAATCTGCACATCGATCACAGATAGGATCTCCCCCACGATAAGGGTAAGGGCAACGACACTCGTGACACATCACCATTTCATAATGAACAAGCTCTTCGCCTCTATCATAGGCAAAATTTACAAGATCGATCCCCTCAGTCGTATGGATCGCATCTGTTTTACAGATGTGATCACATATTCCACAAGCGATACAATCCCCTACATTAAAGTTAATTCCCTGTTTATCTGAGGTTTTTAATAATGCTTCTGTTGGGCAAAACTGCACACAATCACCACAGTTAGTACATGAAGAAAAGATGATCTCTTTTTTCGCAAAGAGTCCAAAATTTGTTTCATGTGAAGTTGTAGCAAATTTTGTAAGATTGTTTTTAATGGCACGTTTGAGATTGAGAAACTTGAGTGGAACGCCGTGAGAATTGGGGTCTCTTTGATGCAGTGTCGTTATAGATAAGGTGTTTGGATTAACATCCTCTTTAGTACTTGCATCTTTTACTTTAGAAAATGCAGCCTTAAAAAGAGCGCGTTTAGGATTCTCTTCTTCAATTTTTTCCTCAAGTGTTTCTACGCTGTTTTCTATCCCACAAGCGAGAAGAAACTCATTTGCTTTGGTAATCTCTTCGCGTATAAAGTTTTCAACTTTTTTGTCTTTATTGAGAGCGCACGATTCACAATGTGTCATATCACATACAGGAGATTCTTCTGCATTGAGTACCATAGTAATATAATGATGCGCATCAAAGGCACCAAGGCAATTGGTCGTTTTTTTACAAGAAAGTGTTTTATCTTCTAATGAAGCAAACTCTTGGGTATAAAGGTTAGGATCAAAGTGTTTGATGCTCAGTGCCTCTGTAGGACAACTTCCAATACACGCCGAACACTCTATACATTCATTAGAGTAAAGTTTAAGTGCATTTCTTACTATATCAAAAGCACCTACAGGACAAATATCAACACATTTTTGGCATGTATTAAAGTGGTAGTCATTACGAATACAATTGGTGCCACTATAAGAGAAGAGTTCAGATCTTTGAACAAAGCTTAAATCATTCACTGAGTTGCTCCATCTCTTGGCTACAATACTCAAAATCGGCAACAACAAACTCTACGATAAAATCACAAATATCTCTATAAAAAGGTGTATTTGCCATAGATTTCATCCCTATCATATATGGGACAACCCAGATAAAAAGATGTTCTTTTAAAAAATCGTACTGAGGTTTTTGCTCATCTCTGTAGATAAGGGTCTGCATAAAAGCAAATTCAATTGAGAGATGATCGGGTGCCATAAGATCACTCTGATCCATATTGAGCTCAAATCCATGCTTATAATAAAAATTCATCACAGGGTTTTGAAGCCCTACTAGCGTTTCATTTTTTGCATCTAAAACAAATGATTCTACCGCCTGAGTATTGATAACAAACATTGAAGAGAAGTCTTCATTGAGTGCATCTAGGATCATCTCATCAGAATGCGTCTCAAACCACTCTTTTGTCTCTTCTCCAAGAAGCTCTAAGAGGTCTTTGTTTTTACGTAAGTCTTTGATATAGTTCTTATCTGCGACATCTGCCATTGTACGAGATAAAAAAGCATATATATAGAGTCTGTACTCTTTATTCATAAGTGTCCTATTGTTAAAGTATTTGGGATTTTTATCATAACTTCGCTTGAAGACGATAGGGCGTTATGAAGTATGTTGAAGTTATAAGAAAAACACCACTTAAAGCCCGGAGGGCTTTAAGATTAGAGACAACCTTTAAAGAAAGACTTCTTCGGTGGTGGTGGAGCTTTAAACTCTTTAGCATAAAGAGTATTTGTAGAAGCATCATATTCACCTACGATACTTACATCATTACGGTTGATACCTGTATCGATAAGACTCATATCAAGATCAGTAACATCTAACTTGTAAGAGATCCCATCAACATGTGAATAAAGAACAAGTCCTACTTTTCCAAACACACCTGGTTCGAACTCTTGGTAACACCCATCTGTTCCACAAACATAGTTTTCTAAATAACAGTCTTTAAATGCACCAGCTTCAGCACATGTGTCGATTGTTAAAAAACCCATTTTTTCCATCGGTACTAGTTCAGTACTCGCTTTTCCAGCTGGCTTAGGTTCTTCACCACATCCACTTAAAACAAGCACAGCAGCTAAAGTAAGTGCCGAAGTTATTAAACTTAAAGTTTTCATTACTTAACCTCCGCTTTTAAAGTTTGTAAGTAAGCAACTATATCTTCAATATCCGATTGCTCTAAGTAATCAAATCCTGGCATAGTTGAAACTCTTTTGCCATCTTCTAGATTATACCACGGGAATGATGAATGCGCATTTCTATTATACCCTGGAACAACTACAGCCGATGGAGCTACAAGAGACTCTCTTAAATAATCAGCAGTTGCATATCCACCAATATTCTTTAAACCTGGTCCCATAAGGTTTTCAGCGTCTTGTGCTTCCATTTGGTGACAACCTGTACATCCATTGTTCATTGCTGCTTCTTTCCCTTTTGCAGCATCCCCTTTAGATTTCTCAGTAAGAGAAGCTAAAAGTTCCTCTGAACCTGTTTTACCTTCTAGTTTTACAGCTGTCCAACCAGTAAGATACTTAAGTCCGTTACGACCAAGTTTTCCACCATCCCAAATTGCGAGTGCTACAGGGATAACAGCCGCATTTAAATCTACGTATGCATCTTTTAATGGGCGAGAGAGTGTACCTTCCCAGCCTTTACCTACATAACCGATACGAGCATAGGAAGTGTTACTTCCATCTTTAATCTCAGTTGTTGAACGAAAACCTTCCGCAACAAAGCTTCTCTCATAGTCATTGGTAGCTAATGCTTTTACTTTTTTGTTAAAGTTCGCAAGATCTTTTCCAAATAAATCTGTTTGATTTGGATTTACTTGATGTGCAACATTCCCATAACCATTTGGTTCATATGTTCCAAATGCTTCTTTTTGAAGATGCACTACAACAGGACGTCCATCTGAACCCATACCGATATATGGTAATTGTTTTGGATTCGATGCATCAGATGCAAACTGCATTGCAAAACCATCTGCATATCTATCGATACAGTTCCCTGTAGTGATATTTTTTGTTCCATCAGCCCATTTCACTATGAATGCGATCTTAGAGCCATTATAAAGCGCTCCGATCTCTGCTGTAATCGCTTTTGCATCCTGATTGATGTTGTTTGCTTCTTTATCGTTAAACTTAATAGTAGTTTGTGGATAAAGAGTCACTTCAGTCATCTTAGCATTTTCCCACACATCGTAGTTATAGCTAACCTTATCAAGATTAGCATTCACTTTTACCGCTGTAATCACGGAGCTAGCAGCTACCGCAGTTGCGATAACACTAGCTGTTACTAGAGTATTTACTAATTTTTTCATTAATGATGTCCTCCTGCTGTATGACCATGCCCACCATGAAAGAAATTCATTTCATGTCCAGCTTTTGTATATTTACCAGCTGCATAACGAGTATCTACAGGTGCCAATGGATTTTGACCATTTTCACGTGCTACTTGTTGATAGTAGTTGTTATCAAGACGGAACATATCTGAGTGTTGGTATGCAATTAAGATATCCATTAATTCACTCTCACCAGTCTCTTTACGTTTTTTCATCTCATCTTTTAATGTTTTGATCGCACCATGAACTTCTGGTCCAAATAATTTTTCAAGCTCTTCAATTGGAAGACGTCCTGAATCAGGAATGATCTTCCCATCAGCATCGAATTTCACTGGAGATTCGGTTGGTGGAACATAATAAACATTTGGTTGTGTACCATAATCACTTCTAAGTCCTAGTGCAACTTTGTACTTATGTACAAGTTTATATACTTGAGACTCTTCATCATCTAAGAAACCAACAAAACGGATACGTCCAACACATTGTTGTGCACACGCTGGTGGAAGACCTTGCTCCACACGTGGGAAACAAAGGATACATTTTTCAGATTTAGAGATTTTTGGGTTGAAATAGATTTTTTTGTAAGGGCAACCCGCGATACAATAGCGGTACCCTTGACATCTGTCTAAGTCAACTAAAACAACACCATCTTGTTCACGTTTAAAGATTGCATCACGAGGACACGCACTTAAACATCCAGGATTTGTACAGTGGTTACAAATACGTGGAAGGTAGAAGAAGTAGTTATCTTGTGGGAATGCACCAGCACCCTCATCTTCATCCCAGTTTGGTCCCCATGTTGGCTCTACGTTTGGCTCAAAGCTTGCTCCACCTTGAAGTGCATCGTAGTTATAATCCCAAGGCACACCATAATCTGCCTCAAGGTTTGGAATAACACCTGGTTGTAAGTCACCAGCAGCATCAAAACCACCACCTAACTCCATCCAGTTTTTAGGATAACCAGTACCAGGATACGTCTCAACGTTATTCCAGTACATATACTCACGACCATTTCTATTAGTCCACTGAGTTTTACATGCTACAGTACATGTTTGGCACCCGATACATTTGTTCAGGTCCATAACCATTGCTAATTGTCTTTTTGACATCTATGCTCCTTAAACTTTTGCTTTTTCATAGTTAACAGCACCATCGTATGCGTACTGGTTACCATCCCAAAGACCACCAAATTTGAGGTGACCCCATCCATCTGCCATCTCTAAGAGGTTAAGAGATGTAGGTACAACTTCATTGTGACCTTTGTTAAACTTATACATGTACGGTTCCCATCCATGCTCAAGTACTAAACCATCAGCTGGAGCAGAAGAACTAAGTTTTGCCATTGCATAGAACTCACCAAGATTATTGAATACACGGATAGTATCACCATCTTCAATACCTTTTGTCTCTGCTACTACACGGTTGATCTGGATAGCCGGTACACCACGTTGCAGGCGAAGAAGTGTACGTGACGTTTTATAGTTCGAGTGGATAGACCATCTCGCGTGTGGCGTCATTAGTACATACGGATACTCTTTACGTTGTGGACGGATCCCTTCCATACCAGTATTTGTCGCAGCACCCATTCTGATATACATCTCATGGTCAACATAGAATGTTTGACGACCAGACATTGTATGAAGTGGCTGAAATTTGTATAAATGGTTCTCATTCGAATTGTATGGCTTATCTGAATAAAGTGGTGATGTTTGCGCTGCTTTTTCATTGATAAGCAAGAAACCACCCATTTTATACATTTTTTCCATAGTCCATGGCTCATATTGCTCACATTTTTCAAGAGCAGCTTGAACAGCCATTTTGTCCGTACCAAGGTAAACTTCACCTTCACCCTCAGACTCTTCATCTGTATTTGTATATTCTTTATGGAATATTGTAAGGTCATGGTACCCTGGTCTTGCATAACGTACATCATCTTTTACTTTTGCTTGACCAACATTTTCAGGACGATTTGCAATCTCTTCTAGTTTTTTTGCAAGAAGTGTGAACATACTCCACTCATCCATCGCTTCACCAACATTTTTGATGTTTGCTACTGGCTGAGCAAGGTTTGTAAATCTATGGTAACCCGGAGATGTTCTAAGGTCATACACTTCATAGTGAGATTTTGCTGGAAGTAATACATCCGCATACTGTGCAGCTTCACTCATTCTATAGTCAACATACGCATAAAAGTCCATTCTACCTAAGAATGCTTTACGGTATTCGTTCCCTTTGTTACGTCTAAAAGTTGAATCCGCAACAATAAGAGCTGTAGTTGGTAACCACCAAGGTTTTACAACGTTTCCGTGTTCGCTTGTAAGGTTATCTCCACCATTTTTACCAGCTTCTAGCATTTCACTAAGAACTGCCATATACTCTTTTTTACTCATTCCGTTTTGTGCACGTTTGACATCTTCATCTGTGAAGTATTCATCAAATGTTTTCATCCCGTTACCGTTCATGAACTCACCAACGAATCCAGAACCAAAACGTGGGTTATATTTTCCACTGAATCCTGAAAGTGCTCCAAGACCTGAAAGTTGAAACTCATTTTCTGTGTTGAGTCCACCGTATGGCCCCATACGACCTGTAAGTCCACAAATAGAAGCAACGTTCCAAATAGTCATCATCCCATTAAAATATTTGTTGAGTGAAAACCCTGTTGTAATCTCAACCACTTTTGGTAGAGCGATGTCTTTTGCAAGCTGTGTAACAGTCTCTGGATGTACACCTGTAATATCTTTTGTAGCCTCTGGTGCAAATTTTGCAGCAGATTTTTTAAGCATTTCAAATACAGTTGTTACTTCTCTCTCATGTCCATGAACGTCCGTTATAGTCCAAGAACCTTCAAGTGTAGGTTTTACATCTTTTGGTAGGCGAAGCGTACGTGTATCGTGACCTTCTGTACCTGGCATCAAGAAAGGTTTTCCATCTGTTTCGTTCATACAATAGAATTGTTCATCCCATTTATGGTGAAGCTCTTTATCCTCAGTATGCTCTAAGTCATTTCTACGGATCATTTTTTGAGTTTTCACATCTACTAAGAATGGAAGATCGGTATAGAGTTTTGCAAACTCTGGCTTGTACATTTTGTGCTCTAAGATTTGGTGAATAACACTCATCGCTAAGATATTATCTGAACCAGCTTTGATTGGGATCCAAAGGTCTGCAGATTTTGCAGTTGCATTAAATTCTGGAGTAATTACGATAACTTTCGCACCGTTATATTTTCCTTCCCATACAAAGTGAGCATCAGGGATACGTGAAACTGAAGGGTTACCACCCCACATAACAGCAGTATCAACTGTGTACATGAAGTCCCAAGTACATCCAAGGTTCCCCTCACCGTATGCAATAGCAGCACCTGAGAACATATCTCCTAGGTAAGATGATGGGTAGATACGGTTTGCACCAAGTTGCGTAGAGAAACGTAATACGGAACCACGACGACCCTCAGTTAAAAGACCCGTACCAGCGTGTACCATAAGCTTATCTGGACCGCGCTCTGGATCTGTCAATGTGTCAAAGATATTTTGACAGATTTTCTCTGCCGCTTCATCCCAGCTTACACGTTTCCATTTTCCTTCACCACGTTCACCTGTACGAACCATTGGATAAAGAATTCTATCTTTTTGGTACATTGTTTGTGAATGCTGAACACCTTTATTACAACCACGTGGGTTAAAGTCAGGGATCTTTGCATTGATGATCGGATAGCGAGCTGATTGGTTCTCACGTGTAATAACACCATTGTGTGACCAAACTTCCCATGCACAGTTTCCTTGACAGTTTACACAGTGGTATGCAAAACCATGCTCTTCTTTTTTACCATAAGTAAAAGAGAACTCATTTCTGTACATATCCTCTGTGTAGTTTGTGTTTGGATATTCGTTTTTTCCATTTTCAATGCTCATGGCATCAGTTTTTGCAAAAAGGCTACCTTGAGAAGCAACCAACGCAGCTGTCATTCCTGAAACTTTAAGGAAATTTCTACGCTTATTATTCATAACTTTTGTCATATTTTAAACCTCTCCCTTATCTTTTTAGTGGTAAGTTCATATCATTACCCCAAACATCCCAGCTACCAGTAAATACTTTAACATTCTCGTAACCTAGAAGTTTAAGCGCTGTAATGTGCTCAGAACCACGACCTGCACCAACCATACAATATGCATATATTGTTTTATCTGGAGTGATACCATATTTTGCGTATACATCTTTTAGCTCTTTAGCAGATCTAAAAGATTTTTTATTTTTCAAATCTGAAATCTTATTCCACTCAATGAAAGTAGCACCTGGAACATGTCCTCCACGAGCCACATTATCCATCTTTCTCTCACCAATGATTTCTGACATAGCGCGAGAATCAATAATTACATACTTAGAGTCTTTCCCATTCTTAAGGATATCTTCCATTGCAACTTTTACTTCCTCTTTTCCAGCGATCAAAGAAAGGTCAATATCATCTTTATTGATTTTGTATGTTTTTGGTTCAACTTTCTCAGGACCTTTGACAACAATCAGATCCTTTTCAGCTTTTTTCAATTCATCTTGAATAGATTTTTGAATTGACTTGCTCTCTTCCAAAATCTTCTCAGCTTCTGCTAGTTCAGCCTCAGAGATAACCTTGTCACCTCTTTTATGATCTCTTACTTTAAATCTGTAAGGCTTAATTCTTTCTCTTTCAGCTTTTAATTCATCTTGAATCTTATTATACTTAATTTGCGCAGGGTCAATTTCCATAATTGCATTACGTCCACCGTTTAGCACTTTTAAGTTTTTGTGACCAAAACTTTGGAAAAATGAATACACACCAGTCGCATTCGGTCCTTTAAAGTCATCATAAGCGATTACAAGTGTATCGTTATCGATCCCTTTTGATCCAATATATTGCTCCGCATCATCAATACAACGGTATAGTGGTGCACAGTGCATCTCTCCTGTAATATCTGAATGATGCAAGTGGTGTGCATACATCTCTACAGAACCTTTAATGTGTCCTAGTTTGTATACATCTTCACTATCTCCTGAAACAAACATTACACCTTCTTTACCAACTAATCCAATAGCCTCTTGTGCAGATATAAGAATATCATCTTCTACATATCCATCAGCCGCCATAAGAGGGGTGAAAGTCAATGTTGCTGCAAAAGCTAATGTTTTTAGCAATTTCTTCATCCGTGCTCCTTCTTTTCTTTGTTTTATGTTGCAACATCTTACAATAAGTAAAGCAATACTTTATATAAGTTAAATGCATTCAACGGAATAACGTGCTTATTATATGTTTATGACTCTTATGAAAGCATTAAATCACAATAATATCACATAACTATATTACCAAACGAAACACAAAAACATTAGTAATAATTATTATAATGTCAGCAAATAATCTGGTACTCATCCACAATAAATTTGTAACATAATAACGGTACTTTAGGCTTAAATTAATAAATTACCCCTTGCTTTTAAAGAAGAAAAAGCAAGAGTTTGCTATATTCTCAAAAAACTATCACAATTTAGAAAAGAGAGTGAAACATGTCAGAAAAAGAGATTTTAGATGCTATTGAGAAGAGAGATGAAAATAGATTATTAGAAGCACTTGATGAAAGAGAACTTGATATCGAGTTGGTCAAAAAAATATATTATCCATTTAAAGATCATAAAGAGATCGTAGGTCAGGTTGCTATGAATTTAAGTTTAAGAACATCCGTCTATGATAGAGAAAAAGAGTATAGTGAAACGATGGTAGAACTCCTGCGTGATCTTGCCGTTAACGAAGCAGATATGGGGGCGAGATGGGCCGTTGCAAAAAACCCTCATACACCGCAGGATGTACTCATAACACTCGCTTCAGATGAAGTAAATCTCGTACGCGCACTCGTTGCGACCAATCCCAATACACCTGCTTCCATTTTGGAGAAGTTTTTTAGTGATGAAAAGATCGTGCGTGACGGACTCTCAGGCAATCCTAGCACTCCAGTAAAAATACTTAAAATACTTGCAGATGATGCAGATAAAATGGTGCGTATGCGTCTTGCAGAGAATCAAAATGCACCTCTTGATATTTTAGAAAATCTTCTTCAAGATTCTGACCCAAATGTTGCAAAAGCAGCCCAAGTGAATAAGGAGGCAAGAGCATGAAAAAAAGAGGTAACTCAATGAAAAGCAAGTTTACTGCCTTAGAAAATAATTTTCTTAACACATTTTTTTCAGGTCTTTATATCAGCGCCAATGAGTTTATCACTATAGGGAAAAAGGTGGGACTTTCTATGGGGATGAATTCCAGAGAACTCCTTATCAAAGAGCTTCTCAATAAAAGTGATGAAGCGGGCAAACTCGAGCAAGTTGTTACCCTACTTAACACTCTTATTAGTGAACGTGTAAATCAGTATCACTCTTTGAGTATGGACTACCCCTCTTGCGCTGAAATGCTCTCAGGACTTGCACACAAAGCCAATGCGACCAAGTCACTCTTAGCAAGCCAAACGCAAAGGAACCCTTATGAATAGTAAAGAGTTGCAACAAGGTCTCAAAGAGCTCAAGTACCCTGGAATTGACAGGAGTATCGGAGATCTAAAGCTCTTAGGAGAGATCAAGGTTGTCAATAATATTGCAAACATCGAACTTTTAACAATTAGTGATGATTCTTATCTCAATGTAAAAAAACTGATCGAAGAGAACTATGCCACTCAGTTTGATGCACTCAACATCACAAAGAAAAATCTTGAAGCAAAAAAAGATATGAACTACGGACATAGTGCCTCCCCAAATAACCGTGCACCCTATGCAAAAAATATCATCGCCGTTACAAGTGGAAAGGGAGGTGTTGGTAAGAGTACGGTCAGTGTTAATATCGCTATTGCCCTCGCTCAAAAAGGATATAAAGTAGGGATCTTAGATGCGGATGTATATGGACCTAACATCCCAAGACTGACAAATACTGATCTTCAAAGAATAGCATGGAATGATGACAACAAAATAGTCCCAGCTGAGAACTATGGGATCAAAATAATGAGTGTGGCTCTTACCACTCCAACAATGGACACACCTCTTGTATGGAGAAGTTCTGTGGCGGTCAATGCACTTATTCAATTTTTAGAGGATGTTGCGTGGGGGGAGCTTGATTTTATGGTAATCGATATGCCCCCAGGTACTGGGGATGTGCAGCTCACCATCGCCCAAGAGCTTCCAATTAGTGCCGCGGTACTTGTAACAACACCTCAGGTAGTTGCAACAGATGATGTTTCACGTGCTGTTATGATGTTTAAAGATATCGGTGTAAAGATGGCTGGAATCGTTGAGAATATGAGCTTTTTTATCGCGCCTGATACGAAAAATCGTTACGATATCTTTGGAACAGGTGGAGGTGATAAGATCGCTCAAAAATATAACATCCCATTTCTTGGGGGAATTCCTCTGGATATGGCAGTACGCGAAGCTTCAGACAAAGGGGAGCCACCTGTAGCTCTTGGAAGCAGTGAGCAAAAAAAATATTACCAAGACGTCGTCGATAATATCCTCAAAAACTCCGATTTCACCCTTGATAACTAGAGATCTCCTCTAGTTATTTTGCTTGGTAATAGCTTTTTACCCCATCCATTCTAGTACCCATATTTAAAAGTAACATATCCGCTATCACAAGCGCCGCCATCGCTTCACATACGATTGTCCCACGAACTGCCACACACGGATCATGGCGCCCTTTGAGTGAGAAATTGAGCTCCTCATTGTGAGTATTTACTGTCTCAAGCTCTTTAAAGATTGAGGGCGTTGGTTTGAAATAGACATTGAGAATAATATCTTCTCCGTTACTAATACCACCAAGAATTCCCCCTGCATGGTTTGTTTTAAAACCATCTGCACGGATTGCGTCGTTATTTTGAGAACCTAGAGTTTGTGCACTCAAACACCCATCTCCGATCTCTACTGCTTTGACGGCATTAATCCCCATCATCGCATCTGCTAAAACACCATCAAGTTTGTAATAAAGGGGCTGACCAAGTCCTACAGGCGCACCTACAATACGAACACGCGCCACACCACCTACAGAATCATGATCATTTTTTGCTTGTAATATTGCCTCTTTTTGCACCTCTTCTTTGTCTTGATCAAGCGCGTAGATAAGGCTTTGTTTTGCATACTCATAATCAAAATTTTGCCCTTGTATATCATGAACCGCTGAGATCCCACTCTCAATAGAGATAGCAAGCTCACCCAGCATCAGTTTAGCGATCGCTCCAGCTGCAACTCTTGCTGCAGTTTCACGCGCAGAGCTTCTCCCTCCACCACGATAATCACGCAAACCATATTTATGAAAATAGGTAAAATCCGCATGTCCTGGGCGAAAGACATCCTTGATATTTGTATAATCCTTTGATTTTTGGTTGGTGTTGTAGATCACCATCGCAATTGGTGTTCCTGTTGCCCTTCCCTCAAAAACACCGCTAAGGATCTCTACTTTGTCCGCTTCTTTGCGCGCTGTCTCAAACTCACTTTTTCCAGGCTTTCTTCTATCAAGCTCGCTTTGGATATAGTCTTCATCTATTACAAGACCCGCAGGAACCCCATCGAGTATACATCCCAAGGCTGTTCCATGAGACTCACCAAAAGTACTTAGTCGTAATTTTTCTCCAAAACTATTCACGGTGCATCCTCTATTTTTTCATATTTTTTAGCATCTCTACTGCAAGTTTTGCTGCTTCTTGTTGGGCAATTTTTTTACTTTTTCCAATAGCTCTTGCGTACTCTTTATCTTCGATCACTACAGCGAGCTCAAACTCTTTTTTGTGATCAGGTCCACGACTCGATATTACCTTATACTCTGGTGTGATCCCAAAACGTGCTTGTGTGAGCTCTTGGAGTGTTGTCTTAAAATCTCTAAAAAGAGAATCAAGAGAGATATCCGCATGGTTTTTCTCTATCAAATCGATTGCGATCTCTTCTACTTTTTTGAGTCCTGCTTCAAGGTAGATCGCTCCCATCACTGCTTCAAAAGCATTCGATAAGAGGGAGGGTTTTTCACGCCCTCCATTATTCTCTTCTGCGTTAGAAAGATAGATATAATCTCCCAAATGAATAGATCGTGCAAGCTTATCAAAGCCATCTTCATTCACGAGTGAAGCGCGAATCTTAGAGAGTTTCCCCTCATCAGATTTGCGAAACTTTCGAAATAAGTACTCCCCCACTACAAGGTCAAGAACGGCATCTCCCAAGAACTCTAATCGCTCATTATCGTAGGGCTGTTTATAGCTTTTATGCGTCAGCGCTTCGATAAGGAGCTTTTTGTCTTGAAACTCATATCCCAAAGTTTTCTGCAGGGATTCTAAATCTTTAATCATAATTTCCTCATTATGCACAACTATGCAAGTGAATCTTTTGCTTTTTGTGCTTCATCACGTGCAATTTTATCACATCTTTCATTTTCCTCATGCCCATTGTGCCCACGAACCCAGATAGCATTTACTTTGTGAGGTTTTGATACTTCGATATATCTTTGCCACAATTCAGGATTTTTTACTTTTTTAAAATCTCTAGCGATCCACGCACTAAGCCACTCATTGATCCCTTTGACTACATAAGAGGAATCAGAGATCACCTCTACCTCACATGGCTCTTTGAGTGCTGAGAGTCCCTCGATAACACCCAAAAGTTCCATACGATTATTTGTTGTATGTTCATCACTTCCTGAGATGATCTTCTCATGGTCACCAAAACGCAAAATAGTTCCATAGCCCCCAGGTCCAGGGTTTCCAAGAGCACTTCCGTCACTGAAAAGAGTTATTTTCTTCACTAAAATCCCTACGATAATTTTTACTTAATATAAAATCGACTGTCTGCGTGTCAATGCCATGGCATGCACTACATCTATGAAAAGCAAACGGATACGCCTGTTTACAATTTTCACATACATACTCAAAACTCAAACTTGCATTGGCTTTTCCATGCAGATGTATCAGTACATCCAGCTCAAAAATAGAGCTTCTTTGCGCAAGATTCAAATCACCTCGAGCACTATAAAGCTCCCGTAAAAAGCCATTTTTCGTAATTATATCCAAATCAAGATCTTTGGCTTGTATTCCCCAAAGGATATCGATAAGCTTGTCACTTTTTGAATGATCAAAATGTCTCCACGCAAGTTTTGGATCTACCTTAAAGAGGTATTCGAAGATCATATAAGTAAGTTGATGCGTTTGCTTATAGATATCTAAAAGCTCAGCAGATTTTTCTTTAGGTGATTTTTTCATATCATTCAATATTGAAAGTACTTTGAGATAAGAACTATCCATACTGACATCTTTTTCAAGCTCATCGAGTGGCTCTAACACCTCAAATGCCCTATCGTACTCCCGTGTGTATTCATAGATCAAGAACAGATAACGAAGTGCCTGAGGAGTACGCGGATTACGCTTTAATATCTCCAAAAAGACTTGTTTGGATCGCTCTAAGAATCCAGCTCTATAATAGGTCTTGCCAAGCAGATACATCGTCTCTCTTGTGTTTGCTGTGTTGCCATGCTTTAGCAGCTCATTATAAATCTCAATGCTCTTTTCATAATCCCCTGTTTTATAATAAGCGTTTGCAAGAAGAATCCATGATTTTTCAGAAAGTTCCCCTTTGCTCATCATTTCACTGAGTTCACTTTGCGTAGGGGCAGAGCGAAATTGTTTGAGAAATTTATCAAGGTGTCTGTAGTCCTCTTTTGTTTTGTATCTGCCCCACCAATAAGAAAAAAAAGTGATGATAAAAATAAGAACAAAAAAGACGATCACACCAAAGAGTGGATCTCTAAACTCAATAAAAAAAGTATTCATTAGTTATAAACAACCAAGGCATAATCATCTTTGAGATTATAAAAAGTAGATTCAGGTGTCAGTTCAATATCCTTCATTTTTGCCAGATGCACAAGCGAGTTTTTATTCACTTTGATCCCATGCTCTTTAAAAAACTTTCGAATGTTCACAAACTTTATATCCTCTACATACTTGTACTCAAACTCCCTGTGAAGGCGCATCTTATCATAAGTGAACACATGTTCATTGATATGAAGTTGATCTGAAGCGTATTTGATAGGTAAATATCCAGAAAGATCTGTAAGTATCTCTTCAACATGGGCATGTTGAGAAGGAAGTGTCTCTTTTTTGACAAAGAGATATTTATTATTGAGCTTGAGTGTAGGTGTATTTTTCCAATACTTGTACGCAGGATTAGAGATTCCAAGTTTTCTATATACCTCTCGATAGAGCCAAAAAGAGTTGAGCGTATTTGGTAAATGCGACATTCTTTCTTGACCCCTTTCCGAGAAATTTAACTAAATTATAGTGTTATTTTGTAAAGAGATTCTTTAAAAAGTTGCAACGACCCATTTTGTAATAAAATAACCGCCCACAACAAGCCAAAGAAACATAATTCCGGATGTATAAAGAGGTGCAAGCCCTAAACCTTTAAACTTCGCAAAACGTGTCCCCATTCCAAGTGCTGTCATCGCCATGGTGAGTAAAAATGTATCTACCGTATTGATAAGATCAACAATATTTGCAGGCACAACTCCAAGAGAGTTAAATCCAGCCATTGCCACAAAATAAACCGCAAACCAAGGAATTACAAGTGTCACTCCGCCTGCTTGATCTTCTGTATTTCTTGATGCATAGGAGAGATAAAGCCCCAAAACAATAAGCATCGGCGCGATCATAATTACCCGCGTCATCTTTACGATCACCGCAGCATTTGCCGCCTCTTGATCAAGCCCTGGCACAGAAGCCGGAACCGCTACAACCTGAGCGACCTCGTGAATCGTTCCACCCACATAGATCCCAAACTCTCTAGCAGTCATATCAAGCACGCCTGTCGTATAAAGGACAGGGTACAAGAACATAGCGATCGTTCCAAAGAGTACGACCATAGAAACCGCTATAGCTGCCTTGTGCTCTTGTGATTTTAAGACTGGTTCTGTTGCTAAAACAGCAGCAGCTCCACAAACAGAAGCTCCAGATGCACTTAGCATCGAAGTATCGCGATCCATCTTAAATAACTTGATCCCTACATAGGTCCCTAGAACAAAGGTTGTCGAGAGCATAATAAGAGATACCATAAATCCGTCTATTCCAACCTCAGCGATCTGCTGAAACGTGATACGAAATCCGTAAAAAACGATCGCAAAACGCAATATCTTCTTTGCTGAAAAAGTGATTCCACCTTCCCATGCTGATGGAATTTTATTATGCAAGGTGTTTGCATAAAAGATACCTATTACTATACCCACAACAAGCGGTGATATTCCCATAGAACTGACAACTTTTAACTCTGCTATCATTGTCGCAGCAGCAGCAAAAAGGGCTACAAAAACGATTCCACTTATCGTATCTTTTCTTTTCTCTTTTGAAAATGGCAAAATTACTCCTTTTCTCTATTAAAGTCGCAATTATAGCACAAGAGCAAGACCTATATATTGTTTAGGGGTGAAGTTTCTCGCAAGAAGAAGTGGAAAAACAACTATTGGAAAGAAAATTTTACAAAAATCACCAAAAAAAATTCAACTCTATAAAATTAATTTATAGAGTGAACTTCAATCAGTGAAATCTTATTTAGCATCTCTGATGATATCTGATCTTGGAAATGTAAATGTAGAGTTTCTAAAAACTACAATTCTATCCTCATGTCCAAGGGCATACGCACGGATCGTAATAGGGATCACAGTATCTTTTCTATCATTATCTACTAGCATATCTGTTGTTCTAAGCACAACGATTTTTTTCTTTTTTATGCCAGGAACTGCTGTAAAAGGAGCACTCGGTTTATCAATAAGTAATTCTCCTTTCATCCCCTTTGGCAAGCTTACTTCAAAGAAGTACTTATGTTTTTCATTCTCAGTATTTTGGAGTAAGAATTCATAAGCATTCTCTACTGCCACTTTTCCATCAGGAAGTTTTGTCACGGAATAAAGACGATTTTCCTTGTTGATATTTAAAAGCATATGCTCTTTTGTGCTTCCCATCATTCCAAGAATGATCGCAATACCAACGATGAGTCCCATGTATGCAAGGATCTTCGTACGGAAGAACTTCGTTTTCCCTTTTTGATCAATGATCTCATAGTCACTCGACCAAGTAACCAAAGACTCTTTTCCAAGTTTTCCCATGACCGCTGTACATGCATCGACACATTCTAAACAGTTGATACACTCAAGTTGAAGCCCTTTACGAATATCAATGTGTGTCGGACATACCGTTACGCAGCTCTCACATGCCGTACACTCAGCATTTGGTTGTACTGCTTGGAGATCTTTTTGTTTTGTAAAGACTTTCTCTTTATTTTCATCATAGATATCCCCTCCACGGTGTGGATTGTACAGTGCCATGACAGTATGATCATCATAAAGTACCGACTGGATTCTTGAATAAGGACATACATAGATACAAAAGTTCTCTTGTAAAAAGATCACATCATAGATTAAAAACGCCGCAATACCAATAACAAAACCAATAAGTGTCAAATGATCCATTGGGCTTGCAAGATAAGCAAAAAAATCTTCTGGTGGAACAAAGAACCACATAAAGTTTGCTGCTGCTACAAATGCCAATACTGACCATAACAAGATAGCTACTACTTTTTTTACCTTGTTCTCAGCTTTAGACATATCTGGTTCTTGCTGTTTGTTTTTGATACGTTTGCGCAAGCCTAGAAGTTTTGTCTCGATCAAGTCACGATAGATAACACGAAACACTGTTTGAGGACAGACCCATCCACAGAATACACGTCCACCCATTACAGTCATACCAAAAATACCCAAGAACATAATCATAAGTAAAAATGGCATAAGATAAAGCTCTTGCATATCAAACTGAATAAATGCAAGATGGAGCTTCATTTTGTCAAAGCTTAGTAAAAAAAGATGGTTTCCATCTACTGTAATCCACGGTATACTTAAAACAAATGCTGTCATAATAGCATATACGTAGTATCTTTTTATTCTCCATGGAGTTGGTATTTTAATACCTTTTTTTTCTGTACTCATTTTTCAACCTCTTCTTTTTCATTAGGACAAAGAATCCTATTTATCACTTGCTCCTCAGCATTATGAGGAGTTTGTAGTACTAAAGAACTCAATGCAAGTTCTTTGAGTTCGCGCGATTCTATATAATCTTTGAGAGAACTTCTACTCACTCCCAGTAGCCTCGCCATCTCACTTACACTTTTTTTCTCTTTAATAAATCCTATTATTTCATTAATATACTTATCAAACTTTGAAGTGGACTTGCTTCCCTTTGGTCTTCCTATCACTTTTTTCGATTCACTCTGAATTTTTTGGCGCAGTTGATCCATCAATCCAAGTACTAACATGCTACTACTTTGCTGTGTCATCACTATAGATTGCTTGATAAAGTGTACGCTAAAATTATTCTTTAGTAAACACGAAAACATCTGAATCAGATCTTCCATATTCGTGCTAAGGACCCACACATCATAAACTAAAAGGATACTATTGGATTTACTCTGAAAATAGCTTGTTACATCCCTTCTTGCCTCTAGTCTTTTGTTTTGAGACTTTTGATCAATAAGCTCATCATCGATGGCAATATTGTTTGCAAGCGCATACGCATTGATCGCTTGAAGTTGTTCATGAACAGCATCAAAAAGTTTGTCTGGACGGATATATGCTATGACCATTTAACGATTAAACCTTTCATATTTTTTAGTTTCATCGTCATTATACATCTTTTTGACGTAATAAGTCAAGATATTTTATAATTTCATCGTCATTATGGAGAGTGAAAAGTGAAGTGGAAGAGATTCGCATGCTCTAAGCATGCGAAAATGGTTTACCAACCAATAGCTAGAAGTGCTGTATATCTTCTATCTGCTATATCCACACTCCCAGTACCAACTTGCTCTTCATAGGTTGCAAAGTTGAGTTTTAAGAATGTAAGCTCCATATTGAGTCCTGCTGTATATGCACCCTGGTACATCCCAGCACTCAGTGTAGTTGAGAAAATACTCGTATCAATGAGTGTAGCACTCGCACCAAAGCGTAAGCGCTTCATCATGTCTGACTCTTTATAGTCTGTAAATTTCACCTCGTCTGTCTCACTAAAGTTGTATGCACGAACCTCATTTGCTTCAAAAAGATCTACATAATCAACAGCAAGTACAAGTTTATCGATAAAGCCTACATCTGGAGTTAGGGATGCACCAATATTGACAGTTGTTGGCTGTCCACCATAATTATCATCCATACTCATAGAACCAATATTTAAAATACTCAGACCAAAAGTTGGATTCCAAAAACTATCTGTAAAAGGATAGTAATTCAAACCTATATCTACTCCGAGTCCTGATGATTTTTTCTCATACTTATCTTGTAAAGTATCTGCAATATCCTTGTCGCCATCTTCTAAAAGCTCACTTACTCCTAAAACACCCTCATACGATTGTTGCGTAATATATTTTACACCCACACCCACATCAATACGCCCAAGCTCTGTATCGTAAGGTTTAGCAACACCTAAGACTACTCCACCATAGGCTCTTGAAGATGTTTGTAGCAATCCGCCACTCGTACTTCCTTGAGCATGAGGCATAAAGTTTACATCCACAGCTGCTAGAATTCCAATACTCCATGCAAAAGCATCAGAATTTTTTGAGATTGAGGTGTAGTTATCTATCCCTAGATGAAAGTGCTCTCCGGAATATTGCTTAAGAACATTTGCGACTTCAGCATCTTGCTCTGTATCAATGGCATCTTGTAGGTCTTCTAAAAAGTCCTGTCCATTCTTACTTGCAGAGATACCAATTCCTAAAAGATCAACCACAAAGCCATGATCTTTTTTTATATTTGTAAGCCCCGCAGGATTAGAAAAAACAGAGGTAGAGTAAGAACCTACCGCTACGTTTGCTCCCCCCATTCCCATAATACGAGGATCTTTGTAAAGATAAGAATGTTCTCCATACATAGCCATCAATGAGCTTGCCGTTATAAGTGATAGTGTTACTATTTTTTTCATTCTTTACTCCTTAGTTATTCGTTTCTAGATAGTTAATGACTTGCTGCGTTGATACATCCGATGATAAAGACACAGAACATCCACTATATTCATTATAGTTTCCACCAAGCACTTCACACTTAAACTCATCAATATCACCTTGCATATCATCTGTTGCAACACCGCTGATAGCTTCCACTCCATCATTAAGTGCATCTACGATCAAGCCTTCTGTTGTGATCTCATCATCCTCAGCACTCTCTGTAACAGGGCAAACGTGAAATGTAGACGGATTATATGTACTGGCATTTTTATCTTCTACTCTTGTAGAAAAATCATCAGTTGTACAATAACCATCTGTAATAGCGGTACGTTTCGTTCCATTTATATCACGAATAAGGTGTTCAAACTCCTCTGCATTTACAGTCATAACTATACTATTGTATGTTACATTACTATCAAAAGTTATAGGTGTTAGTCCAGTTGTTAAAGCACACTTTGAAGTGTCATAAGAATCTGTCAGTGCATATTCCATAGCACACGCCGTAGACGTAAGTCTATTATCACTTTCTAAACCTGAACCAAAGTTTTCAATACTACCAGTGATATACCCTATCGTACTTGCAGCTTTGAGTGTCTGCGCTAGTCCTCTATAAAGACAAGCATCTTGTTGAGAAGAGCTCAAATTTGCATCATTACAGTTTTCAACAACCTCTTTATAATTAAGAGAGGACTTCTCTAAATCACGCAAAGCTGTTCTAGAACTACTCGCCTTCACACTTTTCACAAAGGCTGCAAAAGCATCTGAATTTTCATCTTCTGTACTATCTGAAATCACTACCATCAAATCAGCTAAGCCCAGTCCAGCTTTTTGCATATAAGCGGCTGCAAGTGCCATATACTCTTCATTTGTCGAAGCCACACCCTCATATTTTGAAATGATCGCTTCGTAGTTTCCTTTATCTATATCTTGCTCTGTCTGCAAAACATCTTCAGCCTCATTATCCCCACATCCACTTAAAAGCAATGCACTACATAGTAACGCGCTTGTTACGATTTTCTTTAACATTTGATCTCTCCTTATATGCACAATTAATACATGATTATATTGCACTTCATTTCTATATAAACTTAAACATCTTTTTGTTCTTCTCGCAAAAGTCTTTTTTATGCTCCTATCGGGTAAAATAGCCCTCTATTATCTTAGTAAAAAGACTTTCCTATTATGACGACAAAAGATTACATTTTAAACACTATTAAAAAGCGCCCCCTTATTATTGACGGAGCGATGGGTACACAGCTTCAACAGCGTGACGAGAAGATTCCAAAAGAAGCATGGGAGGGCAACGAGGGATGTAATGAACTGCTTAATGTTACTTGCCCTGAGGTTCTCAGCGAGATCTTTCATGCCTACCTCACAGCCGGAGCAGACCTCATCACCACCAACACCTTTGGCTCTTTTAGCTGGGTACTTGATGAGTATGGACTTGGGAGTCGTGCGTATGAACTCACAAAAGCGGGAGCCGAGCTTGTCAAGCGCGAATGTGAAAAGTTCTCTACACCTGAGCATCCACGTTTTTGTTTAGGCTCTATCGGACCAGGCACAAAACTCCCATCACTTGGGCATATCCACTACGATGCGATGTATGAGGGCTATACTGAGTTTTGTCTCGCGCTCATTGATGGTGGGGTCGATATCTTTTTGCTCGAGACCTGCCAAGATCCACTCCAGATCAAAGCGGCACTCCACGCCTGCCAAGAAGCAAATCGCCAGCGACAAACACAGATCCCTATTATGGTCTCAGTCACCATAGAGCTCAGCGGAACGATGCTTATTGGAACCGATGCTTCCACCATCACAACGATCTTAGAGCCTTTTGATATCCTCTCACTTGGATTTAACTGTGGAACAGGACCAGAGCAAGTTGAAAAGCATGTCAAAACTCTCTCAGAACTTTGGCACAAACCTATTTCAGTCCACGCCAATGCAGGTTTACCACAAAACCGTGGAGGCTACACCTACTATCCAATGGGACCCGATGAGTTTGCCGATAAACAAGAGAATTTTTTAAAATATGATGGGGTCAGCTTTTTGGGTGGATGTTGCGGAACAACACCTCAGCACATCCGAGCCCTAGTAGATCGCGTAAGTGCAATCGCACCAAAAGCACCAAGTGGCAAACAGATCAACTCCCTTGCTTCTTTATTTGGAACCGTTCCACTCATGCAAGAGCCAGCACCTTTGCTTGTGGGAGAGCGTAGTAATGCGACTGGTTCTAAAGCCTTTCGTGAACTTTTACTTGCAGAAGATTACGAGGGGACTCTCAGTGTCGGGCAACAACAAGTGCGAGTGGGTGCCCATGTTTTGGATGTAAGTGTCGGCTTTGCAGGGCGTGATGAGACAAAAGATATGCAAGAGGTGATGAGTCTTTATGCACAAAAGATCTCCCTGCCGCTTATGCCAGATTCTACCCAAACCAAAGGGCTTGAGACTGCCCTTAAACTCATAGGTGGCAAAGCGATCATCAATTCAGTCAATCTTGAAGATGGGATAGAAAAGTTTGATGAAGTGTGTGCTTTGGCTAAAAAATTTGGTGCTGCTTTAGTGTGTTTGACCATCGATGAAGAGGGGATGGCAAAAACAGTCGACAAAAAACTCGAAGTTGCTGAGCGTATCATCGATCTTGCGACCTCACGCCATGGGATCAAAAAAGAGGATCTTGTCTTTGACGTGCTCACCTTTACCCTTGGAAGTGGGGATGAGGAGTATTTTGAAGCGGGAATTAACACCATAGAAGCGATACGCGAGCTACGCAAACGCCACCCAGAGGTAGGAGCGATTTTAGGACTCTCAAATATCTCTTTTGGTCTGGATAAAGATGCACGCCCTTATCTGAACTCTATGTTTTTGCACCACTGTATCCAAGCGGGGCTTACATCCGTTATCATCAATGTGCAGCATATTATTCCCCTAAGCAAGATCTCTCAAGAAGAACAAGAGATCTGTGATGACCTCATCTTTAACCGCAAGCCAAACGGTGAAGCGCTCTTTACATTTATAGATCATTTTAGCACCAAAGAAGCAGTGGATAATGATGCTGTAGATGAAGCCTACCTAGCGATGAGTGATGAAGAAAAAATTGCAAAACTGCTTATGGATGGGGATAAAGAGCGAATGATCCCACTCGTAGAACAAGCGCGTCAAAACATCGCACCTGAGAAAATCGTCAACGAGATTCTGATCGATGCGATGAAAGTGGTCGGCGAGCTCTTTGGAAGTGGACAGATGCAACTACCATTTGTACTTCAAAGTGCCGAGACGATGAAAAAAACAGTCGATCATCTCAACCCTTATCTGCCAAAGGTAGATAAAAAAGTCGATACCACTCTTATCCTGGGAACGGTTAAAGGGGATGTACACGATGTGGGCAAAAACCTCGTGGATATTATCCTCTCCAACAATGGCTTTAAAGTGATAAACCTTGGGATCAAAGTGGAACTCGATAAATTTATCGCCGCGCTCAAAGAATCCAATGCCCAAGCGATAGGCATGAGTGGACTTTTGGTAAAATCTACCCAAGTGATGATGGAAAATCTCCAAGCGCTCGCTGACGCTGATATCGAGATCCCTATTTTACTCGGTGGAGCTGCACTCACGCGTAACTTTATCGATGATTTTTGTCGTCCGATCTATAAGGGTCCTATCTTTTATTGTAAAGATGCTTTTGATGGGGTCACGGCGATGAGTCGTATCGAAAAAGGTAACTTTGATACCAATCTTCATGGAAGCGCTGGTGAGCCAAAAGAGCATAAAGAGCACAAAGAGATCATCATTCCCCCTTTTGAAGAGCTCAAGATGCCAAGTCGGGATGTAGTAGTGCCGACACCTCCATTTTGGGGAAGACGTGAACTCAAACTCACACAGCAACAAATAGAGATGGCATTTGAGTGGATCAACCATAAGATCCTTTTTAAATCGCGTTGGGGATATAGTTCTAAAGGGATGACTACAGAGGCCTATGAAAAACAACTCAGCGAAGTCGTATGGCCAGCATACGAGAAACTCAAACGTCGCTTTTTAGATGAAAACCTCTTTGAACCAACTATCCTTTATGGATATTGGCCATGTCGCAGTGATGATAATTCTCTGCTTATCTTTGATGAGAGTGAGGGATATCACTCAGAATTACAGATCAATACAGAACCACTCGATCATGTGATGGGTCGCGCTAAAGAGATCTTTACATTTCCACGCCAAAGAAAACAGCCTCACCGCGCTCTGAGTGACTTCTTTCACCGCGATCGCCATGATGTGATTGCTCTGACTTGTGTGAGTGCAGGTTCCAAACTCAGCGAAGCAGAAAAAGAGATCTATGATGCGGGAAACTACACTGAGTACTACCAATTTCACGGGCTTGGAGTTGAACTTGCCGAAGCACTCGCAGAGATCGCACACAAGCAGATCCGCCTTGATCTTGGGATCTCTGAGGGAGAGGGTCCAACACTCGCAGATGTACAGATGAACAAATACCAAGGGAGTCGCTACTCTTTTGGCTACGCAGCTTGTCCTGATCTTGAGCTCAATCGTCCACTCTTTAACCTTCTCAAACCCGAAGAGTTTGGGATAGAGCTAAGTGAAACCTTTCAAATTCACCCAGAACAATCTACATCCGCACTTGTAGTCTACCACCCTCATGCAAGCTACTATAATATCTAGAATTTATTCTAGATATTAGATTACGTTAGATTATATAATTTCTTCCTCAAATAAACCATTTTGGCTGTATAATGATTTTCAAGCTCAATTTAAAGGACTAGATATGAAAACATTGCCAAAACTCACAGTAGGTATTTTACTCAGTGCTAGCGCACTTTTTGCAGGGACTTATAGCGTTGATACAGCCCATTCTAATGTTGGTTTTAAAGTCAAACACATGATGGTAAGTACAGTAAATGGAGAGTTTCAAAAGTTCTCAGGCTCATTTGAACTTGAGGATAAAACAAACAAACTCAAAGCCCTCACAGGTACAATAGAGGTCGCTTCTATTAACACAAATATTGATAAAAGAGATGCTCATTTAAAATCTGAAGAGATTTTTAATGCGGCAGAATTTCCAAATATCACGTTCGTTCTTGACTCTATTAAAGGGGATAAAGCACATGGTAAACTCACAATCAAAGGGGTTACAAAAGATGTAGCACTTGATTATGAGTTTGGAGGAATTATCCAAGATCCATGGGGCAATACCCGTACTGGTATCACTCTCAGTGGAAAAATTGATAGAAAAGAGTTTGGTGTCAACTGGAATAAAATACTAGAAGCTGGCGGTGTCGCAGTGAGTGAAGAGGTAAAACTTGAGATCTCTTTAGCTGGTATATTACAAAAATAATCCCTATCTCTAAAGCACTTTTGCTTTAGAGCTTAGACCCTTCTTCTATAACTCAAAGCTTCTAAAATATGCTCTTTTTCAATCATTTGACTTTGTGCCAAATCAGCAATGGTACGTGCTACCTTTTGTACCTTTTTAATACTTCTAAATGAGAGTGTAAAGCGTTGTGTTGCTGTATCTAAAACCTCTCTTGCACTATCACTCATTACACAATAGATCTCAATCTCCGCATCACTGAGTTTTGCGTTAAAGTTTTTTTGCCCTCGCTCTTTTGAAAAGATATGCGCTTGTACCACCTGTTTGTGAAGCTCTTTAGAACTATAGCTTGAACTATCCGCTTTGCTTACATTTTGCATCACCACACAAATATCAATTCTATCTAAAAAAGGGTCCGAGAGTCTGTTTTTATAGCGCTGAATTTCAAGATCACTACAGCGACACTCAAGGTGATCGTTGAGAAGATTCCCACACGGGCAAGGGTTCATCGCACCAATAAATAAAAAATCGCTTGGATATTCCACCTTCGAGTTGACCCTTGAAATGCGTATTTTATTATCTTGCATCGGTTCACGAAGTGCTTCTAAGACACCTTTAGAAAAGTGAGGAAGCTCATCAAAGAACAAGACACCTCCCGTGGATAAACCAACCTCTCCGATGATCGCTTTTTGTGAGCCTCCGCCAAACACGCTTGCAAGGGTTGAAGAGTGGTGAGGGGAGCGCATGGTTCTATGGGGTTTAAATTGTGGCTCTTTCATCTCAAAGGCTTCAAGTTTGGCAAGCTCCAAGATCTCATCACTTCGCATAGGTGGCAAGATATAACGCATCCTTTTTGCGATCATACTCTTCCCACATCCAGGGCTCCCCTCTAATAAAATATTATGAAATCCTGCCGCTGCTATAAGTGCCGCGCGCTTTGCTACCTCCTGCCCTTTTACATCCAAAAAGTCCTCATCATACTCTTTAATGTAATAATACTTCTCTCCATCTATTTCATAAAATGGATACTCTATTTCACTTTGAAGTGTTGTAGCTTCTGCGACTTGGGGATTTTTTAAAAGTGTGATCGCTTCATCGAGTGTTTTGACTCCATAAAACTCTACGTGGGGAATCTTAGAGAGTTTGTCTAGAGCACAAAAAGGTACAATCGCTTTTTTGATTGCTCGCTGATTGGCAAGAGAGAGCAAAAGAGGATAAAGTTGCATATTCTCTTTGATAACGCCATCAAGCCCCAGTTTAAGTATGACAGCATAAGTCACATTAGGTAAAGTACCCCCTAATTTTGGAGTAAGTTAGAAGTTATGTATAATCTATAAAGTATCATACTGCATTTTTGTAAAAGTAACATTAATGAAGACACTTTATATATTCCAATTGCCTAGAAAAAGTATTATTACTGAATAATAAAAATTCTTGCAAAATAGCAATGCTGTCAATAATCAAAGCTAACTGTATAAAGTCATAGTAAAGTGTACAAACAAGCTTAAAATACAAACAATTGGTTCTTTTTGCCTGCAAAAGCAACTCTCTTTTAATC